>BPGU01000001.1:1143397-1338834 GCA_026003195.1 Armatimonadota bacterium
ACTGCTCATAGAGGCGCTTGATCTCCGCAGGCTCAACGGCTTCCAGCACCTGCTGTCGCAGTTCCTCGTCCTGTAACAGCAGGCTGATGATGGTCTGTGCGTCTATCCTGTTCATTTGCCCCCGTTCACCTTCACACAATGTGTCATACATATTTTACCGCGTGAGACAGATGGGTGCAACAGGAAAACCTTTGGCGGACTATCTTCCCCCTACAATCCCTACATCGATGTATTGTCCTCCGATCGTCTGGCGGCAGTGTACGGCAATCACGTTTTCACCATGCCGGAGGACGCTCTTCAATGCCTCGGTAGCGAGGTGCTCGGTATAGCCGGTCATAAATCCTTTCAACGTCGCCACCAGCTTGCCGTTAAGGTACACCTCCGCATCTTCGTCATGGTGGATAACCAGCGCCAGATGCTTGAAGTCGACGCGGTCGAGATGAAACCGACGGCGCAGCCAGATGTCCGAGGTGTTCCATACCGTACGCACCACCGCTCCCGGTGTGCCCTGCGTGCCAAAGCCACCTTCTCCCTCCTGCCACGCGCTATCGTCGAAACCGGGCTGGAACCAGCTGTCCGCCGGTTTGGCAGTTGTGTATCGCCACTGCTGTGCCTGATGCTGTGAGGTGGGCAACAAGGTCTGCCATTGCACGTCCAGCACACGCGGTGGCTGTGTTTCATAGGCAGCAGGACGTGCGTTAATTGCCCTTAGTAGCGCAGGGTCGTACTTGGGCTGCCGGTCGTAGAAATAGACGCCGTTTTGCTCCTGCTCCACGTCGGTCAGCTGCGTGTAGCAGAATCCGAACATATTGGGGTTGTCCAGCAGTACATCGGTCAGCGCCTTATAGCGCTTGAGAAACTCCTGCAGGTCGGTCTCCCCATAGCCCCAGCCTTCGCCTGTGCTGCGCTCGGTGCGGATGCGCATTCCGCCATACTCGCTGACAAAGTAGGGCTGGCCGCGGTATGCGCTGCGAGGGTCGTTGGGTGCGTTATTCCACGCGCGAGTGCCCATTTGCTTGAACGGCTCGTAGCGCTGCGCAAACACCTCTGGCTCCTGCGTGTAGTCGTGGCAATCGTAAACGTCCGTTTCGGGCACGAAGTGCACGTAGCCGCTGGTATCCAGCCATGGGCGCGTGGGGTCCATCGTCTGAGTGGTCGCCAGCAGTACCTGAGCAAGCGCAGAGCCTTGACTGCTATCTGTCTCGTTGAGCGGACACCAACCGATGATGCTGGGATGGTTGCGGTCGCGCTCCAGCACCTCGCGCCATTCCTGCACCGCATGGGTCACCGCCTCGTAATCGTTCACGTTCAGCCCCCACGAGGGATACTCGCCCCACACGATATAGCCCAGCTTATCCGCCCAGTAAAGGAAGCGAGGCTCGAAAACCTTCTGGTGCAGGCGCGCGCCGTTGAAGCCCGCAGCCATCGACAGCTCGATGTCCTTGCGCAACGCCTCGTCAGAGGGAGCGGTATAGATACCATCGGGATAGAAACCCTGGTCCAGAATGAGCCTCTGGAACACCGGCTTGCCGTTAATCAGGAACCGGTTGCCCTCAATGGTCACCTTGCGCAAGCCGAAGTAGCTCTTCACCGTGTCCACCGGTTTACCGTTGCGCTCGACGGTCATCACCAGGTCATACAGGAAAGGCTTGCCCGGGTGCCACAGCTTCACCGTAGACAGTTTCAAGACGCCGATGGTATTGCGCCAGTTAGCGGGTACCACCTCTTCACCAACCAGTTTGCCCCCTGCGTATGCCCGCAGGCGCACCTTCGTACCCTTCTGCACGCCGTCCACCCATCCCTGAAAAACAACTCGTCCGCCATCGGGGTCAGGTGTCAGCCAGAAGGTTTTCAGGTATGTATCGCCGGTGGCTTCCAGCCAAACGGTCTGCCAGATACCGGTGGTGCGAGTATATACGCAACCGTAGGAGTGTCGTTCGTGGCTTTGCTTACCCGTCGCCTGCTTGCCGGAGCGGGTTTCATCGATCACGTGTACCACCAGCTCGTTATCGCCTGCCCTCACCTGTCGGGTAATCTCGAAGCGGAAGGGGGTATAGCCGCCGCGATGCTCGCCTAAAAACTCGCCGTTAAGCCACACGCGGGCGTGCCAGTCCACCGCGCCAAAATGCAGGAACAGCCGCTTGCCCTTCATGCTGGCAGGCACGCGAAAGTGGCGACGATACCACACATGCGTCATAAAATCGGTGTTGCCAATGCCCGACAGCTTACTCTCCGGGCAGAACGGCACGAGGATGCGCTTCGGAAAACTCCTGCCCGAGGTCCAGCCTTCCTGTTCGCCGATACCCTGCTCGTCGATCTCGAACTCCCACTCTCCGTTCAGGTTCATCCACAGGTCGCGCTGAAAATCGGGGCGCGGATGTTCGGGACGCGGAATCGCCGGTTCAGCCTGTGTTGTGGTCATGAACATCACCATCGCTAAAAGGATAAAGATGCTTATCGGCAGGCACTGCGCCATATTCCACCTCAGCGTACAGGGTCAAGGCATCATACGACGCGGGCGCAGCAGCTTCCTGCGCGAATGGCTGTCGAGCGCGGGGAAGAGGCCGATACCAGAAGTGACGACCGCGTTCACACCACCACCTCGAACTCATATTCCCCCGACGCGAGTTCCTGCTTCAGCGACGGTAGACGAGTCACTGCTGTGACACCGGGCGGGATGACTACCTTCCACATCACCCGCTCACCGTTCCTGTACCACTCGCTCACTATCAGCCCGCGTATCGAACGATAACTCGCCCGAGCCCATTGCAAACCGGGCAAGAACTGCGGTTGGAGCACGATACGCTGGAAGCCGGCACTTTCCTCATCGGGGCGGATACCTGCGATGCCGTAGAAGAACCACGCATCGAACCCTCCCTGCATCGGATGGTTGTACGAACGCGGTCCCTCCTGCTCGTCGATGCGAGGCTCACCCCAGTACTCCCAGAAGGTGGTGGCGCCCATCTGGAAGAGGTTTCCGATGCTGGGGTAATCCTGCTGGTGCAGGATGGTCATCGCCACGTCGCCATGTCCGTACTCGCTCAGTGCCCAGTACAGATGTCGGCTGCCCAGTATGCCCGTAGAGTGATGACCGCCGTGTTTCTCCATCACATCGCGTGCCAGACTGTCGGCGATGGCTTGCTCTTCCCCTTCAGGAGCCAGCCCCCACGCCAGCGCCAGCGCATCCGCCGCCTGACTGCCGAAAGTGTGCTTCTGCGCATCGTAGAACCGCTCGATAAATGCCTGCTTTACCCGCTGCGCCAGCTGTGCAAAATGCTGTTCATCCTCCCGCTTGCCCAGCACGCTCGCACTCTTCGCTAACAGCACGGCGTCCAGATAGAACACGGCGGTGGAGGTGATGGGGATGGGCGTGTTGCCGGGCACAGAGCCGGGCGCGCACCAGTCGCCTAACCCAGCCGATACGATGTAGCCATCCGAGATGCTTTGCAAGTGCTCCACCCATCGCTTCATCGTCGGGTAATGGCGTTCCAGCACGCGCGTATCTCCATAGTATAGATAGAGGTACCAGGGGATCTGCACGATGGCGGTTCCCCAGTCGGGTGATGCCTCGCCGATTTTGCGCTTTCCGGGCGCGACGAAGGTAGGCAGTCCCTTCTCCGTCAGCGAGGTCTCGATGTCCTCCAGATACTTCGTCCAGAAATTCGCCATCTCGAAGTTGTAGATGGTCATCTCGGCGGAGACGTGCGCGTCACCCAGCCATCCGCACCGTTCACGGTGCGGGCAGTCGGTGGGGATGCTATGCAGGTTGCTGATCTCCGTCCATATCGCCGTGCGGTGGATACGGTTGAGCATCTCGTCCGAGCACTCAAACGTGCCCGCAGGTTGCACTGCCGTATGCACCACCACCCCTTCCAGCATATCGGGCGTGGGCGTGCCCGGATAGCCGGTCATCTCCACGTAGCGAAAGCCGTGATAGGTAAATCGCGGCTCCCAAACCTCTGTTCCCTCGCCCTTGCAGGTGTACCGGTCGGTCTGCACCACATATGTGGCGAAAACGCCTGTGCTCTCGGGGTTGAGCGTACCGTCGGGATATACCGCCTCCGCAAACCGCAGGGTGATGGTGGTTCCAGCGGGAGCCTGTACTCTGAGCCTTGCCCATCCCGCGAAGTTCTGCCCCATATCGAAAATCCACACGCCGGGCTGTGGGCTACTCAGGGCGGCGGTCGGCAACGTGCGCGTGCGACGGATAGGCGGCATCATCTGGCTTTGCAGGCTCTGCGTGGGGCTATCCATCACCCGAACCGGCTGCCAGTCCGAATCGTCCAGCCCCGCCTCACTCCAGCCGGGTATCTCCAGACGGGCGTCGTACTCCTCGCCAGCGTACACGTTGTTCTTCAGCACAGGACCTGGGCGAGTCTTCCACGTCTCATCGGTGCAAACCAGTTCCACACGACCTGAATCGTATTCCAGCACCAGCTGCAGTAGCAGAACCGGCTGCCCGTACGACATGCCTCCCCATACGACCGACTGGTTGTACCAGCCATTGCCCAGCATCGCGCCTGCGCAGTTTTTCCCCACACGCAAGAGGTGGGTCACGTCATGCACCACGTAAAACGCCCGCTTCTCGTAGTCGGTCTGGGCGGGGTCCAGCACCTGATCCCCCACGCGCTCGCCGTTCAGAGACAGCTCATAATAGCCCAATCCACATATCAGGGCGCGTGCGCGCTGCAAGCCGCGCTGGACGACAAACTCTTTGCGAAACAGCGGTGCAGGCTCGGCAGCGGGAGCGCAGATCCACTTCGCTCGCCATTCCTCCGCGTGCAGAATGCCCATCTCCCACCAGCTGACCTCGCTCCAGTAGGCAGGCTGTCCCTCTGCATCCCATACGCGCACCTTCCAGTAACATCGCTGCAACGAGCGCAGGGGTTTGCCTCCATAAGGGATATGGCACGTGTTGTCAGAATCTACCTTGCCGCTGTCCCATAAGTCAGCTTCGTCGCGCTCCAGTAGTTCGGGGGAGCTGGCGACGAGGATTCGGTAAGCGGTCTGTCGCTGCCCTCGAACGCGCGACCACAGCGTCCAGCTCAGCCGCGGAGGAAGGGTATCCACCCCCATCGGGCGCTCCAGATATTCACAGCGTAAATCGATTGCAGCCATCATAGTAAAAAAGATACTTCGCCCGACAGAGGCGCCCTTCCTGCGCAGGAGAACCCTCTTACCGACTGGACGGCTCCATCTTCACATGTCCGTCTGCGTACAGGCGCAGGGTCATCTCGGGGAAGCGATGCCAGCTGTCCGAAACCACCTTCGCCTCGGAAGCGGGCATGGTGCGAATATACACCGCCCATGGCGGGAAGTTGGGGTTGTACTCGCCGATGCTGCGGAAGTAGTCGATGCCGTAATCTACATCGCCCAGATAGAAATAGCTGGTGCCCGGCGACACCCAGTACCGACCGGGCTCCGCGTTGCCCTCAAACTGGTCTAATCGGCATAAGAAAATGCCCCGATGGGATACATATCCAGGCATCAGTGAGAGCAGACGTAACGGATACTCGTCATCGTAGTCGCTCAGATACATCGCTATCGCCATGCCGATTTGACGCAGGTGCGATGCGCACTCGGTCTCATAGCTGCGCTTGCGTGCCTCGCTGAACACGGGAAACAGCAACGCTGCCAGCAGCCAGATGATGCCCACCACCACCAGCATCTCAGGCAAAGAGAACGCCCGTTGCCTGTGCATCGTTCACGACCTCCTCTCGAAGCGCAGACGCCCATATCGCGCTCACCAGCACTGTCTCCACACTCTCCTCCACCCTGCCGAAAACCGATTGGAACATGCCCAGCACGCCTATCGCCAGCAGCGCGCCGCCCAATCCCCAGCGGTACACCGGCTGGCACTGACGCCATCGCTGCACGAACGCCACAACCAGCATGATGGCAAAAACCCCGCCCCATATCCCGCGCTCGCACAGCCACAGCAGCAGCTGGTTCTCCGGCGCGCCGTACCAGGTGCTGACCGCGTAGCCGCGCCAGGTAGATGTGTAGCGCAGGCGCACATTATCCACCCCTACGCCCCACAGCCAGTTCTGCACGAACGTCTGCCAGCCCATGCGCCAGATATCTACCCGCGTTTGTGCAGTAGTGTCGCCGAGTGGGGCACTGCTCTCTAAACGTAAAGCGTACATACCCCCGAGGAGTATCCACAAAGCCACTCCCAGCGCTATCGCCAGGCGTTTTCGTGCCCACAACGCGTACACCACCATCGGTATCACCACGCTGACCGCCAGCCATGCGGAGCGTGAGTAGGTCACCCACAGGGCGGCTACCATGATCGCTGCCGCTGCTCCCAGTGCCATCCATACCCTATCATAGCGCAGCCGACACAGGAGCGCAAGACACATCGGCAGCGCAAGCAACATCATCGTATAGACATGCACCGGTGTGCCGAAGGTACCCCCTGCCCTCGCCAAACGATGGGTGTGGAACAGGTTCTGCCCCATCGCGAAAGTGGTCAGTGTGTAGCCCGCCTGCACGACCGCCAGCGTGACCACCATTGCCATCAGCTCCACAGGCGTCAGCAAGCGTGCGCATAAGGTTCCTGTGCTCAACAGGCACAGCACCCATGCACATCGGAGATACCCTGTACCTGTATACCCACGCCCCATCGGGTCAAACAGATAACCGCTTGCCAGTACCAGCAGCAACAACCACAACAGGCTCGCCCAGCGTTCCAGACGTACATCGCGGGCGAAGGTCCACCACACCACCCCGAACACCCCTGCACTCACCAGCAGGGCGGTGCACGGAGGTGCGTCTACCAGTGCACGACGGATGAGAACCTCCGCTGACCCTTTTTGCCACCAGGTACTGGGTAAGGCGTATCCTGCCAGCAACCAGAAGACGACCACCCAGCGCAGGAGGTTCCGTGCTTTCACCTGCGCCCCTCCGCCCGTTTCAACCGCCAGTACCACAGGATGCCGATGGCGGTGAGTAAGAGGGGAGGGATGAAACGCCACCACGCTGATGATGAAATACCACTTAAGTGTCTTTGCTGGCGCGTCTTTAACATCGCTTTTACTTCATCGATGGTGGGAAGACGTCCTGTCCACTGGTAATATACGTCCTTATCGCCTGACACCACCTCACCGAGTGTGAGATTACATCCGTATGCCCGCAGATCCCGAACGCCCCAATGCCTGATCGTCTGGAGTGTGTCTATTTCCCGCAAAGAGACCCCGCGCTTTGGTTGCACACCGCGTAACCGCCACGTGCGCTCTCGTGTCATGCCGGGAAACTGCCTGTGAGTGCGAAAAACACTTTTGATGTTTTCCGGCAGCCAATATCCTCCTACCTGAGTGTACCTTGTCACTTCGATCCGTCCTTCATAAGCACCGTTGCGTTTGACGATGCAGCTGGGTATCCCACCGTGTTTCAGGTCAAGCGCCACGTTGATCTCAAAAACGCCGTATGTGTCTAGATAGTCTCGCTTGCGAAGGTACACACTATCTTTCGTTTCGCCAACTACCTCCCATCCTGCTTGTCCGTTCATCTGGAGGGCATTCAAGCCGGCAATGATCGACAACTCATCTGTTCCGACATCCAGTCCCCCACCATTCGGGGCGGGATAGCGAGCACAGTGTCCTGTACAGCACCACACGACGGGCGGTGGACCGGGGCGACCAGATGTTGGTGTACCTATCTGCATACCCCATCCCTCTCCGTAGAACGCTTGAAACTGCACCACTTCCTCGTGGAATTTGCGTATCCCCGAGATAAAGAGAAACTCCTCGCCTTTCTCGTCGTTGCCCCATTCAACTTCCCAATCGCCCCGACTCGTGAGAATTTGGTGCTGACGCTCCCGGGCTTGTTCCTGTTCTATCTGCTGCCGCAGCGCCGTAACGTCCCTCACCCCACGTGCCCGCAGTGCACGCTCGAGGGACTCCGCCTCCTGGCGAAGAGCCTGGGGGTTCATTTGACGGAGAGGAGTAGAAGTATATGTTGTGGTAACCGACCACACTAAGCGGAACGCTTTGAAATACTGTTCCCGCTTGTCACCAGAGTGCCGCAGAGAATCTAAATCTACCTGAGCGTGCGTTGCGTGGCAGGTCCCCAGCGTTATTGCTACGAAACACAGGAGAACTACCTTTTTGGTACCCATCCCCCACTCTCCTTGTGAGCAATGGGGAGGAGTCCACCTCCACCCCGGCCGTGACCGTTAGCACAACTAGTCGCACGTTGGATAAGGGTACCACCACCCACTGTAGTAATAGAACCGGGTACCCGAGCAAGTACAGCCGTAGCCCCCCGACGGGGAGCAATAGAACTTCTCATGGGTATACCAGACCGTGCCGTCGTACTCCGTGCAGTAGACGCCTGCCAGCCCTTCGCACCGTTTTGTGTAGTAGGTGAACCTTGAGCAAAACCCGGAACAACCTGGATAGCTTCCACACTGATTGACCACCGTAATATCCGCCCGGGGTTCACAACCCATGCCAACTCCACCGGTACGGGCCGAGGCTGGCATCATGCCGATCAGGAAGTTCCCCAACATCCACACCGCCCTGAACCACGCCCATCTGCACCAGCCAGATGACCCCAAGCCATATCAGCACCAAGGGTATCCATCGTTTATGTCGCATCGTTGTACCCCCCCGTAGCCCGCTAACAGCTTGCGCAGTTTCCCCTTCAACCGCTGTAACCGCTTCTTCACCGCTTGCTCGCTGATGCCCAGCCGGCTGCCGATGGAAGCACACGTCTCGCCCACGATGTAATGCCTGTGCACCAGCTCCCGCTCCGAATCGGTCAACCCCCGCAGGCAATCCTCGACGTCGATAGAGAGCAGCAGTTGCTCCTCCCACGACACACAGGCACAGTCCTCCTCTATCACCCTCTCCATCTCAGCGCGTCGCTCCTGCCTGCGCAGCCAGTCCACCCACACCGCATGGCAGATGTGATGAACCAGTTCCGGGGCGATGTGCAACCCGTGTGCCTCCGCGACCAGCACCCGATACAGGCAATCCTGCACCAGGTCATCCACCTCTTGCGGTGAGCAACGCTTGCGGAAGTAGTGATCGGCTTGTTGTCGTATCTGCTGCACCTGTAGATCCTGCAACCGTCTCTCCTTTCCGCAGCACGACAGACCCCTACCTTTTACCCTCCAACCGTTTCAATCGCCAGTACCAGAGGACACCGATGGTGATGAGTAAAAAGGGAGAATGAATGCATCAGTGCCTCCTTTGGAGCCATCGGATGGGGCGGGAGAAGTTGGATTTGCTCTATTGCCGTCTCGCAGCGCAGGGAGTTCCTCCAGGCGGGGTAGTTGCCCTTTGAACTCGTACGCTGAGACATTACTTCCGTTTATACCCAAACGCCAATCGCTAACCCACATGGGGATGGTAAACCATTTAGGGGTTTCCTCAGAACTGGAATGTATTCTGGCAAGATGAACACGCAGTGGTTGCAAGCCTCTGCCGGTGAACTCAACCTTTGCCGGAAGCCAATTCCCCTGATGGCTCACCCATTCCACCACTGTCATCTTTTCAAGCACCTGATCTGGGGTGTTGAAATACAGATACGCCTCTGAAGGTGCGTAATTGTGTTCGGGATCTAGCAGCAAAACCATAGCTGCTCGTACCGGTAAGCCAGAAACCGGAGGAGGAAACTCCTTGTGGAGATACCCGGACACCCGAACGCGTCGCCCTTCGTACTCAATCTTTACATCGCCCGCACGGATGTCGTAGAAGCGGAGGAGGTTGATTCCCGCAACCGATGGTAGCAGAATTGAGCCGTATAGCCAGGTAAGGTTCTGCACGACAGGATTTGCACTCCATGAGCTTAGCCGCCAGATGTAAGCGTAGGGTTGTTCGGATAACAGCACAGCTTCATGCTCTACAGAGCCTGCTTGCGTTTGTACTCTCAGCCAGTATCCCTTCCCGAAAGACGACACAATGAGATTTCGATTTATTAATGAATCTACCGACACACTCCACTCCGTACGGAATGCGCGAAGGGCCGTTTCCCTTTTGTGCAGCTGCTTCTGTACGTCTGATAGGGCTACGCTACCCTGAGCAGCACATCGCCCCGGAATCGCTGCAAAGAGGAAAAGTACTATAAGCAACTCACGCATGTTTACTCTCCTCCTCCTGCCCCCCCAACTGCCTCTCTGCAGTCGGGGGTGATTTCGGTCTCGCCAGTCTTCTCACCGAGAACCCACTGATTCGTACAATAGCAGCTGCCTGCGTAGTAAACACAACCCGTGCTGTATATGTAGTAAACAGGCGTAAGACTGTAGAAGGCTACACACGTCGTGTTTGGCGGCCCCGGTACCTCGCATTGCCCCCCCAGAACCACACGCCCGCGGCAATTACTGCTGCAGGCTGGAGGCACACATCTTTTTTCTGCATTGCCAATCGGATAGGCAACGCGGACGCACCTGGACCAGATGTCGCCTGTTTGAGCGTTTGCCCTAAGTGCGGTGAAGCCGGTGTGAGCGATACCAATAACTACCCACACCGCCAGTGCCACCACCAAAGCGAACACGTGCTGTCGCATAGTCGTCAACCTCCTTTGAATAGTTTCTGTATATATTACCGTTTCATCCCCTCCAAAGGGGACGCTTGCTTCGTACTTTCTCTCACCTAATATCTGTCCGGTAAGTAAGCGTGCTGTTCACGGACAGGAAAGAGTGTTTTAAACAGGGAAACCACCGCCTCCGGTAGCGGTTCAGACAGACGGGCGCACAGGTCTTCAGCAGGCGCAAACCCCAGTGCCAGCCGCGCCAGCATACCCTGAGGCAGGTGGACGGTATATGATGGCACCTTTTCCTCACCCATTGGGAGGTCTTCAGCCTGTTCGTGTGCCCTGAGGCTACGAACTCCATCGTCGTCCACCAGCAACGCACCCTCTCCTATCTCGGTACGAAAGACTATCCGACAGGGAGCGACTCTGCGTCCTGCCAGACGAATCAAACGATTCCATTCAGGCTCCAGTGACTGTAGCAACCGCTGTACATTCAGCACCCGCACCATCGATCCACCGTTGGCGCTGTAGTGTTGCACCAAACGGGCGTCGGTGTAACGTGCCGCGTGTGCGACAACGCTATCGGGTGGAGCAGGCAGCAGCGCTTCGCTTTTGCCCTCTTCGGCGGCTCGCCGACGACAGTGTGCCAGCAGAGCATCTGCCGCGCCGGGTGTTATCGCAATCACTTCGCCCCAGGAGAGCGCATCGGGGAACTCGCGCTCCAAAATGTCACGTACCGACCAACACCACCGTGCCCGCCAGGCATAGCCTCCCACCGCTCCCGCAGGCGACACCGCCACCCAGCATTCGTCTTGCGGATAGTTACCGGGCGTCTCCAGCAGCTTCTGCCATACCCGCGAATCGGCCGTGCGCACGACGGTGCCTGTGGCCAGCGCAGTCGCCTGCTCATACACCTTTTGCACGTCAGGGAGGTGCTGTGGGCTAAACTCCCGAACACACCAGCCCGAAGGCAGCGGCTCGTCCCGCCTTACCCCATAGAGAAACACTCCATACTCCGGTCCTGCCGTCACGTAGCCAAAACGATGATAGAAGTCGCGGATACCATACAGCATAGTGATGGCTGCGTCTCCTGCGCTCATCTCCTCGATCGCCCGATGCAGCACCCGGCTGGCGTAGCCCTTCAGACGGTGTTCGGTTTTGGTTTCCACTCCACCAATGCCGTCCATGCGCACCGTCGCCGCCCCCACGCGGATGGTCAACGGGATGATCCAGCACTCGCTCGCTTCCTCACCGTCTACGCTCAATACCACACGCTTTGCACCGTCTTCCTGACGGATGGTCATTTCTTCCAGAGCCATCGCTTCCCTCCTCTTTACTGAGTTGGCAACACCAATATAGCAAATCCCGTCGAAGATGTCCATGACTTTACAGCAACTACGCCGTACCCAACGCCTCCGATTTGCGTCATTTACCTGATGGAAAAGCAGAATCACTGCCATTTCGATTGCATGACTTTCGCCAGAGGAGGTAGTGCATGAAAAGCAAACAGGTGAGTCCTGTGGTCGCTGCCGTGGTGATTGTGGTGGTGCTGCTGATTGTAGGCGTCGCCTACTGGTGGTTTGGGGGAGGCGGGGTACGCAGAACCACAGAAACCATGCAGCCGGGTGTCAGTCCCTATCCTCCCGGGTATGTTCCGGGTGGTGTCAGCGCACCATCTTCCGGTAACCGTTAAGTCTTCGCATAAGGAGGTTGAACATGCAACGCAGAAACGCTTTCACGCTGATTGAGCTGCTGGTGGTTATCGCGATTATCGCGATACTGGCAGCTATCCTCTTCCCCGTGTTCGCTCAGGCACGGGAGAAGGCACGCGCCGCCAGCTGCAATTCCAACGTCAAGCAGCTTGCTCTGGGCATGTTGATGTACGCACAGGATTTTGATGAACGTTTCCCCGTGTGGTACACTTACCCCGAGAACTTTCCACCACCTCGCATGTGGGAGCTGTACTCCCAGTGGTACTACAAGATTCACCCCTACCTCAAAAACGCGAGGATTTACGAGTGTCCGAGCACCAAGCGGGGACGGGACTGGTATCTCACTCAGGATGGTTGGCAGCCTCCGGGCTCCGTGCTGAGCTATGGCGCGAACGAAAGCATCATCCGCCAGATTAGCGGCGAAACCGACTTCAGTAAACAGTCGGGTGTCGACCGCCCTGCTCAGCTGGTGATGCTCGGGGACTGCTGGACACCGTGGATGCCCTACTGGGGTAGCGGTCGCGCCGCACTGCCAGACTACACGGGCGACGACCTGTGGGACCACCAGTACGACATTAACGACCCGTGGGTGCAGAACGTGTTACAGAACATCAGCGCATACACACGACACAACATGGGCTCGAACCTCGCTTTCTGCGACGGGCACACCAAATGGTACCGCTGGGATGCCATCTGGAAGTCCCACCCCGATAACGACCGCAAAGAACCCTGGCTGAACCCCTGGATAGCCAACGCGGGCGGTTAAACAGCGGGAGGCTTCCCCACCGGGAAGCCTCCCCGAACTGCTTGCAGGATTCTCCTCCCTAACGAGGAGAAGAGCTGTGACGCGAGGAGGCGTTACTGCACAGGCTATTCTCGTTCTGTGTAGCGCGGAAGGTGAATGCACCGAAGGGCACTCACCGTATCTAGAAACCCAGAGAGGTGACAGTGGATGTTCAAATTTGCACACCATCTCGTAGTCATTGCCTTGCTTGCCTGCTTCAGCACGCTGTCTGCGGCGGCGCAAACACCCATTGCCAGCGGTTCCTTGCGCTGTCTCCCTCTTCGGGAGGGCAACCGATATGTCGGCTTTCGCCTGCAGGAAGGCAGCGCGGTGCTGGGTGACATACTCTTTCACGCCAACGGTGCACTGTACGCCACCCGCGCCCAAACACAGGCACAACAGATACTCTTCTCCGGCTTCCGCACCGATGGCTCGTGGGAAGTGGGCGAGGATACGGTGGTCAGCGTCGGGTTTACTCAGGGCAATCCCTATCCGCAGGTCTCTTTCCGCCTCTCCGTCAAGCAGTTTGCACCCGTGGTGTGGGAAGCCACGCACGGCAAGCAGCCTGTGCACCTGTTCGCCTGCTCTCTGCCAGGCGCGCCCATCTTCCACCAGCGCGGCTGGGTGATACCGACTCCCGTCATCGACGACCATGTGATGCAAGGAGCGTTCGGCACCTCCAGCGCGACCATCGTCTCCGCCTGGTCCGCCGACTGGATGTACGCCCCCGCTATCGGAGCATACCCTATACCGGTAGTAGGTCTCTGGAAGCCGGACGAGGGCAGGTATATCGCCTACGAGTTCTTTGAACCCCGCCTGACCGACCACAGCGAGCATAACCTGGGCAGCACCTACTGCTGGCAGTCCCGCCAGGCGAAGCAGTTTTTCTGCCTCACCCTGCCCTACGGCAAGCCCTATAACCAGCTACGCTACCCGCAGGACGGCGACCTGTTCGCCTCGCGCTTCCGCATCCTGTACCATACCAGCCTGCGTTACGAGGACGACCCCAATCTGTTCGTCAACGACTACATCTGGCGCACCTACCGCCAGCGGCTCTCCTCCGCCCCAACGATGAACGACCTGTTGTGGTTGCCGAAACCCTATCGGCTGGAGCGGTTCCCCAAGCCCTCCCTGGGCAGATTGCTCTACCGAACGAAAGGCGACCCCTTCTCACTGGACGGCAATCTGGAGAGCTACGGTGTCGGATGGGATAGCCCTGTCGATGACGCGTACGCCCAGAACAACCAGCAGGCTATCGCTGCACTTCGCGAAGACCTCGCGCAGCTGGCAAAGCTGGCGCAGCGGTTCACCGTCAACGGCGAAGAGTGCGTCGCCTGGCGCAAGCCGCTGGAGGGTGACTGGCGACCGCAGTTCGGCAAGGGCGTGCCCACCCTGCATAATGTCAACAACTGGCTCATTGCCCTCGCCTTCTTAGATGCCTACCGCAACGAGCGCAACGCGGAGTGGTTGCCCATCCTCGACGGCATGGTGCGCTGGAGCAAATATATCCTTTACACACGCAACTGCTATCCCGACGTGCCCGCCGCCATGTTCGCCTGGGACGCCGCGCCCATCGCCAGCTTCCTGTTCAAATATCACTTCACCTTCCGCGATGACCCGCAGCGCCAGCAGCTGGCGAACCTTGCCCTTAAGCTCGCACGCAGTTTGGTTTATCGCTGTCTGCCCATCTTCGCCTCCGACAACAACCCGAACGATGACATCGAGGCTTCCTTCTTCATGGAACCGAACTCCGGCTTGCCCTGGCTGGGGGCGGCGTGCGCCAACGAAATCTGGGAGACCGCTGTGGGCGTGCTGCTGACATACGTGCATACTGGCGACCCGGTCCTGGGGCATTACCTGCGTGGGATGATAGAACGCTTCCCCCTGCTGTTTCGTGACGAAATGTATCCCTCCGTCGCCGATTACGGCAATGCCTTCGCCGAGCGATACGGACTGTACGATGGCGCGGAACAACCCGTGGGCACACGCAGCACCTACGGCGGTTTGTGGGGAGGTCTGGAGAAGCTCATCTACCCGGTAGCGGGCACACAGGTGCGCGTGGTATGTGGTGAGAAGGCAGCGATGGCATTCAACATCGCCGGCACGCATACCGACATCGCCGAATATCGCCCCGCGAGGGACGGAAACTTCGCCCTGCGCCTGAAAGGCAAACCACCTTCGGCAGATGCGGAAGGGCGATTCGATGTGGTGCTGACCTTCCCTCTTGCCGACCTGCGCGGCAAGCGAGTGTTCCTCAATGATACCGAAACGCAGGCGGTGCAGCGATTTGCCGAACGCCACGATACCTTGCTGGTGCGAGGCGTGAAGGAGGGCGATTGGATACGGATAGGAGACGTACCCATCGACGCCCCGTCCGTCACCCCGGTCATCGCCAAGCCGCGCCCGCCACAAGAGCGAGTGCCCGTGCCCGGATTTGAGGAGATTCCGCTGGCGGAACAGGCAGATGTCGCGCTCAACCTGAACTGGGATGACAATCGGAGCATGGCAGGCTTCTTTGGCGGTCTGCGCTTCCTGTGGGGAGTGCCCTTCGCTCTGGTGGAACCGACGCAAAACGAGGGAAAGGCAGCCACCCGTCAGCCGGTCCGCCTCGCTCACAGGGCGACGATGCTCTTCGCCCTTGTTTCCGGTGAGCCTCAGGCGCAGCTCCAGCTCACCTATGCGGATGACAGCACCGAGACCGTCACCATGGAGAAAGGCGCTCCCGCCATACAGGGCTGGCCTCCTGTGTTGCAGTGGCGACTGTGGATGATAGCACACCCGCTGAAGAAGGAGCTGCGCACGGTCACTCCACAGGGATGCGCCCTGTACGCCCTGACCCTCAGCGACCTGCCCGAAGAGCAACTTCAGCCTGTGCTGGCTTCTTTGCAGGCGCGCCGGCAGGCTTATCTGGCAGAGCAACAGATGCAGAAACGCTGGCAGCAGGTCACCGACAGGCTGAAGTCACTGGGAGCGGTCGCGCTGATACCTACACCGCTGGTCTCGCCACAGGGGCATCCTCTGGTCAAAGCAATCAACCGCGCGGGGGCGTTTGGTTTGCTATACAACCTCACACCGGAGGAACTGGTCAACCTCAGCGTTTTTACGCCCACACGCTTCCCCATCGCGTTCTATCTGGGTGGCGAGAACTACTACCAGACCGTGCGCGAACAGGGCGACGGCGACAGGGCGATGCTGGAGTACGTGCGCAAGGGCGGAACCCTGCTGGTGTCCCCCACCCAGCCTTATCCCTTCTACTACAACGAGCGCGGAACGCCCGTAGTGTTCGCGCCCAAAATCGGGATGCCCATCAGCGGTAGTGGTGCCGAGGGGCGTGAGGACTACCTGCAAGGCAAAGAGGTGCGTGGCTGGGAGAAACCACCACAGGGCGTCTCGTTGCGCTTCGTGCGCAACCCGAAACAACAGATTGTGACCAGCCTGCCCGAAGAGTTCCCCTTCCCCACCGACGGCGACCTGCGCTGGCGCCCGATAGTAAATCTCTGGAGCGAACAGGAGGCGCGGTACACCCCCATCCTTACGCTGAAAGATGGTGCAGGCAAAGAGTATGGCGAGGGTATTGCACTGATAGAGTTCACCAGCGGCGACCTGCGCGGCGCAAGAATCCTTTATATCTGGCATCGCCTGATTGCCGACCCCGAACAGGCACTGAACATCTTTTCCGATGTGCTGAACTACCTGGCATCCAGCACTCCTCCTCCGCCCAAACAGGTAGTGGTGCCGCAAACCTCTGCTCCCCCTATCATCGATGGCAAGCTGGACGACGCCGCGTGGCAAAACGCGGCAACGGTGGAGCTGAAGTGGCGTTTCAACCCCGCTAATGCTCCCGCTCTGGTCGCGCTCACCCCCACCGTGCGTACCACCGCACGCCTGCTGTGGGACAGGCAGTTCCTGTACGTGGGATTCGAGTGCGAAGATGCCGATGTATGGTCCACGTACACTCAGCGTGATGCCTACGTCTGGGAAGGAGAGGCGGTAGAGGTGTACCTGGACCCTTCGGGCAAAGGGCAGAACTACAAAGAGATAGACCTCAACCCGCTAGGTGCTCTCATCGACCTGAACATCCCGGAAGCGAAGGACGGTAGCCCAGGCGATGTAGAGCAGAACACCCGATGGAACGCGACGGGATTGCGCTGGGCGACCTCTGTCAACGGTACCATCAACGAGCGCAACGACCGTGACACTGGGTGGACCGCCGAGCTGGCGATACCGCTGCAGCAAATGCTACCAGACGGGGAACAGGTGTACGTGGGGGATGCCTGGCGTGCGCAGTTCTACCGCATCGAGCGTGCCAAAGACACCACCGATGCCACCGCCGAGTTTCAAGCGTGGTCGCCGACAGATACCTTCCATCGTCCGGAGCGGTTTGGCGTCATCGTTTTCGCCGGTTCATCCAGAAGGGTGGACTTCTCCACCTATCGCCCCGGCAGTGATGGCTCGCCTACCTTTACGGTAAACGCGGGAAGCTGGCAAATCCGGGATGGAGTGTACGAAGGCAGGAACTGCATCGAGGACGGCTGGCTGCCACGAGGCGCCAGCGTGGGGGACAACACGTGGAAAGATTACACGGTCAAGCTTCGCTACCGTCTGCTCTCTCGCGGTTCGGACTGGCGCGACGGCTTCTGGGTGGGCTTCCGCTATGGAGCAGAAGGGTGCTATGCCCTGCTGTTGACCAGCCGCGACGCCCAGCTGCACAAAGTGCCCGCGAGCGGAGAATACAACGGGGACCAGCAGAATCTAACCGCCGCTCCCTTCACACCCGATACCGAATGGCACAACCTGCTGATTCGGGCGCGTGGGGGGAAGATAGAGGTAGAACATGACGGGAAGCTACTGCTGCAGTACACCGATGAGAAGCCCCTTCCCACAGGAACAGTGGTGCTGTGTGCGCGCAAGTGGTCGGGGAGCACGGGGGATACGGTGGTACAGATTTCGCAGTTCGAGGTGGAATAAGCACGCACCGCCTCCAGTCTGCAGGAGGCGGTGCTATATGTTGCACTCTTTATCGTTCCCGATGCCGGTCTAACGCCACAGCCCATTTGCATTCACCATGCGCGAACCTTTCGGTGCGTACGCTGGCGGCACGGCACCGCGCAGATGGTACATATAGTAGTTTGGTCCGTAGAAATCCATCACCGCTGGGGGTATCGGCTGAGGTGGTGCAGGACGCAGGATGTTTTCCTTCGCCACAACCACCATATACAGTCCGATATATGCAGCGATGGCAAAACGCGCCATACGTCGCACAAAATCCGGGTTGTGTCGGCGTGCCCATTCGATGATCGCGATGGGCAAAACGAACATCGTACACTTCGCCAGAATGAAGGGAACCACGCCCTTCTGCAGGTAGAAATCCATCAAGGGATTGCCTTCCCTGGCGCCGTGATGGTGCACAAAGATTAACGTGGAAACCAGGTCCGCTACGCAAATCGCAGCGATAATCCAGCTCTCACGCGATATGTACCCCTTCAAGGTCGTTCCTCCCTTACGCAAAGTACGGTGATGCCTGAGCGGTTCATTAGGGTTATTCCCGAAAACTACCAGATAATTCACATTGAAAAAGCGAGGTTCGCTTGCGGCATCTAGACGCAGGGAAGAAAACGGCTTTCACTACTATTATACCACTTCCCTACCACCGCCAGTAGCATACCCTGCAATTATTTTCGGAAAACAAATCCCGTGTCTACAGAGAAGATGCGGGTTCTCGAACGAATTGTATCGAGCACGAAATAGTGGTACAATAAGGTAACTCTCCTTCATGGAGAGAGGTCGCTGACCCATGACAGAAACCGTTGTGAGAGTGCAAGCGGGACAGTGTCTATCTCTGGCCAGGCTGATGAACAGTGGGGAGACGCCGGAATGCCCACCCTTCCGCTCGCGAGAGCAGAGGGGCTATATCCGTTGCACTAACTTCGTTCCACCATGAAGAACCTCATTCGATTCCTGAAAGAGCTGCGCCCCTATCGGCGCACCATGTTTTTGGCGGCGGTGCTGACCTTCCTCAGCGCAGGGCTGGGTTTGCCCATGCCTCTGATCATCCAGTACATCACCGACCATCTGATTCAGCGTAAACCCTTCCCCCTGTGGGGTGTCTTCTTTGCGATCGTGGGCATCTCAGCAGCATCGGGAGTAGTAGGCTATGCGCTGGCGGTGACCATCACCTATCTCGGTCAGCGTTTTATGTATGATATTCGCCGTAAGTTATACAGTCACATGCAGTCGTTGTCCATCGGCTTTTTCGAGAAGCAACAGACAGGCAAGCTGATGTCCAACATCATTAACGATGTGGCAACAATTAACCAGCTGCTCACGGGTGGTTTCGTGAACATGATTTCGGATGCAGTGACCCTGGTGGCAGTGCTGGTGATTGCCTTCACGAAGAACTGGGTGCTGACGCTGGTCGCCCTGTCGGTCTTCCCCATCTATATTCTCAACTACCTGGCTTTTGTCAACAAGCTGAAGGAGGGCAGTCGCCAGATACGCCATGAGCGCGACGTGATGCTGGGCGACCTGCAGGAAAAGCTGGCGGGCGTGGCGGTGGTCAAATCCTACGCGAAAGAGCGTTACGAAGTGCGCCAGTTTCTGGGGCAAACCCGCGAGCTGCTGGTGTTGAACGTGCGACAGGGCGTGATTGGCACATTGCTCTGGGTGATTGCGGAGGTCATCGGCGCCCTGGGGACCGCCCTCATGCTCTGGTACGGCGGTCGGCTGGTGCTCTCGGGACAGATGTCGCCCGGCTCACTGATTGCCTTCATCTCGTACATCGGAGGCTACATGTACGGTCCCATCCTGCGCCTTATCCAGATGAACGACATGATCGCTCGCACCAATGCCGCCCTAGAGCGTATTTTCTACACCCTGGATACCAAGCCTGCCATTGAAGACAAGCCTGGCGCGATCGAGATGCCGCCCATTGTGGGCAAAGTGGAGTTCGATAATGTGTGGTTTGAGTACGAGCCCGGTCAACCCGTACTCAAGGGCATCCAGCTGACGGTAGAGCCCGGAGAAATGGTTGCGCTGGTGGGGCAATCGGGTTCGGGCAAGACCACAATGGTGAACCTGCTCCAGCGCAACTACGACGTGACCTCTGGTGCGATACGCATCGACGGCATCGACATCCGTGACGTGCAACTCAAGAGCCTGCGCCGTCAGATTGGCGTGGTGATTCAGGAAACCATCCTCTTCAATACCACTATCATGGAGAACATCCGCTACGGACGGCTGGATGCTACCGATGAAGAGGTGTACGAAGCCGCCCGCGCCGCCAACATTCACCACGTGATTGAAGCACTCCCTCAGGGCTATGAGACGCGCATCGGTGAGGAAGGGGTTAAACTCTCGGGCGGCGAGAAACAGCGCGTCGCCATCGCCCGCGCCATCCTCAGTAACCCGCGCATCCTGATCCTGGATGAAGCCACTAGTGCGCTCGACTCTGAAACCGAAGCGCTTATTCAGGAAGCTCTGGAACGGCTGATGCAGGGGCGCACCAGCTTCGTGATCGCCCACCGTCTTTCCACCATCGTGAAAGCGAGCAAAATAGTGGTGATGGAAAAGGGTGAGATCAAAGAGGTGGGCACGCACGAACAGCTGCTGGCTTATGGCGGCATCTACGCTAACCTGTATCAACAACAGTTCCGGGTGGCACTGGAAGCGCAAGCGGTATAGGCTGTATAATAATCCTGCTTCAGTCAGCATCACGGGAGGTTTTGGATCCTTGCAACGGTGGAAACGCACGCATTTTTGTGGGACACTGCGCCCAGAGCATATCGGACAGCAGGTAATACTGAACGGCTGGGTACATCGCAGTCGTGACCATGGAGGGCTAATCTTTGTTGACCTGCGCGATCGCAGTGGACTGGTACAGGTGGTGTTTGACCCCAGCACAGCCCCGCAATCACACGCCATAGCGGAGACGGTGCGTTCGGAGTACGTGCTGGCGGTGGAGGGTACCGTCCGCCGTCGCCCCGAAGGGTTGGAGAACCCCAAGCTGGCTACCGGCGAGATAGAGGTACTGGTGTCTGACGTAGAGGTACTGAATACCTGCCGCCCCTTGCCCTTCCAGATTTCCGATGAGAACCTGAACGTGGATGAATCGATCCGCCTGCGCTATCGCTACCTGGACCTGCGCCGCCCAGAGATGTTCCACCGGCTGGAGCTGCGCCACAAGGTAGTCCAGCTGATTCGGCAGTTCCTGAACGAACGCGGATTTATAGAGGTCGAAACGCCCATTTTGATCAAATCCACGCCGGAGGGAGCGCGCGACTATCTGGTTCCCTCGCGCCTGTACCCGGGTCACTTCTATGCTCTTCCGCAGTCTCCTCAGCAGCTCAAGCAGCTGCTGATGGTAGGGGGTGTGGAACGCTACTACCAGATAGCGAAGTGCTTCCGCGATGAGGACACCCGCGCGGACCGCCAGCCCGAGTTTACCCAGCTGGACCTGGAGATGTCCTTCGTAGAACAGGAGGATATTCTGCAGCTGATCGAGGAGATGACTATCTTCGTGGTGGAGTCGGTGTCCAGCAAGAAGATGATAAAGCCCTGGCCGCGCCTGACGTACGATGAGGCGATGGCACGGTTCGGCACAGACAAACCCGACCTGCGCTTTGGATTAGAGCTGGTAGACCTTTCCCCGGTGCTGGTAAACACGCAGGCTCAGATTTTCCGCAGCGTGCTGGACAACAGCGGACAGGTCAAAGCCATCCGTATCCCGGGAGGCGCACAGTACAGCCGCAAGGACATCGATGAAATCACCGAGTTCGCCCGACGATTTGGCGCGAAAGGGCTGGCAACGGTTCAGTGGATGGAGACAGGCGTGCGCTCACCCATTGCCAAGTTCCTGACCACCGAAGAGATGTCCGCTATTCGTCAGGCTACCGAAGCCCAGGAGGGCGACATGGTCGCCATCGTTGCCGATCAGCCGAAGGTGGTGGCGAACGTGCTCTCGCGCCTGCGCAATGAGTTTGGTAAACGATTAGGACTGCTGGACCCCAACGTGCTGGCGTTTTGCTGGATTGTAGACTTCCCGCTGGTGGAGTGGAACGAGGAGGAAGGGCGTTGGGACCCGATGCACCATCCCTTCACGATGCCCCACCCAGAGGACATCCCTCTGCTGGACACGGACCCTGCCCGCGTACGCGCTTCCTGCTACGATGTGGTGTGCAACGGCGTGGAGTGGGCAAGCGGCAGCATCCGTATCCACCGGCGCGACATCCAGCAGAAAGTGTTCCGACTGCTCAACTACAGTGAGGAAGAGACGCAGGCTCGCTTCGGACACATGTTAGAGGCTTTTGAATATGGTGCGCCTCCCCACGGGGGCATCGCGCCCGGCATCGACCGCCTGGTGATGTTCCTCACCGACGACGAGAACATCCGCGAGGTAATCGCCTTCCCGAAAACCGCCACGGGTCAGGACCTGCTTTTCGGTGCGCCCGCCCCAGTAGACGAGAAGCAGCTGGAGGAACTGCATATCCGCGTGGTGCTGCCGGAGGAGAAAAAGGGCTCATCAAAAATCGGAGAGGGGGTTGAATCCTGACCTCCGCGCTCTGGAATCCAGCGGCTTACCCCTGAGCGGGGGGCTTTCACACCGGAGAGGGCGGGGCAGGTACCGAACCAAGCCGGACGGGAAACCTCCCGCCTCTCGACTTCAGCTCGGGCAGGCAAACCCCCTCTTGGCTCCGTAGCCCGGTCTTTCGCCGGGTCGGGTCCTCACATCTATACAGTACATCGATTCCACATCTTTGTCAAGGGGTATCACCGCAATTTTCAGAGAATTTTACCCAACTACCGTGTGTGGGTGTATGCCCCCTGTCTCAGTAGCAAAGTGGACGCTTTCCCCTGCAACTGCGCCGTGATCCGAACATCTTCCACCTTGACCCCCGGCGGCAGCTCGATGCGCCAGCGATTGGGCGAGAGACGGGTTACCGGTAACACCTTTCCCCGTGCCATGGCACGCAGAGAAGCGCCGCGAGGTGAGACCTCCCCCTCCAAAACTCGCGATTGCCTGTCCGTCCAGATAAGGAACACCTCGCCCCGACTGATGGCACGGACATACGCCATCAGCACCCCCACCTGCTCACCGCGCATTTGGGACACTCCCGGCATGCTTTCCACTATCTCCCGCAAGCTGTCTGCGGTAGCGTATTTCTTCTCGAAACCGGGTTCAAACATCGCACCTTCTTGCCCATGGCAGGAGCTGCACTGCTTTTCATAGGTCTCGACCACGCGCAGCGGCGCTGGCTGAAAGGACCCCACTGCTAACGCTGCAATGACGCAGAGGGAGGTCAAAAGAAGCGCACTACCGAGCCTTCTCATCCGCTCCTCCGGCACCTTTGCCCTCTTGTCCTGCCCAGGAGATGCGGTAGATACGATTGGTCACGTCACAGGTGAAAATCACACTCCCATCGGGCGCTTCGGCGCAGTCCACAGGTCTTGCCAGCACCTGATTGTCGGCAGAGAGTGTCTTGACGATGGTCAGACTGCCATACGGTCTGCCCGTCACCGGGTCGAAGAGCACCCGCTCGATGCGATAGCCATCCGGCACGCTGCGGTTCCATGAGCCACGGCACGCCACAAACATGTCCCCCTGGTGCCCGGGGAAATGCGTTTGGGTGAGAAAAGTAAAGCCGTTCGTCGCCCAGTGTGCTCCAAACGACCAGGCAGGAGGCTCGGTCTTCGCCGCAAGTTCCAGGATGTCCTGACGCTGCTGGTACTCGATACGAGGAACCCGATTACCCACAATGAAGGGATGCCCGTAGAACTTCCCTTCCTCATAGTGATTCAGCTCGTCTGGGGGGTTGAAGTCGGTAACCGGCTGAAACCCTGCTCGTTCGCCCAGCGTCCGCCCAAACCAATCACTGCCGTGATCGACTCCCCATACTTCTTGCGTCCCCGGGCGTAGACGCAACTTCTCCGTATTGCGGATGCCGCTCGCGAACAACGTTTTACCGGTACCATCTTTCAGAAAACGCCAGATCTTCTGTCGCTCCGTCCCCATTTCATCATTGATGTTGCCAGAGTCGCCGATAGAAGTGTAAATATAGCGGTCGGTGACGAGGATCGACCGCCACCAGTGCCCTCCACCCCTCGGCAAAGAGCCTTCGGGAATGACGGTCACCACTTCATCCGCCTTGCCATCGCCGTCGCGGTCTTGTGCACGGTGGATCGCGCCGCTCTGGGTGAACCATAGCCATCCGTCCACGAAATGCATCCCATGAACGGTTGGATAGCCACTGACGAACGTATTGACCACCTCGTAGCGGTCGCCACGTCTGCGCAGCGCGAGAATATCCCCTTTCTGCGGGCGGCTGAGGTACAGTGTACCTTTGTCGTCGAACTCCACGAATCGGCAGTTTTCGATACCTTCCGCGACCAGGTCCACACGATAGCCCGGACGCACCCAGAAAGCCGGAACACCGGCACCGCGTACGCCTTGCAGCGGCGATTTGGCGGACGCGTCTGCCCTGACACTGGGGGAGGGCTCTTGACGTTGCGCCGTGAGACATCCTGTGGCAAGTATCACCCACAATCCAACCGATGCGATAACGGGTATCCGTGCTGTCATCCTGTTCTTCTCCCTCTTCTGGTCTCACTTTGCACCGCGCACTCCATTGGCAAGGAATCGCCAGGCGCGCGTTGAATGTGTGAAATAAAGTATAGCTCACAGGAGAGGCGAGATGCAACTGATACGGATTGGGATGATTGGCGTCGGGCAGATAGGCAAAAGCCATCTGCGTCAGTATGCACAAATACCCGGCGCACAGATAGTCGCCGCCGCGGACATCAATGAAGCGGAGCTGCGACGTGTTGCCGAAGAGTACCATATCCCCTACACCACTACCGATTTCCGCAAGCTACTGGAGCGCGATGATATCGATGCCGTCGACGTATGCCTGCATAACAACCTGCACGCGCCGGTAACTATTGAGGCTCTGCAGGCTGGCAAACACGTCTATTGCGAGAAGCCTATGGCGGGCGCTTACGTAGACGCCCTTGCCATGTACGAAACGGCGCAGCGCACCGGTAAAAAGCTTTCCATTCAGCTGGCGACCCTTTTCTCTAAGGAAACCAAAGCAGCCCGGAGACTGATTGACGAAGGCTATCTGGGCAGACTATACCACGCACGCTCCACAGGATTTCGCAGGCGTGGCAGACCGTATGTAGACGGCTACGGCACCGCTTCCTTCGTGCAAAAGGCTGTTGCAGCGGGTGGTGCACTTTATGATATGGGCGTCTACCACATCGCACAGGTGCTGTACCTGCTCGGTCTGCCGAAGGTGGAGCGCATCAGCGGTAAGATTTATCAGGAAACCGATATGGACGCGCGCCGACGCGACATCAGCGGCTACGACGTAGAGGAGCTCGGGCTGGGCTTTGTCAAATGCGACAACAATGTGACGATAGACATTATCGAAGCGTGGGCAGTCCACATGGACGGATTCGAGGGGAGCAGCATCTTCGGATCTAAAGGAGGTATCCGACTGAACCCCTTCGGCTACTTCACCACCGTCGCCGACATGGACATGAACGCTACCTTCGATCTCAATAGCGCAGACTGGCGCTGGCATCAGCTGGTGGAGAATACCGATGCTTACGACTCACCCCAACACCACTGGATTGCAGCGCTGCAGGGGCGGGTGGATCTGTTGCCTACCGCCGAAATCGCTCTGGCAACCATGCTTATCAGCGAGGGCATCTACCTGTCCGACCAGCTGGGGCGCGAAGTCACGGCGGAGGAGGTACGTCAGGCATCCAAGTCTACGGCGATGAAGCTGTAGACAGCATAGGGGAGGGCGAGGCTCCTGCCGAGACGTCTGAAGAGATAGCGCTGGCTCCTCAGGAGGTTCGCCCTCCACCCCTCGCAACTCTTGCGGGATGTGAGGCTTCTGTCGGGCTACAGGAGAAGTGGTATAATGAAAGGGAAGATGTACAAACCGTTGGCAGTGAGGATAAACGCCTTTGAGTGAGAATAACCCGTCGTCCTTCGCCGAGACCCCAACCCTCTCGGTGGTGGTACCTGCTTACAACGAGGAGAACCGGCTGGGCGATACCCTGCCAGTGCTGTACGCCTATCTGAGGGAGCATTTCCCCCAGTTTGAGCTGATTGTTGTGGACGACGGCTCTACCGACTGCACTCCGTCTATCGTTCAGGAGTTTGCGCAACAACATCCTGAGGTACGCCTTCTCTCTTACCAGCCGAACCGGGGCAAAGGATACGCTGTGCGAACCGGCGTCCTGCAATCCCGGGGGGAGTGGGTGCTCTTCTCCGATGCGGACCTAGCTACTCCTATCGAGGAGCTGCCGAACCTCGCTGCCAGGCTGCGTGAAGGATACGATATCGCCATCGCCTCGCGAGCGGTGCGAGGCGCCAAACTCGTCGTTCGCCAGCCCTGGTACCGAGAGTTCGCCGGGCGCAGTTTCAACCTGATGGTGCAGCTGCTGGCAGTGCCGGGCATCCACGACACGCAATGCGGTTTCAAACTCTTCCGGCAGGAAGCAGCGCGCGAGACATTCTCGCGCTGTGAGGAAAACGGCTTCAGTTTTGATATCGAGGTGCTGCATGTGGCTCTGCGTCTGGGATACCGGATCGCAGAGGTGCCTGTGCACTGGATGCACCGTGAAGGTTCCAAGGTGCGCTTGCTGCGCGATGCAGTGCGCATGTTTCTTGCGCTCCTGCGCATTGCTCGACGGCATCATGCGTTGCAGGCTATCGTGCGAGAGCCCCATCAGGCGCCATGAACCCTGCTGAATACGAACGCATGTACCGCTACGAAGACCACTACTGGTGGTTCGTCAGCCGCCGCGAGCTGGTGGAATCGCTGGTGCGCCAGCTGCCTCTTCCCGCTGACGCGATGATCGTCGATGTCGGATGCGGCACTGGTGCTACCGCTGCGCAGATGCAAAAGTATGGCAGGGTGATCGGCGTGGATATCTCGCCCCTTGCTCTGGCATGGAGCCAACAGCGCGGGCTCAGTCATCTGTTGCTTGCCGCGGCGGAGCAATTACCCATCGCAGTGGAGAGCGTGGACGTGATTATTGCCACCGACATTTTGGAGCACCTTGACGATGATGTCGCGGTTTTGAAAGAGTTTTACCGGACGTTGAAGCCGGGGGGGTATGTGGTGGCTACCGTGCCCGCGTACAGTATTCTGTGGAGTGAACACGACCTTGCGCTCATGCACCGGCGGCGTTACGTCGCACACGTGTTGGCACAGCGCAGCCGAGCCGCCGGCTTCGAGATCGTCCGTCTGACATACGCCCTCTTCTTTCTGTTTCCCCTTGCACTGGTGATGCGACTGCTCAAACGCCGACCGCCCCCCGAAAAGGAACCAGAAGCGCAGCTTCCCCCCCTGCCCGAGTGGCTGAACCGTCTGCTCATCCGGTTTCAGCGTATCGAGACAGCCATGCTGAAGTATGTGCGATTCCCATGGGGGGTCAGCGTGGTGGCCGTGCTGCGAAAGCCATGAGCGGAGGATGGATTCTGATCACAGCGGCAGCCGTGTGGGCGTGGACGAACCTGATAGAGCCGTTCTCTCTACGCCTGCGGCATCGGTTGCTGACGCTTCCTCACCTTCCGCCTGCACTGGATGGCTTCACGATCCTGCACCTGAGCGACCTGCATATCCGCAAAATGGGGCTACTGGAGCGCAAACTGAGCCGCCTGCTGGCGCAGACATCGGCGCACCTGGCGGTCCTCACCGGAGACCTGGTGGACGCGGACAGTGGTGTTGCACCGCTGGCGGAAATCCTTTCCCACATTCAGACACTCTTGGGGACGTACGCCGTGTGGGGCAACTCCGAGCATAAGCCCTCCCGTTTGCCTCATCCCGAAAAGCTGGAGCAAGCACTACGAGAGGTGGGGGTGGATATTCTCAACAACGCGGCGAGCATGGTTCATCATCACGGCGCTACCATCTGGCTGGGAGGAGTAGACGACCCTCATGCAGGGTTCGCTGACCTGTCCGCGCTCGTTCCTCCTCTACCGCCTGCGGACCTGCACCTGCTCCTGGCACACTCCCCGGACGTTTTGATAGACCCGCTCACGGGACACTTTGACCTTATCCTGTGCGGACATACCCATTGCGGGCAGATACGGCTCCCGCGTTGGGGGGCGCTGTGGAGTCACACCCGGCTAGGGCGCTGGGTAGGCGAACCCATCCTCACCCCCGAGCACATCGCACGCCGTCTAAATCGCCCCCTGCCCCAGCCGTATGTCATGGTCTCGCCGGGCGTCGCAACGGTGGGCGCACCTTTCTTCAAAGCGCGCCTATTCTGCCCACCGGAGGTGACGCTTATCGTGTTGAGGTCTAGCGTTTCTGCACCAGCGCATACCTCGGCGCAGATTGCTCCATCTCAGGAAACCTGACCAGCACAGCGGTATGGATGATGCGCGCAGTTCCCTCCGGGCTCAGATCGTCGGTGTAGAGAATCAGGTCGTACGCTCCGTCTTCGTCGATGTCACGTCCAAACGTCTGCTTCACGAAAGCAGCGCGCTGTCGGTCGGAATCGCGGATGGCACGCTCGGCTTGTTCACGCGTCAGGTTCATCCGTTCCATCACCCGCTGGATGCGCACTGGCAGTGAGGCTCTCAGCCGGACATTGAGCGCGCGAGGAAGCAAGAAGTTTGCCCCCCGTCCGAGAATAATGGCGAAACCTGCGCGCTCGATGGTAAGAAGCACCTCCGCAAGGTGCTTGCGGTAGCTGGGCGTCTCGATGCCCCCGATGCCGAGCAACGACTTCACCACAGTATCGATCTCGCCCTGCGCGTGTTCGTCCAGCGACTGCACGATTTCGCGGCGTACCTCCGCGTGGTTTGCAATCGCATCGATAATCTGCTGGTCCCAAACACGCCAGGGCTCTCCCAGCATCTCAGCCAGCTTCTGGGCAGCCGCCGTCCCCTCCGCTCCCAACTGACGAGAAATGGTCACCACAGGAAGCACTACACGAACGCGCTCTCTTTTTTGCAGCTCTTCGATACTGCGCAGGCGTACGATGGACTCGGTAATGCGCTGGTCTACCAGCCTCGGATCTTCGCTGATTCGAATCATTGTCATCGCCCCCTCTACACGTTCCTAACCTTCCACTTTCAGTATATCATTCCGTTCACCAAACCACCAGAGGATTTTTACCAGTTTGGGGGAGGAGAAAGAAAAAGCGGCGGTTTCCAACCGCCGCCGAAGCCGGGGGATTACGGGACGCCTCAGGTGCGTAGTATTTTTGTTGGGCGACCTCGCGTCCCTATTTTACTGCAGAGATGTTAACGACAAGTTAACGAACGGTTTTCTGGAAAGCAATTTGCGAGAGAGACTGCTCCAGAGACGATCTCGGACCTATCAGCACCAGCTCCACCGCCGGACAGGTAACCTCCCAGCCATCGGACACCTTGCGCAGAGGCACTTCTGTCACCGTGTATGCCCGTCCATTGCGCCATTCCACGATCCAGGCAGAAAGCCCCTGCGCCTGGCTGCGCCAGCGGAGATTTCCACCGTCCATCAGTGTTGCTACCAGCAACTCAGATTGCGCCAGCGGCTTGCTGTCCATACTAACCAGCATCCACGCGCTGCTGCTTTGGGCAATCAGAACACCATTGACACGCAGGCTTCGCCCACCAGTTGCCGCCAGAGGCTGGGCTGCTTCATCGAAAAGCACGGCACTTGGAAGGTTCTGCTGTGCTTCCCACACGATGTCCGCATCGCCCAGCCGCAGGCTTACGGTAGTCACAGTGTGCCTCTCTTCTCGGGGCAAGAGCGAAATCAGCCGCAAGGTGCTATCTCCTGTCAGCGATGTTCTCCATATCCCCTGCCGTGCCTCGATACGGATGGAAGGATGTATCCCCATGGCGGGCAACAGTTCCAGATACAGATTCGTCTGCACGGAAACGGTAAGCGCCGAGTGCTCTACAAAAATGTCCTTGCCCGGAAGGGTCTCCCAGGGAATCGGGCAGTAAAACACCGCGCCCCTGCCCAAACGGTGCTGATAGAGCGGGATGTTCGCCGATAAACGCAGGGGCTCTGCCTGTCCCTTCTCTATCACAGGCTGAGGCAAACCAGAAGGATGCTCCACAACCCCTTGCAGGTTGACCCCACACAGCTTCTGCAGCCGAGAGGCGTCCCGTTTGCCCAGCGGGTCGGTGGAGGGATCACCGGATAGATACACCAGACATCCTGCGTTTGCCAGACTTTCGATAGCGGCAACGGAGGCTTCAGAGAGTGTGTAAGCCAGCGGCATCAGCACGGCACGAGGAGGGTTCTGCGCCAGCACGGGCAGTTCGCTCTCGTTGGCGACATCAAAAGGCACCCCTGTTGCCAGCAGGCACTCTATCGCGTTCATCAACGCGGTGTGTGCCAGCCCCTCTGGCGCGCCTAGACGCCAGTTGTCAGGAAGCACCAGCACCACGTCTGCTCTGCGGTATTCACGAGGCACTCTATCGGAGAAAAGGCGCAGGTTACGGTAAAGTTTCAGTACTGGTTTCGGACGCAGCGGGTTGTTCCATGCAATGCCCCAAGGGAAGACGCTGTCTGGGTCATCCGCCCAGCACCAGTTCTGGATTTTGGTCACATCCAGCGCCAGCGCGGCGTGCACCACCCACCAGAAGAGTTGCCGTTGCTGCCACTCGGTGCGCTGGATATGGTAACCTGTCCCACCCCGCTCTGGCTTCCAGGCGTCGTGTGTTTTGACCCCAAACTCACCGATGTTCACCGTCTTGCCCGCGAAACGCATGTCGTTCCACTTGATGGTGGCCATCATCTGCGCCAGGTCTTGCTGCGGAGGATGGAAATAGCCGATGTTCGAGGCATCCATCCCGTCAAGGGAAAGACGCAGGTCGATGCCGTTGAACGGTCGCTGGTAGTACTCGCTGGTGATAGGATGCTCGGCATCTTCAGAGCGGATGGCTTCGCACAGTGCGCCGATCCATCGCCGCATCAGCAACACCTGAAACCCGCGCACATCGCGCGTACGCACCTCGTACCAGCTTCCCGAAACAGCATTTTGCACCGGTATTTCGCCCAATTTCGCTTCAGGAACATGAGGTGCCCAAGCCTGGCGCAGCGCTTCGTCGCCACCGTACCGCTCGCGCAAAAACTCATTCCACAGGCGGCGAATGTCGGGGGTGTCCTTCAGGTTGAGCTGAAAATCGCCGTTCAGATAGTAAATCAACCCCGGCACGTGCTTGTAGCGTGCCGCAAACTGTCGGCACATCTCTGCTTGCCGCTTCAACGTCGCATCGTCTACCACAACATCCTGCCCTATTAGTAACCCCGCCATGTAGGGCAAGCCGAAGCGCTGCGATAGCTGCACCACCGCATCCAGTTGCCGCCACTGGGCCTCTGTAAACTGGTAGTTCTGGGGGTGGTACTGCAGGTTCTCATACAGATGCAGTCCGTATTCGCGCATCAGCTGCATCTCCCGGAACCAGGTCAGCGGGTTGTGACTGCGTGACCAGAACCAGTTGCCATAGGTATCCGTACCGAATAGAAGCGCTCGCTGCGCAAAGCCGTCAGGATGGATGAGGTTGAAAGCGTTGTGTTCGTAGGTGATGCGCACGCCGTTCTGAAGAACCCGGTCATCCTTCACACAGAAGCCACTCTGGATTCGGTCCAGCACCAGCTGACCCTGCCGAACATCCGCCTGCATGACCACGAAGTCCGGTGCGTCTGCAGGAACCCTCCAAATCCATTCCGTGTTCGCCTTCCCTCTGGGGGGAACTTCCAGCGTTTCCTGTCGCTGTTGCAGGCTCTTTCCCTCCGGGGTGAGAAGCCGCCAGAGCACGTTCACCGTCTGGGAACGTGTGGACATGTTCCGTATCTCCAGATGCAGTCGCGCGGTTTCGCCGCGCTGATAGATAGCGTAGTCGCTCCGCAGCTGTTCCGCCATCACGCCCGCCCGCAGCAGTTGTAACACATGACGCAATAGCACTTCACCCTGCGCCCCCGCGAACACATCACGATTGGTGACTCCGAAAATCGCCCACGCGGAATCGGTAAAGGGACCGGCAAAGTGGCGAACCAGCGCACCCGCTACGCCCGCAAATCTGCCATATCCATCCTGCACAACCACCAGTGGCAACCACCGGGCGTTTTGACGCAGCTGGGCGGTGGCCTCATAGCCTTTCACCGCGCCCTCAGAACGCCAGTTTGCGCTCATCAACGCTCCCGGTGGTGCCACCAGTCGCGCACCCGTTATCGGCTGGTCAGGGCTGAAAAGGGTCAGTTGCGTGGGAGTAATCACCAGTCCGTCTTCGGGTTTGCCGTAATGGGCGTTGATGCGTTCCTCGCGCGGAACCGGCGCACAGGTGACTTCATCGAACCACATGCTACCCGAAGCCAGGTAAAGCCCCGCGTGAAACACCACTTTCGCTGCGTTCGGCACAATCTCGAAGCGCTCTTCGTAGCGTTTCCAGCCCTGTGTACCGCGCACCTGCGCAAAGTCCTTGAAAGTCACCAGTTTGCCGTCGCGGTCATACTGGTACACCGCCAGAAAGGCAAAGCCCGGTCCCTGCACGTGTTCTGTGCGCAAATGTGCACCAACCAGGTAGACACCCCCTGGCTCCACCGGTAGCGTATAGCTGAAACGCGCGCCCCCCTGCACATCTTGCGCCGTGACCTTCGCACAGCGTTCGCCAGCCGCTGGATTTTCGGTAACAACCCGACACTGCTCCCGGACATCGGCTTCCCAGCCTGTCCCTCCCTCTTCGAAACCGCCGTCCGGCACCCGTGCGAATCGTGCTCTTTCCATCTGTTGATGGATGAACTGGGCATACGGCATCCATCTACCGTTTTGCTTCATCACCAGATGGTCAAACGCATATCCGCCCGTGCACAACAGGTCGCCTCCCTGCATCAGGAAAGCCAGCAAAGCCTTTCTCGCCCCCACAGGAAACGACGCACCGGTGGGCACAATGAGCAGGTCAAACTGTTCGGCGTTCAAGACGGTGGGGTCAGCGATCTGGGCAGCGTTCAGCGGGGTCAATGGGATGCCTTCCGCTTGCAGAGCACGCTGGAAAGTCTCTAGCGGTGTACGCATCCCCACCACCGGTAGCGCTGGCTCGTGCAATATCGCCGCGCGATAGCCTGTGCGTCGTGACGTGTTCAGAGGTTCCGTCCACTCCACGCCCTTCTCGCCTCTTACCAGATTCATGTCGTCGAACCACGCGGTTCCGCTGGCGTTATAGATGCCGATGCGCAATGCGATATACTCTGCCTCTACATGGACCCGAAATGTATACTCCGCGTACGTCCACGAGTGCGTACCGGAATACTGTGCGAAGTCGTATGCCTCCACCATACGCCCAGCGGCGTCGAACTGGTAGATTGCCATGAAGGCATAGCCTGCCCCACCTGAAGGCACCACATGGCGCGTTGCTACCCAGCCGCACACCGTCCATTTTTCACCAGGTAGTACCGCATAGACGACCTGCTCCACCTGCGCTCCGTGCGTGCTGTCTACTCGCAGGCTCCGCCGACCACTGCGTTTGTGCTGAGTGTCGTACGACGCTCCGCTCGCCATACTCCATCCGGAATCGGTCTCGAAGCCTCCGTTGCGCAACAACGACGGTGAGGCGAGTAGAGCAGAACTTTCAGAAAGGGCAAGCCATAACCACGCAACAGCAAGAATCAGGCATCGGCTATTCATCACCGCCCTCCGGGGGCACGAAGGGTCGCAATCCGCCACAATATGGCTAATAGATTTTGCACACGTACCTCCCTGTAAACCATTCAACCCGATTTTTTGACGTAGCTGCAGGTTTTAGCCTGCGCAAATGGTCAATCCCTCCTGCTCCGCCATCAGCAGTATCTGGCTGACCGCTACCAGCGCCGCCGTCTCTGTGCGCAGGATACGAGGCATCAGACAGACTGTGGTTGCCCCGTGCTCCCGACACAGCACGACCTCTTCGTCCGTCAATCCCCCTTCCGGTCCCACAACGACCGTCACTCCCGAATCCAGAGCACCGACTCGCAACCACTCCGCAAGCGACAACGCTGCACCGTCTGGATGCAACGCCAGAACGCTCGTACGTGTCACCATCTCCAGCGCCTGCTGAAGAGACAAAACGCCTTCCACTGTGGGCACCTTCGCTCGGTGAGCCTGTTCCGCCGCCTCTTTGGCGATTCTCCGCCAGCGCTCCACCCGCGACCTCTCGCGCTCTCCTTCCAGCCTCACCACACTCCGCTCGGTATGTACCAGAAGAAAACGCGAGACACCAACCTCCGTCCCGTGCTGGATGACCTGCTCTATCTTTTCGCCCTTTGCCAGCGATTGCACGACCGTGATGTGCACGCTCGGCTCCACATCCAGCTCCACCCAGCTGCCCACGCGCGCCACCGTTTCGTCCTTCCGCACCGACTCCAGCACGCAGTGATACTCCTTGCCCGAACCATCCAGTACACTGATTTCGTCGCCGGGCTGCAACCGGAGCACTGCTCGAATCTGACGGGCATCTTCTCCCAGAATGCGCACGATGCCGTCCGAAAACTGCTCTGCAGACACAAAGAAACGATGCCTGGGCACGGTTTAACCTCTCCTCGCAGCAAAAGCCCACCAGTCCCCGCGCTTGCGAACGATCATCTCGTGCCAAGGAGGTTGTGACAAAGCCCTGCGAACGGACTGCTGTCGCCCCTCCACGATACCGCTCACGATCAGGCTTCCCCCGCGCCGGCTACAACGCGCAAAATCGGGCAGCAACTGCAGGATGACCTCTGCAGTGATGTTGGCCACCAGCAGATCGCATTCCGGCGCGCCTTCACATCCTTCTGCCAGGTGCACCGACACCACCTTTTCTACCCTGTTGCGAGCCACATTGCGCTGCGCGACGAGCACCGCTACCGGGTCGTTATCGCCCGCCCATACGGAAGAAGCTCCCAGCTTTGCCGCCGCAATCGCCAGGATGCCTGAACCGGTACCCACATCCACCACCGCCACGCCAGTCTGTATCATTTCTTCTAAAAAATCTAAACATAATTGAGTGGTTTCATGCAGCCCCGTACCGAAAGCCATGCCCGGGTCGAGTTCAATCACCACATCCTCTTGACGAGGCGTATAGGGCTCCCACGAGGGTTGAATCACTATCCGACTGCCTACTCGGAAGGTGTGGAAAAACTGCTTCCACGCATCCGCCCATTCGGACTCGTCTCGCACTCGCTCTTCCACGCGCTGCATGGGAGGAAGCCCCCACTCCGGCAGGAGCGATAGCTGCGTCAGGAGCCACCTTTTGCGTTCGTCCAAACGCCCGTCCACCGGCAGCGCGACGACAACCTTGTCTGATTCCAGCCGAACACCTTGCACTCCTGCCTGTCGGCAAACTTCTGCGACCGCCTCATGTGAAATGGGGTGGACCAGGATGCCCATCTCCAGCCATTTCATCTTGTTATCCTCCCGCTTGAGCCTGTTTTCGGCGCATCAGCGCTCCCCCTGCGATTGCTACAGCTGAGCCTAGCGCGAAGTACACTACGCTCCAGAGGGCGAAGTGGTGGTCGGTTCCAAACAGTTCCGCCGGCGTGAAAAGGTTGGCAAACGTCCATTCCCAACGACGCTGCAATGCTTGCACATTGTACAAGAATTGCGCGAGAAGGTACATTGTTCCCACCAGCAGGAATAAAGCCCCCCAACGGTTCTTGATTAGCACGGAGGCAAAATATCCCAAAGCCCACACCCACCAGACGTAACCCGCCAGGTACAGCCATGCCACCGCGCTGGTGCGCATCTTTGCGGGTAAAAACAGGTCCGTCAGGCTCCCTGCTAGGAGTAATAACAGCAAATAGAGCAACGCGCTTTGCACCGTCCCCACCTTCAGAGAGCGTGGATGCAACCACTGGTACCATCTTTTCTCTACGAGCGGTACCCCCCGTTGCTACGATAGGAGTAATGGTGGCGAGCGAGGTGGCCACTACCATCGCCATATAGTTGGACACAGAGGCGGGGAAAGTGGCTCCTCTGGCAGTGATCAATGCAGCCCCCAGAGACCACAGGTATAAAATCGCCGTCAGCAATCGGGTTTTCCATGCTCCCTGACGAGGGTCGGGTAAGAGGTAGTTCGCCGCGATCTGCAGCAAGATAGCCAGAAGGAGCGAAACGGATATCGCCACAAACACCCAGAACTGCCAAGGTGCCAGTCCTATCCCCGGCACCAACATGGATGCGGACATGCTCCCCCCAAAGGCTCTACTCATCACGAAGGCAATGCCTATCACCATCCCCGCGAAGTACGCGCTCGCCAGCGCGCCGTAGGTCAACACGTTCGCCAGGGTGGTACTGGAACAGATCGCGCTCATCATCAAGCCGAAAGCCGCCAGCAGCGCGCCGGTGATGAGCATCCCTGCATAGCGCTCCAGCATCACTCCTGTATCCACTCCCCCCATCAGGAACAGCACAGCCACCAGAGGCATCCCGCACAGAATCATTACCACCATGAACGCCAGCGCGGAAGCAAACTTGCCCCAAACGATTGCAAAGCGAGAGAGAGGTGTCATGATAAGCAGCTCGTAAGTGCGCTGTTCGCGTTCCATCGTAATCGCACTGGTGGTTAGAGCTGGTGTGATAAACGCTACCAGAAACCACTGAGTGGCCACCAGTGTTTCGAACAACGTCTGTGCCAGACCAGCTGTGGAGCGCTGTACTCCCTGCGCCATAAACTCGTTATACGATACCACAACCACCAGTCCCAGTATCAGCAGGTAAGCTACCAGACAGCCGTATGTTCGCACCCCACGCATCCGCTGGCGGGAAGACTGCCGAAAAACAGGATTCTCCAGTCGTTCGATCACTATTGCACCGCTCCCTGGGTCACCCGCATGAAGATGTCCTCGAGGTCGGTAGGCTGCTCGGCGAAGGAGAGCACTTTGACTCGCTTTTCGGCTAAAGCCCACACCACACGATAGTGCTCCCCCGGTGCTCCTACGTAGTGTGCCCGAATGACCCCATCCTCTACCTGCACGTCCCGGATGTCTTCCATTTGGCTCTGTAACACCTGCACTGCAACATCTACATCCCCATCCTCAGCAACCTTTATTTCCAGCACGTGCGAGCCGGTCAGCTGGCGCATGATGGTATTCATCTCGCCACTGATGAGCAGTTCTCCTCGCTCGATGATGGCGATCTTGTTGCAGATGTCCGCCAGCTCAGGTAGAATGTGCGAGGAGATCAGGATGGTCTTACCCATGTTGCGCAGTTCTTTCAACAGCTCCTTGATCTCAATACGGGCGCGCGGGTCCAAGCCCGAAGCAGGTTCATCCAGCAGCAACACCTGCGGATTGTGCAGCAGGGTCTTCGCCAGGCACAGCCTCTGTTTCATTCCGCGCGAGAGAGCCTCTACGTAGTCGTTCTTCTTGTGCGACAGGTCGGTGAGCGCAAGCACATCGTCTATCAGTCGCTCGCGTTCGGAGCGCGGCACGCGATAGGCGCACGCGAAAAAGTCCAGATACTCCCACACCTTCACATCGTCGTACACGCCGAAAAAGTCGGGCATGTAACCGATGAGCCGCCGCACTGCCTCCGGTTCCCGGACGACATCATGTCCCGCAATGGTGGCAGTACCGCTTGTCGGCTCCAGCAGAGTAGCAAGGATGCGGATGGTGGTGGTCTTCCCCGCGCCGTTGGGTCCGATAAAACCCAGAATATCTCCCTCCTCGATGCGCAGGTTCAGGTTATTCACCGCCACCAGATTGCCGTACTTTTTGGTCAGGTTGTGGGTCTCGACAATTGCCACCGTTGCCCCCCCGTTCGCTTTGCTGCTCGCGGTGCTAGAGATTAACACAAAACACCATCCTCTGGCAAGAGGATGCATCCAAATGCATGGCGAAACCGATGCCTATCAACATCCCAAGAGACTCGCTGCGCTTGGTGGAAAACGACCTGTTCATGAGAGGTGAAAAATGTCTGCGATTCGGATAGCCATTGCAGGCTGCGGCAGCGTCAGTCGCCATTACCTGAGCGATTTGCAAAGCAGCGAGCATGCGCAGGTTGTCGCTCTGTGCGACGTGCTGGAAGAGCGCGCCCGCGAACGCGCCGAGCAGTTCGGCATACCGCAGATTTACACAGACGTGGATGAACTGCTCGCCCGGTGTGAGTTCGACATGCTCATCAACCTGACCTCCATGCAGCAACACTACCCGATTAACCTGAAGGCGTTACAGGCTGGCAAGCACGTACTGTGCGAAAAGCCCTTTGCCACCACGCTGGAGGAAGGTCGCACGCTGATAGAAACTGCCCGACAACAGGGTGTCAACCTCTGGGGCGCGCCGACGGTAGTCACCAGCCCGGCATTCCAGTGCATGGCAGAGCTGCTGGCACAGAAGGCGGTAGGCGACGTATACGTTGCCCGCGCATGGTATGGGCATGGGGGACCTGGATGGGGACCCTGGTTCTACCAGAAGGGCGGCGGTTGCCTGTTCGACCTGGGGGTTTACAACATTACGACGCTAACAGGGCTACTCGGTCCCGCCAGAAGCGTCACCGCGCTGATGGGAACCGCCATTAAAGAGCGGTGGGTAGAAGGACAGCACGTGAAAGTGGAAGCGGATGACAACACTATCGTACTGATGGAGCACGGCGATAGTGTTTTCTCCTGCGTGATGACCGGTTTCGTATATGGTCCCTACCATGAGGAGCGCACCATTGAACTGGTGGGGACGAAGGGCAGTATCAACATGCTGGGCTGGGACTGGCATCCCAGGGGCGTGGAGGTCTGGGACACCGAATCTGGTGCGTGGAAGGTGGTATGCGAGGATCAGAAGGGCTACAACTGGAATCAGGGAGGCTCGTACCTGGCGCGGTGTCTTGCCACCGGCGAAAAACCGCTGATGACCGCCGAGCATGCCTTTCACGTGCTGGAGGTGATGCTGGCTGCGCAAAAGTCCGCACAAACAGGGCAGCGCGTGGAGGTGTACAGTCGGTTCTCTGCCCCCTGGCTGGAGAGGTAGTACGGGGATGAAAACGAAGCGACTGCAAACGGATGTGGTGGTTGTTGGCGGTGGCATGGCAGGAGTGTGCGCAGCGATTGCTGCCGCCCGCTGTGGTGTGCAGGTGGTACTGATACACGACCGTCCGGTGCTCGGAGGCAACTCCTCCAGCGAAGTGCGCATGCACATTTGCGGCGCAGACTGCAGCGGCGGTCGCCAGGATACCGATTCCCGCGAGACCGGCATTCTGGAAGAGTTACGGCTGGAGGACGCGGTGTACAACCCTCAGCGTAGTGCGAGCATGTGGGATCTGCTGCTATACGATAAAGTGCGCAGTGAGACCAATATCACTCTGCTCCTCAACACGCACTGCCGAGGCGTCAGAATGTCCGCCCCCGCCCGCATCGCGTCCGTACTGGCCTCCTGCCCTCTGACTGAAACGGAGTACATCATCTCCGGGAAAATATTTATCGATAGTTCCGGCGATGGACGTCTGGGAGCGGAAGCAGGCGCGCTGTTCCGAACGGGCAGAGAAAGTAGAGAAGAGTATGGTGAATCGCTTGCCCCTGTCAGACCCGATGAGAAGCGATTGGGCAGCACCGTTCTGTTCATCACGCGCCAGTATGACCATCCAATACCTTTCGTGCCACCGCAGTGGATTGCACGCTTCCCATCGTGCCAGCATCTTCCACACCGAAGCCATAGCTCCTGGGAGTACGGTTACTGGTGGGTGGAATACGGCGGTGAGTTGGACACTATCGCCGACGGCGACCGCATTCGCGACCAGCTGCTAGCTTTTGCTCTCGGCGTGTGGGACCATATTAAGAACAGTGGACACCACCCGCAAAGCGCAAACTGGGCGCTGGAATGGATTGGCTTCTTGCCCGGAAAGCGTGAAAGCCGACGGTTCGTTGGTGAATACGTTCTGAACCAGCGCGATGTGCAGCAAGGAGAAGTCTTCGAGGACGGTGTCGCCTATGGGGGCTGGCCGATAGACCTGCACCCCCCAGAAGGTATCCTGAGCAAGGAGCCTCCAGCACAACAGATACACGTTCCCCTGTACAACATCCCGCTGAGGAGCCTGTACTCTCGCAACATTTGCAACCTGTTTTTCGCCGGACGCAACATCTCCGCCACGCATGTCGCCTTCGGCAGCACTCGAGTGATGGCAACCTGCAGTGTCATGGGACAGGCGGCGGGCACTGCAGCGGCGCTGTGCGTCCGCGAGAGGGTGTCCCCTTCCGAACTGAAAGGGCATATCGCAGCCCTGCAACAGGCGCTGTTGAAAAGCGATGCTTACATCATTGGGGTGACGAACTCGGATCCGTATGACCTCGCCCGCTCCGCCGAGGTAGTCGCCTCCAGTGAAACCCCAGAGGGGCGCGCGACAAACATCGTGAACGGCGTACGTCGTGGCGTGGGAACACTCACCAACCGATGGATTTCTGACCCGACGAAGGGGTTCCCGCAGTGGGTGGAATTGCGGTTCCCTCGCGAAGTGCGCCTGCGTGAGGTACATCTGGTCCTCGATACCGGATTGCACCGTCCTCTCACATTGACCCATAGCGACTCCTATCATTCGAGAATGATTCGCGGTGCGCAACCCGAGACTGTACGCGACTATGACCTGCAGCTGATTCACGGCAGAAATGCACTCACCATCGCTTCGGTGCGGGGAAACTACCGGCGATTCTGTCGGCATCGCTTCCCGGCTCATGCGGCAACAGCGCTGCGACTGGTGGTCTCCGCCACGAACGGCGCCCCCTCCGCGCGCGTTTTGGAGATCAGAGCTTACGAAACCGAGCAGTCTATCTGAAAGGGGGAGTCATCGCATGGCAACATTGCCCGGCATAACCGCATGGGCGGGCAGAATACCCGAGATGTTCCGATACTGGGAGGTTGTTGCAGAGCCTGACCGGGACGAGCCCGAATGGTGGGCAGGCGCGCCATCCGTCGTGCGCGACAGAAAAGGTGTCTTCTGGATGGCAATACGCATGCGCACCGCGGAAGGCGAGCTGGGCAAACGCGGATACGAGATACGTATCCTGCGCAGTGACGATGGCATACACTTTATAAAAGTTCATAGCCTGAAACGTGAACAGATACCCACTACTGGCTTTGAACGTCCCGCCCTGCTGATAGACCCGCGCACGGGCAAGTTTAAACTATACGCCTGCGGGCCGCTCACCAGAGACTGGTGCATTTTCAAGTTCGCCGATGTCGACAGCCCGGAGCACTTTGACCCTGCCACCGCCACGCCTGTCATCGAAGCAATACCTTCACAGCCGCAGGGCGTGCCCTACCCCACCGCCTACAAAGACCCGTTCGTCCTGTACGCTGAGGGAGCCTTCCACTGTTACGTCATCGGCGTATTACGCTCGGAACGTATCTTCCACTTCGTGAGCGAAGACGGCGAGCGCTGGCAACCCGTGGGACACCCTTCCGAGTCGCTGCTGCCCCTTGCGGGGTGGCACTCCTTTTACGTGCGTCCGGCGTGTGTGCTGCCCATCGGCGTGGGGTATCTCTTCGTTTACGAAGGCTCCAGCGTGCAGTGGCAAGACCCCGTATACAATATCGCCACCGGTTTGGGGTTCACCTTTGACCTGCACCACGTCATAGACCTCACTCCAGACGCCCCATTGCTCGTCAGCCCAACGCCAGGCCGGCTACACGTCTGGCGGTACTCGCACTGGTTGTGGGTGGACGGAGAACTATGGGTGTATGCGGAGGTGGAAAAACCGAACGGAGCGCATGAGACCAGGCTGTACAGACTACCGGTTACCCAGCGATAACCCTTGCATCCTCACCAAAGTTAGGGTATTATAATTCGTGGATTAGCACTCGGCACCGTCGAGTGCTAAAATCTTGCTCAAGGAGGTGACTCTGCGATGCCTGAGACCGCAGTCAAGGTACAGCTCAAACCGCTTGCAGACCGCATCGTGGTCAAGCCGATGGAAGCCGAAGAGGTAACCAGTGGGGGCATCGTGTTGCCTGATACCGCGAAGGAGAAACCACAGAAGGGTGAGGTTGTCGCCGTCGGTCCCGGCAAGATGCTGGACAACGGTAAGGTCGTGGAGATGGAAGTCAAAGTGGGTGACGTTATCTTCTACTCCAAGTACGGTGGCACCGAAATCAAAATCAACGGCGAGGAGTACGTCATCTTGCGCCAGGACGACGTGCTCGCAGTTCTGGAGAAATAAGAGAGGAGGAGTGAGACATGGCGGCAAAGATGCTGTTGTTCGATGAGGAGGCGCGCCGCGCGCTGGAGCGAGGCGTGAACAAGCTGGCGGACGCCGTCAAGGTCACGCTGGGTCCGCGCGGACGCACCGTTGTGCTGGAGAAAAAGTTCGGCAGTCCCACCGTGATTAACGACGGTGTGACCATCGCCAAAGAGATAGAGGTGGAAGACCCGTTCGAGAACATGGGTGCGCAGCTGGTGCGCGAGGTCGCCAGCAAGACCAACGACGTGGCTGGTGACGGTACCACCACTGCCACTGTGCTGGCTCAGGCCATCGTGCGCGAGGGACTGCGCAACGTGGCGGCAGGCGCAAACCCCATGCTCCTGAAGAAGGGTATTGATCGCGCGGTAGAGGCGGCGGTGGAGGAAATCCGCAAGATAGCGACCCCTGTAGAGACCCGCGACGAAATCGCCAATGTCGCCACCATCTCCGCCAACGACCCCAAAATCGGCGAGCTGATTGCCGATGCGATGGAGAAGGTGGGCAAAGACGGCGTCATCACTGTCGAGGAGAGCAAAGGCACCGAAACCACGCTCGAGCTGGTCGAGGGTATGCAGTTCGACAAGGGCTACATCTCGCCCTACTTCGTGACCGACCCCGAGCGCATGGAAGCGGTGCTCGAAGAGCCGTTCATCCTGCTGTACGAGAAGAAGATTAGCGCGGTGCAGGACCTGATCCCCCTGCTGGAAGCGACTGCCCGTATGGGTCGTCCCCTGCTGATTATCGCCGAGGACGTGGAGGGCGAGGCGCTCGCTACACTGGTGGTGAACAAGCTGCGAGGCATCCTCAACGTGGCGGCGGTGAAAGCCCCCGGCTTCGGTGAGCGGCGCAAGGCGATCATGGAAGACATCGCCATCCTCACCGGCGGGAAGTTCATCACCGAGGACCTGGGCATCAAGCTGGAGAATGTGGACATCTCCATGCTCGGACGCGCCAAGAAGGTCATCGTCGCCAAAGAGGAGACCACCATCGTGGAGGGTGCAGGCTCGCCAGAGGCGGTGCAGGGACGCATCAACCAGATTAAGCGGCAAATTGAGGAGACCGATTCCGACTACGACCGCGAGAAGCTGCAGGAGCGTCTGGCGAAGCTGGCTGGCGGTGTGGCGGTAATTAAGGTAGGCGCAGCCACCGAAACCGAGCTGAAAGAGAAGAAGCACCGCATCGAAGACGCCCTCTCGGCAACCCGCGCGGCGGTGGAAGAGGGCATCGTGCCCGGTGGTGGTGTCACCCTGTTGAACGTCATCCCCGCCGTAGAGGCTCTGCAGGCGGAAGGCGATGAGCTGGCGGGCATCAACATCGTCAAGCGTGCGCTGGAGGAACCTGCTCGCCTTATCGCGTCGAACGCCGGCGCGGAAGGCTCGGTCATCGTAGCAAAGATTAAGACCCTGCCGAGGGGACACGGCTACGATGCGGCGAAGGGCGAGTTCGTAGACATGATGAAGGCGGGTATCGTGGACCCCGCCAAGGTGACCCGTTCCGCCCTGCAGAACGCAGCGTCCATCGCGGGCATGTTGCTCACCACCGAGGCGCTGGTCGCGGAGAAGAAGGAAGAGGAGAAGTCCACACCATCCACACCTTCCTACTAAAAGCGTTGCCAGACGTGGCGGACTTCAGGGGACGGACACGCTGTCCGTCCCCTTTTGACATCACTGGGGGGAGTAGATGAACAGCATCCAGCGTGGCTGCTCTAACCTGCTGATGACGCCAGCCCGTACTTCCGGCATGGGATAAAAGCCGCCGAGCACAGGGTCGTAAGGAGCACGCCGGCGCCTCTTCCACGCCTCCGCCAGCTGCTGCATCTGCTTCTGTTCTGCCACAAAGTACGACTGGAAGACAAACTGAGCCGCCTGATTATAGTGTGCTACCCAACCCTGTAACCTCTCTCCGTCGGGCGCTGCCCCAACCGCAGGCGTGATTATCGCAAAAAGGGGCTGCACCTTCTGCAGCACATCGCGCGCTGCCGACATGTTCGGTAAGGGCTGGTTCACAGTGAACTTGTTCTGTCCCTGTCCCAGCTCGACAGGAACCTGCACCAGAGGTGTTTCGGGCAGCCACATCCAGATGTGGTGCGTATACCATGCAGCGCGCCACGGCATATCGCTGATTCCGACAACGGGCGTTGGCAGTCCCCCGCTGGGGTTGCGCTGCTTAGCCTCCGAGATGATCCTGTCCAGCCGTTGCGAAATCACCGCAAACGCCATCAGTTCTTCACGCTCCGGTTTGGGCTCCCGAAACACAAAAGAAAGCATCAAAGGAACAGATACGATGAGCACGACGCCGGTCAGCGCCCACCGCCACACGCGGGGAGCGTCTTCCCCAAACAGGGACTGTATCAAATCCTCCAGCGTACCTAGCGCCAGTATGCTGAAGGGTATCACAAAGCAATAGAGCGCAAGCGTATTTGCTCCCGGCACCCCGAACGAACACGTGATAAGTACCAGTATCGCCGTCCACCATATCATATTGCGCCATAATGCTAATGCACGCTGGCGCATCGGGATAAACAGCCCCGTGAAAGCCAGCGCCATGATAACAGGATGAGGAAACGTTAACAGCCAGCCAATGCCGTTGCGCAGGTTGCTTGACCATTTGCCTACCACTTGCTGTGCGTTTTCCATAAACAGCGCGGTCACGCTAGGAGGACGCTTGCCTTCCTCATAGCGGCGATAGAGCGAATAGCCCGGGTACGGCTTGGTTGCCATGCCGACCTCGTACACGCGCAGGTTGAAAAACGGATTGCCGAACAGGCGCACATTGCGTATCCAGTACGGCAAGCTGAGGAGCGCGAAGCCCAGCAGGAACATCGCGACATTTTTGCCCCGGCGTTCCGGGTTGGTCACCATCAGATAAATGGTGGCAGGTATCACCAGCAACCACAGCGAGAGTTGCGTCAGGTAACTCGCACTAGCCAGAACACCTGCCCAGAAACTGCGACGTGGATGCCGTTCTACCCAGACCTCCATCTCCTGTCCCGTATCCGCATCTATTTCCACCCTGCTGGGACGGTAAAGGAGATAGCATGTCGCCAGCAGCAAGAACCCCGCCATCGCTGCCGGCATCCCGGATATGCCCAGGTTCGCCAGCGCGCCTTCTGTCAAAAGCAACAAAGCCGCCGCCCAGTAGCCGACACGCCTGCTGAACAACCGGCTACCCACAAAGTAGACAAGCACAAGGCTGAGAACAAACCATATCACAGAACCCAGCGCGAGGGTACTGTCCTGCGTGCCCCTGTACAGCAGAAGTGCCAGGTACATCGGGTACGCAGGACCGTGCTCGAGGTCGTACGCCTCGCGTACATCCTTCCAGAAGTGCAACCCCAAAGGAACGATATTGCTCGTGACAAAACCGCGTCCCTTCGACAGATTGTAGGCTATTTGTCCATAGTCCATCGCCTCGTCCGTTGGACTAACAAAACGAGTGCGATAGAAGAAGCCGATAACCAGTGCGACAATGACCAGCGATAGTATCCAGACCACCGCCGTTCGCACGATGTTCGTTACTTTTACTTCTGCACTGCTTCTGGGCGCATCAGCAACCATTGGCAGAGGTTCCTCCACGTTGCACTTGTCTCTCCAGTGTTCAATCTAATTCTGGTTCGCTCAGGGATTGTCCTCTAGAGAATACCATACAGTGTCGTGTTGTTTAGTGCTTGCAAACATCACACGAATGCCCTAAAATGAAAACGCTGCACTCTCGCACCACCTAGTGGAGGAATAGGCTACATGGTATTCAACGGTATTGGGGCACGGCTCACCGCACAAGCCCCTGCCATGCCTATAACGCACCTCAAGGAACAGGAACAGGTTGAAGAGGCAGCCCGGGAGCGAGGGGTCACTCTGCGCTCGGTGCTGATCGGCACCCTGCTGATTCCCGTGAACACCTACTGGATTATTCAGGTAGAGGGCATCTGGCATCGCAACCATGCCACAGCGATGTCGCTCTTCTGGAACACCGTGTTCTGTCTGATGATACTGATCCTCGTTAACGTACTCTTGCTGAAGCGATACCTCCCGCGCTATGCGTTCACACAGGGCGAGCTGATTGTCATCTACGTGATGATTACCATCGCCTCTGCGCTGGCTGGGCACGACACCCTGCAGCTGGGTATCCCCGCGCTGTCCATGCCCTTCTGGGGTGCAAACGACACCAATGGCTGGAACCAGCTCTTCAATCACTACTTTCCCAAGTGGCTCACCGTGCAGGACAGAGAGTTTCTACGTCCATACTACGAGGGGCACAGTTCGTTATACATTCAGGGGCGCATTCTGGTATGGTTCAAGCCCGTGCTGATATGGAGCGTGTTCATCGGCGTGATGGGGCTGGTGATGGTGTGCCTCAACGTTATCCTGCGCAAGCAGTGGATGGAAAACGAGAAGCTCACCTACCCCATCGTGCAACTGCCAATGGCGATGGTCGCGAACGGCGGCAACACCGGATTCTTCCTGCAAAAACCGCTCCTGCTCGGCGCGTTGCTGGGTGGAGGTCTGGACGTAATCAACGGTCTGCACGTGTTGTTCCCCGCTATCCCCCAGATCGTGGTGCGGCACGATGACCCCTCACGCAATTTGCAACAGTACTTCACCACACCGCCATGGAACGGCGTAGGCTGGTTCCCCTTGCCATTGTATCCCTTCATCATTGCGCTGGGCTACTTCTTGCCTGTAGACCTCTCGTTCTCGATATGGTTCTTTTTCCTGCTGAAAATGGCTCTGCGCGTGGTAGCAACCGCCTTCGGAGTAGAACAGGGACGCCCCTACACCTTCCCCTTCTTGAACGAACAATCATACGGCGCATGGTTTGCTATCTTCACCTTCGCGATATGGGGAGCACGGCATCACCTGCGTGAGGTGTGGCGAAAAGCCATCCATCCCCGTTACGCAGGCATTGACGACTCGCGCGAGGCGCTCAGCTATCGAGGTGCCATTGTGGGGCTGCTGCTAGGCATGGTATTTCTCATCGCCTTCTGCGTAGCTGCAGGGATGAAACTATGGGTAGTGGTGCTGTTTTTCCTCATATTCTTCATCATATCCATCGGCATCACGCGCGTGCGAGCGGAACTGGGTCCGCCTGCACATGAAGTGGTCGGCATGAACTCTCAGACCTTCCTCCTCATGATGTTTGGCTCTACTGCTATCGGCGCGCCCAGCCTGACCATGATGACCATGTTCTGGTGGTTCAGTGGACGCGGTTACCGTACTCATCCCATGCCCTGTCAGCTGGAAGCCATGAAGATGGCTCAACAGGGAGGCATCAACATGAAGGGCATGGGCTGGGTGATGATGTTTGCCATGTTCTTTGGCGGCTTAGCTTCTTACTGGGCAGCGTTGCATCTGAAATACGCCAACACCACCGGCGTGGACTATATGGACATGCACAACTGGGGGAATTACTACTGGCTCGAGAGCATCCTGCGCTCGCCACGCGAGCCCAGCGTGACAGCGATGCTGGCAGTGGTGTTCGGTTTTGCCGCAGCCTCCTTGATGCACCTGGCGAGGATACGTTTCCTGTGGTGGCCCTTCCACCCTGCCGGGTACGCCCTGTCGCTCAACTTCGGTGTGGAGTACTTCTGGTCGTGCCTGCTCATCGCCAGCATCATCAAGTGGCTGGTGCTGCGCTATGGTGGATACAAGCTCAACCGCCAGATGATGCCCTTCATGTTTGGAGTCATCCTGGGCGAATACTGCGTGGGCGCGTTCTGGAGCGCGATGAGCGTGATACTGGATACCCGAATGTACGATTTCTGTCCGGGGTAAATTCTCTCGATTTTTGCATCAGGGAATGCAGGAAAGGCTTGACACTGGCGCGAAGTTATGGTAGCGTAAAGTGCCTGTTACGCTGAGGCGCGATGCCTACCGGAATCCCTGAGTGAGAAAAAGGAGGCAGGTGCATGAAAAGAACTGTGTGCGTTCTTGCTGTTGCAGCGGCGCTGTTGACCTCCACAGCGTGGCTGCCAGCAAACGTGCAAGCGATTCCCGATAACGCACCCCGCCTGCAGGTGATTAATGCACGAGACTTCGCACAACCGCTGCAGGTGAGCACGGAGCTGTCGGTGCGGTACCAGGGCAAGGCGATTGTGAAGCTGGAGCTGTGGGTGGATAACGTGCTTTTCGCCGAAAAGTCTCTGGATACCCCTTCGGAGCGAGGCGTTGCCTCGTTCATCCTGGACCCCGCCTATCTGAGCGCGGGCAAACATACCATTACCCTGAAAGCCATTGAAGCGGATGGCACGGTCGGCACCTCGCGCACCAGCGTAACCGTAGAGGCACCTACTCTCACCAACCTGCCTCTCGCTATTGTTTCACCGGCTAACGGCACCGCCGTGTCGGGGAAAGTGGAGATTGGGCTGCGGGTGAGCGAGCAGCTGGGCAGGGCGTACATCAGCCTGTTTATCGACCGCCAGTTCAAGACCCTGCGCAACTTCCCGCCCTATACCTATACCTGGGATACCACCACTGTGGAAAACGGGTGGCATCTCATCGAAGCTCTGGGCGTGGACGAAGCGCGGAACACCTACAAGGCAGTACCGGTGCGAGTGCTGGTCAATAACCCGGGCGGTCAAACAGTGCGAGAAACGCGCCCCGCGGAAGCTTCCGCAAGCTCCCCCGATATCCTGCTCACCCCGCTGGGCAGCACATTGACGCTGCAACCTGCGGAGGCGATGCCCTACTCCACCCTGCGCGACGTGATGCCGCCTGCAACCACAAGTGCAGGTGCAAAGCGCACACTGGGCGATACCGAGATCGCACCTTCTGGCTCTCCCCAGCAAATGGCGAAGGCGATAGCACCGCCCTCTATGTTGGGGGGACAGCGGGAAGCAGTGCCTTTCTCGGAACCGCGCACGTCTGTGCAATCGCCCGCCATGGTAGCCGGCACCCTCAGCCAGCCTGAGGTATTGCCCTCCGCCACCGCACCGGCAGGACAGAAGCTGGTGGTTCCTTCCATGGTCGCGATGGCTCCACCTGCCCCGCAGACCGTCTACGAGGTGCGCAAGGGCGATACCCTGACCGGCATTGCCAAACGACACGGAGTCTCACCAGAAGCCGTGGCCACCGTGAACGGTATCAGCAACCCGAACCGTGTACGCGCGGGCGACAAGCTGATTATCCCCGGTTCCACGTTCCAGGTGGTGTTCGACAACACGCGCATCGCGTTTGACGTGCCGCCACGTGTGCAGGACGGGGTACCACTGGCGCCCTTCCGCCAAATCTTCGAGCATACGGGAGGGTGGCTGTTCTGGTATCCCCAGTCGCGAACGGTACGGGCGGTGAACGCGGAGCGTGAGATCGAACTGAGAATCGGCCATCCTTCGGCACAGGTCAATAACCAGACCCTGCCGATGGAGGTTGCACCGTTCATCGACCGCGGGCGCACTATTGTGCCGCTGTCGTTCGTGCGCGACGCGCTGGATGTCAAAATCCATTACGACCCGAAAACGGGTAACCTGCTCATCGAAAGCGAGAGGTAACGCAACCAACCTAAAGCATTGCCGGAGAGGAGTTCCTCTCCGGCGTTTTTCTTACCAACCGGTTCTGCCTGTGTTACACAATCCCCGCTACCTTCTCTTCTTTCTTGCCCGAGTCGCTCTCCGATTTGCTCTCCGACGATGGCTTCTCGGACTTCCGGTAGTCGGTAATGTGGAAGCCAGGTCCCTTAAACAGGATGCCTACCGGATATAATAACCGCCGCACCGTGCCACCACACTGGGGACACTCTGTCAACGGTGGCTCTGTAATCCGCTGAAATTGCTCAAACTCTACTCCACAGCTATCACACCGGTAACCGTACGTGGGCATTGTTCGCATCACCTCCGATAATATTATGACAAGGCTTTGGGAAGATGGTCAACCTTGCTCGAAAAAAATGTTGGGGGATTGCAGGACTTGACAAATCCTCCGCCGAATAGGTATAGTCACGCGAGGCGTTGTGCTGCAAGGGCAACGCTGTGGCTGTCCCTAAGCCACTGACACACTAAGGAGGTGAACCCATGCAGCGGTGGCTCACACTCTGCGCTTTGACAGTGGTATATAGCTCGTTGTGGGTGACAAGTGCCGTAGCGCAACGTGTGGTTGTGGTGAAAGAGAACGATACAGTGTGGTCCTTGGCAAAGCGGTATCAGGTGTTGCCTCAGGACATCGCGAAAGCGAACAGATTGCAGAATCCCGACGCTTTGAAGCCGGGCATGCGCTTGAAAATCCCTGCGCCGGTCAAGCCAAAGGTTGTTCCGGTGACCATGCGAAAGACAGGCGTCATCGATGCGGACCGCGTCTGCATTCGCTACGCCCCTCATCGCACCGACCGCGCAGTGACCCTACTGGACAAAGGGCATCCTGTTCTGGTCACGGCGAGGCAGGGCAACTGGCTTCAAGTGAAGCTCCCCAGCGGTCAGATGGGCTGGGTTCGCGACGATTTGGTCAAGGTTACCGGTACGCTGGCAGCGCGGGCGAAACCTGCCAAACCGCAACAAATAGCCAAACGCTCCATGAAACCTTCGCATCCTGCCCAGAAGAGCACCAGGAGAGCCTCAAAGCGCACGGTTGCTTCCTCCAGCAGCGCACGCCGGGAAGTGGCATCCGTCGGTTCAGCCTCCGGAAGCTCGGCTGGCGAATCCATCGTGCGCACCGCTTCACGCTTCCACGGAGTGCGGTACCGGTGGGGAGGCTCCTCGCGAAGCGGTTTTGATTGCTCCGGTTTTACGCGCTATGTGTTTCGCCATAAGGCAGGCGTGGATCTGCCCCACTCCGCCAGTGCGCAGTTTCGAAGAGGTAAGCCGGTGTCACGTAGCGAACTGAAACCCGGTGATCTGGTTTTCTTCCAGACCTACCGGCGTGGAGCCTCGCACGTAGGTATCTACATCGGCAACGGCAAGTTTATCCACGCCTCCAGCGCGCGAGGGCGTGTGCGCGTGGATAGCCTCAATGAGGGCTACTATCGCCAGCGCTATCTGGGCGCACGCCGTGTCGTCCAGTAAACCACCGGAAAAATTTTGCAAAGAGCATCCAGACCACGCAGGAGTCGGGATGGATGCTCTCTAATATAGGGTTTCGGTACGACGGTGGTGAGTTGTAGATGGAGCAACCCGAAGTTGGACCAGAGTTCGACCTGCACCGCGTACGCAAGGTAGTAGAAGTTCGCGCCAACATCGTGAACGAACTGCTGGACCAGGGCTGGATACTGCACGATATCTACATTTCGAACGAGTATCGTAGCGTATATATTTTGCTGATGTTGGGCGAGCTGACCTGCCCCCGCTGCGGTGCCCCGGCAAATATCGAGGTATCCGAAGGGGGAGACCGCTACCGCTATATCTGTACGAAGGAATGTTCTTAGCGGCTGGCGAATCTCTTTGCACGGCAACGTTTTGCAAGGTGCAATACGTAATTTCCAATGGGGTACAATTTCAGAAGTGCCGCGAAACAGAATGCGACCTCGTGATGTCGAACTAATGGAAGACGATAGCAATGGTCTGCAGGCATGATGGAACGCACCGAGGAATAAGATGAGCAGCAACAATCCAGCCAACCGAAGAGGAAGCTTAACCGGTAGCCCCACCCTGGCGCCCAACCGTAAGCCGGCAGGGGGGGAGGTACCTTCTTTGCTGAATCGGCTGACGCGCGTCGCACTGCTCACGCCGGAGGAAGAGCTGGAACTGGCGGAGCGCGCCCGCAAGGGGGACGAGGAAGCAAAGCAGAAACTGGTCGAGGCAAACATGCGCCTCGTGATGAATATCGCCAAGCACTATCGGAACGCGCTGGTGCCGTTTGAGGACCTGGTGCAGGAGGGCGCTATTGGGCTGATGAACGCCGTGGAGCGATACGACCCCTCCAAAGGCTATCGCTTCAGCACGTACGCCACGCACTGGATCCGACAGGCAATCGGGCGAGCCATAGATAACAAGGCGAAAACGGTTCGCATCCCGGCTCATGTCGCCGAGCAGTTGCGTCGTATGGAGCGCGAACGTGAGCGACTGCGCCGCGAAACAGGCGACGAGCCGAGCATCGAACAGCTGGCGAAAGCGATGGGCGTGTCGCCCAAGAAGATATTACAACTCCAGCAGGCGGCACAAGAACCCCTGTCACTGGATATGCTCGTTGGCGAGGAGGAGGACACCTCGCTGGGTTCGCTCATCCATGACCAGAATGTACGCGACCCGGAAGAGGTCATGCTGGAAATGGAGCGGCGCAAGGTGCTGGATGAGCTCCTGGAAACCGAGCTGACCGACCGCGAGCGACAGGTGATTATCCGCAGGCTGGGCTATGGCGACCAGGAGGAGCAAGTCTTACAGGAGATAGGAGAAGCGCTCAAAATCTCGCGCGAACGTGTGCGCCAGATTGAAGCGCAAGCCATGCGTAAACTCAAAGACGCCGCCAAGCGCAGGGGTTTACGCGAGTATCTTCTGCAGTAGCGGTTAACTTTTTAACCGCCTGTCTCCCTCACTCCAACGGCACGAGGAGAACCCCTCGTGCCGTTCGCCTTTCAGAGAGCCGCATGAAGAGCTGATGAACCACTGATGCACTATTCGCGCTCCCCTCCCTCAGAGCGAGGCTGGCGGCGATCGCCCCCTTTCCACCGTCCCGCACGGCGTGCCGCTTCTTTCAGCAGGTACTCAATCTGCGCGTTCACACTGCGCAGATCGTCCGCTGCCCACTTCTCCAGCACCTCGTATAGCTCCTCGTCGAGGCGCAGCAGGAACCGCTTCTTCTCAGGCATACAGAGTCCCAGTGTTGATGACCGGAGTAGCCTCGCTCTCTGAAACCAGCGCGACCAACAGGTTGTTGACCATCGCCGCCTTGCGCTCTTCATCCAGCTCCACCACGTTGTGCTCGCTGAGCTGCTGCAACGCCATCTCTACCATGCCGACCGCGCCCTCTACGATACGCTGGCGCGCCGCGATAATCGCCTCTGCCTGCTGACGGCGCAACATCGCCTGCGCGATCTCGGGAGCATAAGCGAGATGACTGATGCGCGCCTCCATGACCTCTACGCCAGCAACCTCCAGCCTTGCCTGTACCTCGCGTTTCAACTCCTGAGAGATTTCATCCGGATTGCCTCGCAGAGACTCTTCCCCTTCCCGATGCGAGTCGTAAGGGTACCGAGTTGCCAGTGCGCGGATGGCGGTTTCACTCTGTGTGGCGACGAACTCCTGATAGTTTTCTACATCCAGCAGAGCCTTCGCCGAATCCACCACACGCCACACGACCACCGCTGCAATCTCAATGGGATTGCCCAGCGCGTCGTTCACCTTCAGTTTCTCACTGTTGAAGTTGTGGATACGCAGCGACACGCGAGGCTTCAGGGTAAAGGGGTTCGTCCACCAGAACCCGCTCTGTCGTGCGGAACCAACGTAACGTCCGAAGAACACAATCACCCGCGCGGTGTTCGGCTGAACCACGAAAAAGCCCGACCATAGCAGGCTGGCAAGCACCAGTAGAATCATGCCATACCAGAACCTGCCGGGCCAGGCAATATCCTGGTCTATCGCTGCGCGGATGATGAGCCATAAACACAGCACATGCACCGCAAATTGCAACAGTAGCACCACGAACCCGTTGACGTACCACGCCTTGCTTTCGCGAATGGGTTCCATTTCACTCCTCCGATTTCATTTTGATATCATCATTATATCACACCTGGAGACCACTTGGCAAGAGGTGCTCCCAAGAGGACAGGGGGTCGCTTCGTCATGCCTGGCGACCTCGGTTCGTGCTCTGAACATAGTGGATAGGAAGGAGGAGTCAGCGCAAGAGAGAAAATCAAGCGTAGAGCACTGCGGAAAGAAAGGTGGCGCAGAAGATGCGGAGAACAAAATCAGAGGATGACTGGCGAAGCGGTTCTGTGAAAGCCTTCCAGCTGCACGAATGGACTTTCACCCTTGCCCCTGTTGGTAACCCTTTTTCTCCTGCCGACAACGACATCCTCGCAGAGATTCGTCTGCCCGGCGGGCAGATGATACGACAGCCCGCGTTCTGGGATGGCGATAACATCTGGAGAGTGCGTTGGACCCCTGTGCGCTCAGGAGCTATTCGCTGGCGGCTGCTCCGGAACGGAAAACCTGTCCACGTCGATGTGCAAACGCAGATCAAACCGATTTCGACACAAGCGTCCCTGGGCTTCGTACGAAGACATCCTCGCCTGTCGCATTTTGTGAATGACAGAGGCAAAATCTTCTACCCTGTGGGGCAAAACGTTGCATGGCGAACCCCAAACGCCGACTACCCGGTCTTTTTCCAGCAGATGTCACGCGCAGGCATGAACTGGGCAAGAGTCTGGCTGTGCCACTGGGATAACAAAAACCCCGACTGGCTCATGGACAAGCGGATAGAACCGGGCTGGTTAGACCTGGGCGTTATTCGTCGTCTGGAGGAGATACTGCAACTCGCAGAGCGATACGGCATCTTCATCCAGCTCACCCTGCAACATCACGGACAGTACTCCACGCACACTAACCCCAACTGGGCGGAAAATCCCTGGAACGTGCAGAATGGAGGTTTTCTTGCTTCACCGGAACAGTTCTTTACACATCCCCGAGCCATCGAAATCACCCGCCACAAGTACCGCTACTTCGTGGCGCGATGGGGATACTCACCGCATCTCATGGCGTGGGAGCTGTTTAACGAGGTGGAATGGACAGACGCTGCCGCAGGTGGTCAATGGGACGTTGTTGCACAGTGGCACCGCGAGATGGCAAAGTTCTTGCGCTCTATCGATGTGCACCGGCACCTGATTACTACCAGCTCCGCCATGCACATCCCCTCGCTGTGGACAGAGATGGATTATTACCAGCCTCACTACTACGTGCCGGACATCGCGGGCACCCTGCTGGCAATGACATCTGCGCGGTGGAATAAGCCCATCTTCATCGGAGAATGGGGAGGCGCTAACCCTCGGCAGTGGGGCGATGACGCTTTCCTCCGGCAGGGGCTGTGGGTCGGTGTCATGCGTGGACTGGCGGGCGCGGCGCAGTGGTGGTCGTGGGACACCACCGAACCGCGCCAATGGTACAACCATTGGGCATCTTTGACCCGGTTCCTGAAACTGGCAGGCTTCCCTTCCGCACAGGTCTGGCAGCCGCTTTCAGCGCAGGTGCTCTCCGAGAAAAGAGCACCCTTCCGCTTCTCCCCAGGCGGTGGTTGGGAAAGCACCACACGCTACCGCTTCTCGGTACCCACTGATGGCTCCGCTATAGAGGGTTTATCTGAGTTGTCGCGATTCGTGCAGGGTGAGTCTCACCGCGACATGTGCAAAGAGCCGATTGTGTTCGAGGTGAACTTCGCACAGGAAGGAACTTGCGTTCTGCACATCGGCACCGTAGCCCGTAGTGGTGCCGCCATCACGGTGAAGCTGGACAACCGCACCGTCGCCGAAGAGCGCTTCCCTTCGGCGGAGCGAGACACCTTTGTGAACAAAGAGATTACCTTCGCGATACCTGCAGGCAGACACGCTATATCCATCTACAATCCCGGAGCCGACTGGTTCACGCTGGATAGCGTCACGCTCACGCCATATGCTCCACCCAACAAGGTGGCTGCCTGCGGTGACGGTCAGAGCGCAATGTGGTACCTGTGGAGAGAACAACCGATAGACGCGCGCATAACGCTGAAAATACCGGCGATTCGACAGGGAAAGTACCGCGTGGTGTGGTGGGACATCCTTCAAGCGAAGGTGCTACGCACGGAATCGGTCACGGTCTCCGAAAGGGGCTTACAGGTGGAGGTTCCTGCGCACGAGCGAGACATTGCAGGATGCTTGCTTCCTCTGGCGCGCCGAGTCAGCCTGTAAGCGGGGTTCTGTGCCCTGCCTGTAGAGGGCAGGCGACGGCTATCTCTCTGGGGTACCGGTTACCCGGTACCTCTAGCGGCTGTACCCGGAGGCTCAGCGGGCGCACCTCAACGCCTCCCTATTCAGCCTTGCTCCCGATGGGGTTTGCCCTGCCTGCGACATCACTGCCGCCGCGGTGCGCTCTTACCGCGCCTTTTCACCCTTGCCCGCATTCAGCATGACGCTGAACCGCTGGCGGTGTGTTTTCTGTGGCACTTTCCGTAGGGTCACCCCTCCCGGACGCTATCCGGCATCGTGCCCTGTGGAGCCCCGACTTTCCTCCCCGCCCAAACGGGCGAGGCAGCCGCCCGGCTGGCTCGGCGCGCCACCATCATTATATCACTTTTGCTTGCCCGGATGCGGAGACCAGGCGGGAGAGTAGTTGTCCGCCGTGCCGTCCGTTAATCGCCGGGCATCGGAACCGTCCGCGTTCACAATCCACAGGTCGCGATTGCCATCCTCGCGGAACTTGACGTATACCAGACTCGTGCCTCCCTGAGACCAGGTGGGCGTTATCGCGTTGCCCTTGACTATCAGACGAGGCTCGGGATCGCCGATACCCATCACGCCGATGCCAACCCGGTCCTTTTCCTCGTCTCGCACCCGCCACATCTCAAAGGCGAGATGCGTTCCCTCTGGCGCCCACGTCACTGCTCCTGGCGCCAGGTCACCTTTGCCCTGCCACAGAGGCTGCAACGACTCGGTGACCAGATTGTACAATGCCACCGCATGGCCAATCTGTCGGTTTCCCATGATGGTAATCGCCAGCTGCGTGCCGTCCGGCGAGAGCGCAATATGCACCTCTTGCCCGCCGATAATCGGCTCCGGCAGCTTCTGCTCCGTGGGAAGTGGAACCTGTTGCTCTTCTTGTGCTCCCTCACCTTCGTGCTGGTGGTCTACACCACCCCGGCGATAGCGCACCAACAACTCGCCCCCTTCAGTGCGTTGCACCGCGTACACAATCCTTTTCTCGATGTCGTAGGCAGGCTCGCGGAAAAGCACACTCCCGCCAAAAGTATTGCGCCACTGCTGCTCCAGCTCGAACGGGGGCAGAATCTTCTCCGCTTCCCCTCCCTCGATATCTACCAGCAGTACCTGCCCCTGCAAAAGGAAGATGATGTGTTTGCCGTCAGGCAGAAACTGTGGCTTCTCCTTGGCGCCCACACTGACGGTCAACTGTTGAACCCGTTTGCACTCCGGGTCCGCGTAAAACAGCTGCGAAGTCCGATTGTCCCTGTCGGAGATAAAAGCGATGAGTCTTCCATCGGGTGACCAGGCAGGGTCGGTTTCTGAAGAAGGGTCTGCGGTGATCTGACGGAGACCGCTCCCATCCGGACGAATGACCCACAAGTCGGGGTTGCCTGAGCGGTTGGAAACAAAGAGTATCCAGTCCTTTGTGTCGATATCGGCGGGTTTGACTCGGAAGGGATTAAAATAGCGAATCCAGAACATGCCCGCCGCGACCAGTACCACTACCGCCAGCAATCCCAGCAAGGTGTGTTTGAACCAAACGCGCCTGAGATACATCGTGCGCTCCCTTTGCCGTGTTTACTTCTAACACTTCGGTCTTCTCCACCGGAAGCGAAAAATCCTGTCAACCACCCTGCTAATGGAACTGCTGGCTCAACGGGCGGGCTATCAGGTCGGAAACTCTGCTCTGGGTGTAGGGTACCTGTACCAGCAAGTGTCGCTCCCCGGGATTAGCGATGAAAAAAGCCATCCCGCACGGAAAGAGAAGCCCTTCTGGAGCACGCTTCGCGAGCAGACGCAGCTTGAAAAAGCGAGGCAGTTGTCCGTGCCGAAATGCGCCGCGTACGTCCTCTACTCGGTGATCACTCAGCGCGCTGCGCTGAAAATGGTAGGCGTAGATGTTCTGGTAGCTCATCCCGTCAAATCGGTCATAGACCACCAGCAGGGAAAGCTCTTCCACCGCCTCCATGAAATCCGTGAGGAGAAGTCGGTACAGGTTCTCTAGAAGTTGCAGAGCGTCCTGGTAACCGACAAAGTGATGCGTAAACTCTCCAAGTGCACCGGAGAACTCTTCAGGCAGCTCGCGGAACTCGTAATAGCAACCGTTACTGGACACTACAGCGCGAGCGATTTCGTTACTGAACTCCATCCCCTCGCCCACTTGTTGCTTGACATAGCGTGCCAGTACTTGCGTTGCTCCCCCGTCCGCCTCTAAAAGGTCCACAAGCCACTCGTTATCCATCATAGACCCATCCACAGCCGCTCCCTTCCTTCCAAAAAGAAATCCATCCGAAGAACTCCCTACAATCGGATTCTAAGCGATGTACATTCAGAAGTCAACATCTCCGACACGAGTTTACTGAAAAAACAGCATTTTGACGGGGAGTGTTGGCAGCACATATTTTCTTGGTCGGGCTGCGATATAGCCTCATGTCATCTCGGGGTCCCCATATGCCCGGTATAAAAGCTCTACTGGGTGCAGGATATGCACGGGTTGAGGTAGATCCCGCAATCCTTGTGCTATCCATGCCAAGCATCCCGGATTGCCGGTCAGCACGATTTCCGCTCCCGTAGCGCGGATACGCTCTATCTTACGTTGCAGCAGACGCGAAGCCATCTCGGGCTGTAGCAGGTTATAGATGCCCGCACTGCCACAACACATATCCGACTCCTCCAGCTCCACCAGCTGCACGCCGGGGATACTGCGGATAACATCCCGGGGCTGTTTGCGTATCCCCTGCGCATGCGCCAGGTGGCAGGCGTCATGGTACGTCACCACAAGGCTGGAATCCTTCCCCCGACCCGCTAGAGGCCGGACGGGCTTTCGGATGCCTACCTCCGCCAGAAACTCCATCACGTCCTTGACCTGAGCCGCAAAAGCGCGTGCTCGCGCTTCGTGAGGGGTGCACTCCAACAGCCTGCCATACTCCTTCATGGTCGAGCCGCAGCCTGCCGAATGGACGATGACAGCGTCGACCGCCTCGTGTTCAAAACGTTCCATCAGGCGCACTGCCAGCCGTCTTCCTTCTTCAGGAAAGCCGTTGTGCACGTGCAGCGCGCCACAACATCCCTGTCCAGAAGGCACGACCACCTCAAAGCCGTTGTGTTGCAACACCGCTATCGTGGCGACGTTGACCTCGTGGAACAGCACAGAGGTGACGCAGCCGGTCAGAACACCCACCCTACCCCGACGTTCGCCCAGCGGAGGATACACAGCAGCCAACTTCCCCCACCTGCCGGAGATGCGCGGCAACTTTGCTGCCACACCTTTTGCTCCCAGCATCCACGCCAGAGGTGCAGGTATCGCCTTGTCGCCAAACAAAGGAGAAAATAGATGAGCCAAGCGCATCGCGAAGACGAAGGCTGCAGGGCGTGTCATCACTCCCAGAAGCCATCGTTTCGCTGTCCTGTGGATAGCGGGGCGTGTAGATGACTGCTCCACCTGTGCTCGGGCAATCTCCAGCAGCAGCCCGTATTCCACCCCTGAGGGACATGCTGTCTCGCAAGCGCGACATCCGAGGCAACGGTCTATGTGCTCTACTGACTTGGGTTCCCAGCGAATGCGCCCTTCCGAGACAGCCCGCATGAGGTAGATGCGTCCACGCGGCGAATCCGCTTCGTTGCTCTCTTCCACGTACGTTGGGCAGGACTGCAGGCACAAGCCACAATGGATACATTTCAACAGATGCTCTGTGCGCAACTCTCGCATCACAGTCCCTCCACGAACCTGCCCGGAGCCAGCATTCCCAGAGGATCAAACCCCTCTTTGAGTCGACGCATCACGTCTACCCCGCCGCGCACCACGTCCCATGTACCGAAGACGCGCTTTACATCCACAGGCGCATGCTCCAGCAAGCAAAAGCCTCCAAGCCTTGCGGTTTCCCTGCGAATCTCCTGCAAATCCGCTACGGATGGCAGGCTACTGCTCCACCAGATGCGCACCACGCCCACGCCGAAGTGAGCCTGCATCCACGCCTCCGCAAAACGTTGCGACAGCCACAACATCATCTCTGCCGTCTGCGCAGGGGGCACCACGCACCGGCAACGACAGGACGAACCCATCAGCAGATAGCAATCACGCAGGTGGCTCTCCTCTTCAGACGATACCGGTTCCCATTCCAGGTGCGTGTGTTCACGCAGAAAATCGCTCTGCCAGCGTACATCTTCCTCAAAGCCAGCCACACCACAGAAGATGCTCCAACCCTTTTCGGGCTCGTAAGTCACTTCCAGCATCTCCGGTTGCAGCAGTGGGTGGCTCCATGCATCGCGTAGTGATGACAGGCTCTGTGCATCACTCAGGGTGGCACGGTAGACAGAGCGCACCTCCGGCACAGGCGCTACCTTGAAGGTCAATTCGGTGAGCACACCCAGCGTGCCCCACGAACCCGCGAAAAGGCGCGGCAGGTCATAACCGGCAACGTTTTTCACTACCCCCACACCCGCCCTGATCACTTCGCCCGAAGGCAACACCGCCCGGATCGCCAGGAGCCATTCGCGCGGTAAGCCGTAGCGCTGGCGTCGGGGTCCCGCCCCGTTGGAAGCAACAATGCCACCCACCGTCTGCCTGTCCGGCAACGGGGCATCCACCGGCAACCATTGCCGATGTGGACGAAGCAGGCTCTGTAGAGTGCTCAGGCTCATACCTGCTTCGACGGTAACCACCAGGTCGCCCGGCGAGTAGTCCACCAAATGCGACAGCGCGCGCATGTCCATCGCCCACCGGTACGAACGTATGGGGTCCCCCATACCTACATGCGTGCCGCCTCCCCAAACGACTCCGGCTGCGTCGTGCTCGCGGCAGATATCCAGCGCATCGCACACCTCATCGACGGAGGACGGACGGAGAACCACCTCAGGCACGCAGCCGTCCAGCGCGTACGCTGCGCATGGCTCCCCTGTGGTCACCTCTGTCACTGCTTTCAGTTTCTCAGCAATGTTCGCCATCGTATCCGCATTATAGACGAATCGCCCCTGTCTGCGCAAGCCTGGCGGCAGGATACGCCACCATTGTTAAAGCATTCTGATAATTTTAAAAAAATATTGAAAATTTTAATCAAACGATTGATTTTTTAAATATTGGGTGATACAATGTGAAACACGGTCGCCGGATACGGTGTCTGTATACGGTGGACGGGGCAGGTAGAAGGTGTGAGTTTCAGGCTGCCCGGAGGCGCGATGAACAGGAGGTCCGTGATGCAAGCAGTGTTGGAGAGAGAGCAACAGCAGTTGAACCGTGCACCGCTAAGAGCACCTGTGCGGTCGCAAGTGGAGAACTGGCTGTTCGTGTGCGACCGATGCGGTCAGCCTATCACCTACGATGAGCCTCTGCAGGTGAACTGCAACGGCAGCGATATGGAGGTAACCCATCTTCAATGCCCGTGCTAACGTGGCATGAACATCTGCGTGATAAGGAGCACAACAATGCGACTGGCACGCGAAACATGGCTCTTGCTGGCTATCGGTTTGGTAGACCTGGCAAGCACGCTCTACCTGATACACAGGGGGCTGGCGCGAGAAGCCAACCCGGTCATGGCGTGGTACCTTGTCCACTTCGGGTGGTGGGCTTTTTGCGCTGCCAAAACCACCATGCTGGTCTGCCCGCTGGTGATATTGGAGTGGGCTCGGCGCATCAAGCCGTATCTGGGATTGTGGGCGTTGCGAATCGCGCTGGTGGGTTACCTGTTCGTCTACTTCGGCGTCGTGTGGCGCGCAAACGAAGCGCACATCGCTCGCATTACTGATGCGTACCTGTGCCGGATGAGCCAGCTCTGGCAGCAACGGTTGAAGCCCTCCGTACCTGCCGACCAGCACCACAGACCGATGATGATGCCCATCGAGTAGGGTTCCTTCATGTCGTTCCACAGAAACCCCATCACTTCAACGGTGTTTATCATGCTATTTTACCGAATACCCCGTTCTTTTGTCGTACAAATGCCTTCCTGTGTGCAATGTACGAAGTGGTGAGGTGGGATGGATACAGAAGCGCACCGTAGCGACAAACGCTCACTCACGTTGGCATGCCTTCTTTTTCTGGCAAGCCTGCTCCTGCTCGGCTGGGCGATTTTGCCTCATCTTCCCCAAAGGATAGGCGTCGCGCTATCCACTGTGTGCGTGTATAAAGATCGCGCCCTGCGCAAGCTGCGCAGGGCGATTGGATATTAAGTGTCTGCTTTTTGTCTTCCTGTGTGTGTGAATTCCCTCAAACTACCGCTTTCTCAGTTGTTCATCCTGTGATAGCACAGGAGCGTCGCTGGCGGCAGGATTCCCTTCCCTCGTCACGGAAGCATTTATCAAAACGAGCGGGAGGGATCACCTTTGCGAAAGGCTTTGTGGATCACACTGATACTGGCGGGCGCGATGCACCTGCTGGTCGCCTGCGGAAAGAAGCAAGCGCCCTCAGGAGGCACCACCGCTACGAGCACCGGAACCAAACTGGTGGTGGCGGTGATGCCCAAGCTGAAAGGTATCGACTACTTCAACGCCGTAGAGCGAGGTGCCAGAGAAGCGGCGCAGGAACTGGGTAACATCGACCTCACCTACGACGGTCCCACCGAGGGCAAGGTAGACCAGCAGATTCCCTTCATCGAAAGCTGGACGCTGCAGAAAGTAAACGTGATCGCGGTAGCGTGCAACGACCCTGACGCCATCTCCCCTGCCCTGAAGCGTGCACGGGACAAGGGCGTGCACGTGATCACTTATGACGCCGACGCCAATGCCGAAAAGTCGGGGCGGGAGTTTTTTGTCAATCAGGCGACCTTTGAGGACATCGGGCGTGCGCTGGTAGACGAAATGGCTTCTCAGGCAGGTGAGGACGCGAAGGTGGCTATCGTCAGTTCCTCTCCCACTGCGCCCAATCAGAACGCCTGGATTGCGGTCATGAAACGCTACATGGCGGAAAAGTACCCGAAGATGCAGATTGTCACCATCCAGTATCCCGAGGAGGACCAGGGACGCGCCTTCAGCATGACGCAGGACATCCTGAAGACCTATCCCGACGTCAAGGGCGTGTTCGGGCTGTCGTCGGTAGCGTTCCCCGGAGCCGCCGATGCGGTGCGTCAGGCAGGCAAGAGCGGCAAGGTAGCTGTCGTCGGGCTGTCCACTCCTAAGAGCATGAAGGAGTTCGTCAAGGACGGCACCGTGAAGACGGTCATCTTGTGGAATCCCGTGGACCTGGGCTACCTGACCGTGTATGTGGCGAAAGCGGTCGCAGAAGGCACGCTGAAGCCGGGCGATACCGAGTTCGAAGCCGGAAGGCTGGGCAAGGTTAAAGTGGAGGGCGACCAGGTGTTGCTGGGACCGCCTATGAAGTTCACCGCAGAGAACATCGACCGGTATGACTTCTGAGCGTATCTCCCCCACCCGTTTCGCCCTGTGGCGCCAGTACGGGCGCGAGATGAGCGTGGGGGTCTTTCTGGTGCTGCTGCTGGGCTATTTTGGCACCACGCCGGGCTTCCTGCGGGCAGAGAACCTGCGTGACATCCTGATCAACGCTGCGCCGCTGGTGATTGCCGCCTGCGGGATGAGCATGGTCATCATCGCGGGCATGATAGACATCTCCGCAGGATCCGCGCTGGCGGTGTGCGCGGTGATCGCAGGGCTCACCGCCAAATCGGGCGCCCCTCTACCGCTCGTCATTCTTCTGCCCATGCTGGCGGGGGCGGTCATCGGCGCAGTGAACGGGTGGCTGGTGGCTTTTGTGCGCATCCCGGCGATTATCGTCACGCTGGGCATGATGAGCGTGCTGCGCGGGGGCATTATCTGGTGGACGCGCGGCGAGTGGATCGGTAACCTGCCCCCATCCTTCTCCGCCATCGGGCGCGACGAGGTTCTCGGTATCCCCGCGCCGGTGCTGATTGCGATAGGCATTGTGGCGACAGCCGCTCTTTTGCTGGCTCGCACCCCCTTGGGACGCCACATCTACGCAGTGGGCGGCAATCCCCTTGCTGCCGCCCGCATGGGCATCCCCGTACGGCGGGTGTTGTGGCTGGTGTTCGTGATACACGGCGCGTTGCTGGGGCTCTCTGCGCTGGTATATGCCTCACGCTTCAGCGTCATCCAGAGCAACGCTGGTGCAGGATTCGAGCTGCTCGCCATCAGCGCGGTGGTAGTCGGAGGCGTGAACATCTTCGGTGGACAGGGGACCGTGTGGGGTAGCGCGATTGGGGGGCTGTTGCTGCAGGTCATCAGCACCGGACTGATTTTCCGTCGCGTCTCCGAATACTGGGCGCCCAGCGTGCAGGGTGCGCTGGTGCTGCTGGCGGTGGTGGCAGATGCTCTGCGCACGCGGAGGGCACGGCGGTGAAGCGGCTGGTGCTGCGGCGTGAAGCGGTGTTGGCTCTGCTGCTGCTCGTGGAGATGGCGGCGATGCAGTCGCTGTCTCCTCTCTTCCTCACGCCCGACAACTTGATCGAGGTGGTACGCCAGTCCGCCGAGATCGGACTGATTGCGCTTTCCATGACGCTGGTGATGATCACCGCAGGAATAGACCTATCGGTCGGCTCCATCGTGGGCTTAAGCATCATGACGATGGGCATGTTGTGGGAAGACGCACGGCTGCCGCTATGGCTGGGGATTCCGCTGGCGCTGGTGGCGGGTGTGCTGCTGGGTGGCTTCAACGGCGTGCTCATCACCGCCGTGGGCATCCCCCCGCTCATCGTCACGCTGGCAACGATGGCGGGCTTTCGTGGCATCGCGCTGGGTATGAGTCAGGCGCGTTCCATCCGCAACTTTCCCGAAAGCTTCCTCTGGCTGGGGCAGGGTTACGTCATGGGCATCCCGGTGCAGGTGTGGGTGCTGGCTGTGGCTGCCTTGCTCTTCCATCTGGCTTTGACGCGCACCGCGTGGGGCCGGTCGGTATTCAGCATCGGCGCGAACGAGGCGGCGGCGAGGCTTTCCGGCGTGCCGGTGCACCGCGTGAAGATGCAGGTGTATATGCTGTCGGGATTCATGAGCGCATTGGCGGCGGTCATCTACGCGGCGCATGTCTCCGTCGCCAAGCCCGATGCGGGGCTGGGGTTCGAACTCACCGCCATCACCGCCGTGGTGCTGGGTGGCACCGCCGTCTCGGGTGGCGAGGGGGGCGTGCTGGGCACGCTGATAGCCCTGCTGATGGTGGGCTTCCTGCGAAGCGGGTTGACTCTGGCGCGCGTGCCCTCTGAAGCGCAAGACATGATGGTAGGGTTCCTGCTGATCCTCGTGGTGGCAATAGACCGCTGGAGCCGACGTGCGGGGAGAGAGTAAGGTCTCTGCAAGGTGTCATTACTACTTTGTCAAATCTTTTCCTGAAGATGTTGATATTGCCCCAGCGATGGAAAATCGCGGGCAACAGCCCACGAAACCTGCGCACGCAGGTTATCCACCACCGAAGGGGGTTTTTCAAACTGAGGCGCACACTACCCTGTACGTCTTACCCATCTTCCTCTGCTCTCTCCTGTGTGGTATAATGGGCTACACAGCACACACGGGAGCGACGATGAAAGCACCTCTCATCGGCATCACAACGGGCTACGAGCAACACGGCGAAACGGTCGTCTCGTTAGGAAGGCGCTACCTCCGCGCGGTAGAGCAGGCTGGCGGCGTGCCGGTGACGCTGGCTCCCCTGCAAGAGGCGCAACTGGTAGAACGTTATGCCCTCCTGCTGGACGGTTTGATGGTCAGCGGAGGAAAGGACATCCCCCCTGCCCTGTATGGAGAGGAACCGCATCCTCAGACCGATGCCCTTTCGGCAGAACGACCGCTGTTCGAAATCGCGCTGGTGCGCCTGTTCCGTGAGATGGACAAGCCCGTGCTGGGCATCTGTTATGGTTGTCAGCTGCTCAACGTGGCTTTCGGCGGCACGTTGATACAGGACATCCCCTCCCAGATCGGCAACGGGGTCAAACATCGGCGGCAGTCGTCCGAAGAGCCGCACGCCTGCCATGTAGTGGCGATACGCGCAGGGAGCCTGCTCAGGCGGATACTGGGCAAGGCAGAGGTGGAAATCGTCAGCTCGCATCATCAGGCGGTGAAGCAACCAGCTGAGGGTTTACAGGTGACCGCTACCGCACCGGATGGAGTAATAGAAGCTATAGAGCTGGAGGACGCGCGCTTCTTCGTTGGGGTACAATGGCATCCAGAGATGGACCCCGAAGCGGAGGCAACCGGTCGGCTGATGTGCGCCTTCGTTCGCGCAGCTTCGGAGTGCACCAAACGATAAGGAGGCATCAACATGTACCGTCGCGCTGCGTTTACACTTATCGAGATGCTGGTAGTCATCGCCATTATCGCTTTACTGGCGGGACTGCTGTTCCCCGTCTTCGCGCGCGCCCGCGCTAAAGGCAGGGAAACATCCTGCCTGTCGAACATCCGCCAAATCGGCATGGCCATCATGATGTACGCTGAGGACTGGGACGAACGCTATCCCTGGGCGGTCGACGCCACCGATAAGTACACCCCCCAAATCTGGAACGACCATCCTTACTGGCAGCAATGGATACCCTATATGCCCCTGTTGCACGAGGTGCTGATGCCCTACTGTCGCAGTGCGGAGCTGTGGCGATGCCCGTCCGACTTCGGCTATGTGTACCAGGACTTCAACTGCGAGCCTCTGGACGCGACGCCCTCCTCCTATCAGAGGTTCGGCACCAGCTACGTCTTCCGCACCGAAATCGCCTTCCGACAGATGATGCTTTCCAACTTCCAGTATCCGGCGGAGACGAACGTCATCATGGACAGCAGCGGGGCGTGGCATGGCAGTGAAGGCATTATGCGCACTCGCATCGAATGTTTCGATCCGCGCTTCTATCGCGGCTACCGCTACAATGTATTGTTTGGCGACGGACATGCCAAAAATATAACGTACTACGATCTGGACAGGGCGTGGAGTATTCCGCTGTGATCCTGCGAGCCGAATGGGTGCTGCCTGTCGCCCGAGAACCGATTGAACAGGGCGAGGTGGTCATTCAAAACGGGGTGATCGTGGACGTGCGCGTGCGTTCGGGCACACGCGGTGGCGCGGACGTGTTCGACTTCGGTGAAGCAGTCATCCTGCCCGGGCTGGTGGACGTACATACCCACCTCGAACTGACCGCCCTGCGGGGCGCAGTGGAAGACCTGCCCTTCTTCGAGTGGATACGCCGACTGGTGAACCTGAAAGGGTTGCTGTCGGAGCAGGAGTGGCGCGAATCTGCCCTGTGGGGCGCTCTGGAGGCAGCGGCATCGGGCATTACCACTGTGGCAGATACCACCGACTCGGGCGCTTCCGTGCACGCCCTGCTGCAGGTGGGCTTGCGTGGGCGCGTGTATCAGGAGGTGTTCGCCGTGCAGCCCGACCGGTCCGCCCGCCAGACGCTGAGCGAACTGGAAGACCGGATGCAGTGGCACCATCGCGCCACACGTGGCACGCTGGTGGAGGTAGGCATCGCCCCGCACACGCTGTACACCGTCCGTCCAGAGGTCATGACCGCCCTGCGTGAATACACTCGCGAGAAAGGCTATCCCGTGTGCATCCACGCCGCCGAATCGAGCGATGAGGTCGCCCTGCTGCAGGAGGGCACAGGCAAGTTCGCGCAGATGTACGCGGAACGAGACATCGCCTGGCAGACGCCGGGCAAGCATCCGATAGACATCCTGCACGAGCAGGGCTGGCTGGAGCCGAACACCTTGCTGGTACACGCGGTGCAAACCGATTCGCGTCATGCAGAGGTCTTTGCCTCCACCGGTACCGCCATCGCCCATTGCCCGCAGTCCAACGCCAAGCTGTACAACGGCATCGCGCCGCTGGGCGAGTGGCTGGCGCAGGGGGTGAAGGTCGGTCTGGGCACCGACAGCGTGGTGAGCAACAACACGCTGGACATGTTCGCCGAGATGCGCAGTGCGGTGATGCTGCAGAGGGCAGTGCGTGGGGTGGACTCGTGCCTGAGCGCACGCAGGGCGCTGGAGCTGGCAACAGCAGGCGGGGCGAACGCGCTGGGCATGGCAGAGCGCATCGGCACACTGGAGCCGGGCAAACAGGCAGACCTGTGCGTGGTGTCGCTGGAGGGCGCGCACACCTTCCCCGTGTACGACCCGTACGCCGCGCTGGTGTTTTCCGCCCGCGCCTCTGACGTGGTGATGACAATGGTGGCGGGCAAAATCATCTACCAGCGGGGTGAGCATCCCCTGCTGCGCGAGCCGGTGCAGAACCTGCGCGAACGGCTCCGTCGCACCGCGCGCCGCGTCCGGCAAGCGCTGAGTGGCGATGGAACTGGATAGCCTGCGACAGCAACTGTGTGAGATCGGACGCTATCTCGGCGAGCGCGGGCTGGCATGGGGTACCTCGGGCAACATCAGCCTGCGCGTGGACGAGCAACGCTTCCTCATCTCCGCCTCTGGGGCGTGGCTGGGCAAACTGGTACCCGAACAGACCGCCCTGTGCTCGCTGCACGATGACGGGTTCACCGGGGCAAAGCCTTCGATAGAAACGCCGATGCACCGCGCCATCTACCGCGTGCGTCCCGAGGCACAGGTGGTAGTGCATGTCTCGCCTCCCTACAGTACGCTCGTCGCCTGCTCGGAGATGGAAGTGCCCACCGACCTGAACATCGAGAACATCTTCTACCTGGGGCGCATTGCCCGCGTGCCCTTCATCCACCCGGGCACGCAACAGCTCGCCGACGCCGTGGGCGAAGCGGTGCGCGAACACGAGACGATCATCCTGTCCAATCACGGCGTCATCACCTTCCACCAGTCCATCCCCGACGTGCTGATGCGGGTGGAGTCCTTTGAGATGAGCTGCCGCATCCTCGTGATGGCACGCATGGCGAACCTCCCGCTGCACCATCTGCCGATGGACATGGTGGAACAGTTACGGGGCGGCTACAGGCGGTCATAACCCTATTTCCGGCAAGATTCGCCCGATCTGCACTCGCAGGCTGGCAGTTCGTTAACTATCTCGCGGTTATCTTTGCTCAAGCCGTTCCAGCCTCCCTACCTCTTCCGCGAACCGCGCCAGCCCCTCCTCATGCGCGGGGGTCATGTCGTACTGCATGATGTCGCACAGGTAGTGCCGAACCAGCTCCTCCCCTGCCCCCAGACGCTCACTCTCCTGACGTACAACCTGCTCGACGTGCTCCAGTCCCCATTGCCGCGCTCGGAGCAGAGCCTCCACCAGCGACGGCGTGATGCGCTCCTGCCTGCCCAGCCACAGCGCCCACACGAACGGCAGTCCCGTCCACCGATACCACTCCTCACCTAGGTCGGCGACGGTCAGCCCCTCCGCACCTGCCAGCATACCCTGATCGCCGATGAGCAGAGCTGCGTCCGCCTGCCGGAGCATCGCCTCCAGATTGGGCGCGGCAGAGATATATTCCGGCTTCGCCTGCCACCATCGCGCGAACAACACCTGCACTAGCGCGGAGGAGGTCAACGAACTGGTATCCAGAGCCACCGAACGCACCCTTTCCAGAGGCACTTGGGAGAAGAGCCGGACGCTCCACACCTTGCCCGTGCTGGCGATGGCGATACGCGGCACCGCTCGCCAGTCCGGGTGGCGGAAGAGCTCAATGGAGGAGACCATCGCACACGCCACCTCGCCCGCTGCAACCATCCGCGCAAGACGCGACGGTACACCGTACACCACCTTTATCCCGCGGTCTTCACCTTCGGGCGTGTGGAACCATGTGACCAGAGGCTTCGCATTCAGATACGGCACGCTACCGATAAGCACCCATCACCTCCAGAAGAACCACCAGTCCGCGAGGGTACATGCGAAGAGCAGCACACTCACCCATCCGTTCAACGTGAAGAAGGCGAGGTTCACCCGGCTCAGGTCGCTGGGCTTCACCAGGCTCTGTTCGTAGGCGATGAGCGCAGCGGCTGCCACCACGCCCGCATCATATCCCCAGTGCAGGTTCGCTAGCCGTCCCACCACCAGCAACAACACCACCATCCCCACATGCATCAGACGCGACAGCCACAGCGCACGTGCCTCACCCAGCGCCTGCGGCAGCGAGCGCAGACCAACCTGACGGTCAAACTGCACGTCCTGCAGGCTATAGATGATGTCAAAGCCTGCCGTCCACAGCATCACCGCCAGCGACAGCAGGATGGGCACCACGTCGAACTGCCCGCGCACCGCCAGCCATGCTCCCACCGGCGCGATGCCCAGACTCAGCCCCAGCCACAGATGACTGAGGGCGGTGAACCGCTTGGTGTAGGAATAAGCGAGAATCCACAGCAGCGCTACCGGAGAGAGCGCAAAGCAGAGCGGGTTCAGCTGCCACGCCGCGAAGACAAACACCGCCGCCGATACCACGGTGAATAGCGCCACCTGCCCAACAGTGAGTATGCCACGGGGTAACGCACGGTTTGCCGTGCGGGGGTTGAGTGCATCGTAGCGCATATCGGCAATGCGGTTGAACGCCATCGCCGTGCTGCGCGCACCCACCATCGCCACCAGAATCCAGCCCAGCGTGCGCCACTCCGGTATCCCCCTTGCCGCCAGCAGGGCAGACAACAGCGCAAACGGCAGCGCAAACACCGTATGCTCGAGCTTAATCATCTCCAGAATGATGAAGACCTTTTGCACCAGCCTGCTCACGATGTCCGCTGTCACCCCCATGCCATTATACCCCGATCGACATGCAGGAAAACACGCCCCTTCGCGACGAATGTACAGGAGAAACCCAAATCCACAGGGATGAACACCATGCATGAGCACGATACACCACCCAGACGCATCCTCTGCCCACGCTGTCGGTTGTATGACCGCAAGCGGCGTCGTTGCACAATAGGTAAAGTGAACCCCCGCACCAAGCTGGACACCTACGAAACCGCGCGGGTGCTAGGGGTACGGGCTCTGTGCGCCCTGAACCTGTACCGAGACCAGCTGCTCTCCGGTAAATAACAAATGCGTCACTACGCAGCTCGCATCTGCGCAGGACGCATCTGTCGTTCGCTTCCGTTATTCCTTTGTGCTTCAGAAAGGCAGGGAAGTGTGAGACACTGAGACGTTATGCCCTTCGGCGGCGCAGCAGCGCCAGCGCAGGCACCCCGCTCAGGAACAGCATCCACGTCGAGGCGTCGGGAATGACCGACGCAAACACCACGAAGTCCTGATAGTCTCCGTCGAATGAGGTGCTCTCCACCGTCACGTCCTCTACCCCGATGTAATACGACTGGTTCTTCGCCACCTCAAAGAAGGCGAAGTGCTGAACCGTCTGGTCCGCTGCCTGCGTGTTCAAACTGGACTGCGAGAACCAAGCCCACTTGGCAGTGCTAGGGTTGTTCTTGTCCTCCGTCGCCAGATACCAGCCGAAGTCCTGCCACGGTGGAGTGAAGGTCTTGATAGCACCTGCGGTATCACCACCGACGAACAGGCGCACGTGGTTTGCCGAAGAAGGAGTGAGCAGGGTATCCTTGTTGACCGCCACGTCTTTCTTGTAGATGCCGAAGTAGTTGTAGTCATCCAGCCCTGCCACCTCGATACGGATGGCTGCCCAGTTCGGGTCGGTGGAGGTGAAGTAGATGTTCAAATCTCCAGCCGAAGAGCTGCCAACGTAAGGATAGGCGACACCAGGCGAACTGGTAGAGTTCCAAAACGCACCTGTCTTGGCAATCCAGTTGCCGATGTTGCCGGGTTTGGTAAAGTCCTTGGACTTGCCATCCCAGTAGGGGTCTTCATCTTCGTTGGCATCCCCAACTAGGGTTTGGCTTCCAGCGGTACCACCGTTCCACGTTTGCGTTGTACTCACGCTGGGCTGCAGCGTCAACGCCTGTGCCGTGCCCACTGCCAGTGCCAGACCGGCTACCAGCGCGAACAGTACGAACCTTTTCATTCCTTTCCCTCCTTTTCGCAGTTTTCTGGGGGCTGCGAGTCCCCCTGCTATCCCATATATAATGCAAGAAGCGTGCCACAGGCGGGGATCGAGAACCTGAGAAGGCACATTTTTATGAAAAATTGTCAAGGTCAACTCGATATATTGCCTGTAATGAGTGATGTAATACATTACAAGTAGATAGAGGGAGCTATAGTAATCTGTCAAGCGTTCATCTCGTCAACGGTTATGCTCCGCCACAATCCAGGTGTCATGGCGAGCGCGAGCGAAGCCATCTCCTGCGCCAGAGCAACCTTATCCCCGTCCCCTCTTATGAGAAGAGGGGTGATTGCGGTTCCCCATTCCCCCACAGAGAAAGGGGATAAGGGACGAGGGTGAGACACCAACGGCTCGGCAGGAGCCTCGCCCTCCACAGGGAGAGAACAAGGATCATGCTTGCATAGTAGTCTGTCAGAACTTTTTCTTAAAATGTTGGTGTTGTCTCAGCGATTGAAAATCGCAGGCAACATCCCGCGAAACCTGCTCACGCAGGTTATCCACCCCCGAAGGGGGTTTTGTCCACATTGCCCGCGACTTCCAGTCGCCGGGTGGTCTATGGCAACTTTGACGCTTGAAGGACTACTAGTGGTCGCTTGTCTAGCATGATTCTCGCTTTTACCCTGTGAGGGGCGAGGCTCCTGCTGAGACTCTGTGTCATGGCGAGGATGCGCTAGCATCCGAAGCCATCCCCTTTGTGAGCGCAGGAGATTACTCCGCCGCTTCGCGGCTCGCAAGGACACATCGGTCGCGACGGAGAGCAATGTTTGACAAAATGGGGGATGGACAAATAATGGAAAATGCGCCGATAGGCAGTTTCTCACTGCAGCACGGCGCATTCTCACAGGTTGGTACTTCTGGTTAGCCGGTCTGTTTTTCGGAGAAGGGAAAACCTGCGGTGGGCACATCGCAGGTCTTCCCGTGTCGTTCACCTATCCTCTTCGGCGGCGCAGCAGCGCCAGCGCAGGCACCCCGCTCAGGAACAGCATCCACGTCGAGGCGTCGGGAATGACCGACGCAAACACCACGAAGTCCTGATAGTCTCTGTCGAATGAGGTGCTCTCCACCGTCATGTCCTCTACCCCGATGTAATACGACTGGTTCTTCGCCACCTCAAAGAAGGCGAAGTGCTGAACCGTCTTGTCCGCTGTCTTCGTGTTCAAACTGGACTGCGAGAACCAAGCCCACTTGGCAGTGCCAGGGTTGTCCTCGTCCTCCGTCGCCAGATACCAGCCGAAGTCCTGCCACGGCGGAGTGAAGATCTTGATAGCACCTGCGGTATCACCACCGACGAACAGGCGCACGTGGTTTGCCGAAGAAGGAGTGAGCAGGGTATCCTTGTTGACCGCCACGTCTTTCTTGTAGATGCCGAAGTAGTTGTAGTCATCCAGCCCTGCCACCTCGATACGGATGGCTGCCCAGTTCGGGTCGGTGGAGGTGAAGTAGATGTTCAAATCTCCAGCCGAAGAGCTGCCAACGTAAGGATAGGCGACACCAGGCGAACTGGTAGAGTTCCAAAACGCACCTGTCTTGGCAATCCAGTTGCCGATGTTGCCGGGTTTGGTAAAGTCCTTGGACTTGCCATCCCAGTAGGGGTCTTCATCTTCGTTGGCATCCCCAACTAGGGTTTGGCTTCCAGCGGTACCACCGTTCCACGTTTGCGTTGTACTCACGCTGGGCTGCAGCGTCAACGCCTGTGCCGTGCCCACTGCCAGTGCCAGACCGGCTACCAGCATGACGATAAGGAACCGTTTCATGTTCACTTCCCTCCCTTTCGTGCATTCAGGGGCTGCGAGTACCCCTTCCAACCTATATATAATGCAAGATTCGTGCCATAGAAGGGGTTGTGGGGGTATTCGGGCAAAAATTTTCGAAATTTTTTCTGACTACGGTTCCGCAAGGGTGTTTCCGATAATTTGAGCAGATGTGCTATAATCGTCCGCAGGTGGAGAAAATGGCGCAGGGTCCCAACAACCAGCACCACGCGGTGGTGGTCATTCCGACCTACAACGAGCGGGAGAATCTGTCTGTGGTGTGCCAGCAGGTGCTGCAGGCAACAGGCGGGCAGGTGCACATCCTGGTTGTGGATGACAACTCGCCCGACGGCACCGGTCAGCTGGCGCACGAGCTGGCAACACAACACTCGCAAATCTACGTGCTGCACCGCGAGCGGAAAGGGGGATTGGGACGCGCCTACGTGGTGGGGTTCAAACAGGCACTGGATATGGGTTACCAGCTGATTGCCCAGATGGATGCCGACCTCTCGCACGATCCCAAGGACCTGCCTGTACTGATCGAGCATACAGCGCATGCCGATGTAGTTATCGGCTCTCGCTACGTGCCCGGCGGAGATGTGGCAGACTGGTCGCGCTGGCGTTACTACCTCAGTCGCTACGCCAACATCTACGTCGAGCTGGTCACCGGCATACCGGTTATCGACGCCACCAGCGGCTACCGCTGCTGGAGACGTCAGGTGTTAGAAGCCATCAGCCTGGATACTATTCGCTCCAACGGATACGCCTTCCAGATAGAGATGGCATATCGTGCTTATCGGCACGGTTTCCACATTCAGGAAATCCCTATCGTCTTCACCGAGCGGCGCGCGGGCAGGTCCAAGTTGTCTCGAAAAGTCATCTGGGAGGCGATCTGGCTCCCCTGGAAACTGCGCTTTTCCCGAGCGCATCGCCCCTCCATCGCCGAACACAACCCCGTTCCTCCCCTTTGACATCTCCTCATTCCCGCGTTATAATGTGCATAGTAGTCATAGCAGCATTATATAACACTTTGCGAGGGGCAAGGAGGGTCCTATTGTGGGCGCGTCGGAACCGGATGAGCCGAGGTACCTGCGCATCCAGCGCATCCTGGAAACGCAGATTTTAGAGGGCAAGCTGCCAGCTGGCAGTCAGCTACCCGGCGAGCGCGCTCTGGCACAGCAGTTCGGCGTGAGCCAGATGACTGTCAACCGCGCCATTCAGGAACTGGTGCGCAAGGGACGCCTGTACCGTCGCTCAGGAGCGGGCACTTTTGTAACCGATGCCGTGCAGCCGGTACGTGTACACGGCGTGCTGCTGGTGGTTCCGTACGCCGAACATCCGCAGGCAGACACCTATCTGCGTGAGCCTTTCCGTGCAGTACGCAACGTCGCTCAGGCGCGCGGGCTGACTCTGCAAGTCGTTCAGGCGGATGTTTCGGAGTACGCGGACGTGGCACAGCGGCACGCACACGGTGCTTTGCTATTTGTCGCTCCCCCCAACAATGCTCACGATACGTTGCGCCGACTGTGGCAAGATGGTGCGCGATTTGTGGTCATGGGAGCATCCTGGCAAGCGAACGGTTTCCCTTGTGTGGATAGCGACAACTTTGGTGGAGCACGACGCGCTGTGGAGTACTTGCTCTCGCTGGGACATCGCCGTATCGCCTACCTCAACGGCTGGGAAGGCAGTACCAACTGCGCGGACCGACTGCGTGGCTACTGGCACGCCATGCAAAAGTGGGAAGCGCCAGTGCGCTCTGAGTGGATCGTGCAGGCAGGCTCTGATTCACATCTATCCGTAGAGGCGCGACAGCAGCTGACCGATTTGCTTATCCGCGCCGAGCATGTCACCGCTATCTTCATCGCCGGCTACTACCTCGCGCTGGAAACGCTGAGCTTGTTGCGCTCACTGGGAATGCGTGTGCCCGAGGACGTGAGCATCGTCGCTTTCGACGACCCATCCAGCGCGGCACATCTGAACCCTCCCCTTTCCACCGTGCGCCAGCCCCTGTACGAAATGGGACAACGGGCGATGGACCTGCTCTTCGAGGTGTTGACCAGCACGGACCCCGCGCCACTGTGCCAGACGGTTTACCTGCCTACCGAGCTGGTGATACGCGAGTCGTGTGTGCGGCTGGGATAGCCGGTCTAGTTACCTGCTTTTACCTCCCTCAATACCGACACCGGCAGGTTTACGGTGCAGGAAACGCCGTTTTCCGCCGACCACAAGAATAGTGAAACCTGCGGGAAGGTGCGCTGAGATGAAGACACTGATATACTGTCCACGCAATTGGGGCGACGATGCCCAACAGTGGGAGGAGCGGCGCAGATTGTGCCGAGCAGTGAGTAGAGAACTGGGATTGGTTCATGCGGTGGAGGCGGAAGATTTCCCTACCCTGCAGCGCCTCTGTCTGCGCGAGGGCTACGAACGGGTCGTTGTGCCTGGTACTATGCATATCCCTCCAGAGGTCCTCCTCTGGCTGAAGAGTCGGCGTATCCGCATCCATGATGCGATGCGCCTGGTAAAACAGCGTTAGTAAATCGCCTTCTGCGTCTCCTTATCAAACAGATGCGTCTTCTCCATGTCCAACACGATCTCTAGCTCCTCCCCCTCCTTCGCCTTCGTGTCGGCGTCGATGGTGGCCACTATTTGGTGCGTGCCCAGCGTCAGGTACATCGTGACGACCGCCCCCATCGGTTCTATCACATCCACCATGGCGCGCAGTGTATTGCCATCGTGCGCAGTGGTCAGAGGGGCAAGCGATTTATCAAAGATGTCTTCTGGACGCACCCCGAAAACTACCTGCTTATCCACCCAGGGTTGCACCTTATCCGCCGCGAATTTGGGCAGCAGCAGCTTGAAATCGCCGCCGTCCACGTAGTAATCATCTCCGCTGCGCTTCAGCGTCACATCCAGGAAGTTCATCGGCGGCGTGCCGATGAAACCGGCGACGAACATGTTCGCCGGATAGTGATAGATATTCAAAGGGGTATCCACCTGTTGCAAGACCCCGTCCTTAATCACCGCAATGCGGTCACCCATCGTCATCGCCTCCACCTGGTCGTGGGTGACGTAGATGGTGGTGACTGCCAGCCGCCGCTGCAGTTTGATGAGCTCGGCACGGGTCTGCACGCGGAGCTTGGCGTCGAGGTTGGAGAGCGGTTCGTCCATCAAGAACACCTGGGGCTCGCGTACGATAGCACGCCCTAGCGCCACACGCTGCCGTTGACCGCCGGAGAGCTGTTTGGGCTTGCGGTCCAGCAGTCCTTCCAGCCCAAGCAGCTTCGCCGCTTCATGCACCCGCCGCTGAATCTCCGCTTTGGGGAACTTGCGCATGCGCAGAGCAAACGCCATGTTATCATACACCGTCATGTGCGGATACAGCGCATAGTTCTGAAACACCATCGCGATATCCCGGTCTTTGGGCTGCACATCGTTGACCAGCCGTTCGCCGATGTAAATCTCCCCGGAGGTCACCTCTTCCAGCCCGGCAATCATGCGCAACGCAGTGGTCTTCCCGCAGCCCGAAGGTCCTACCAACACGAGGAACTCTTTATCCTTGATTTCCAGATTCAGGTCGTTGACGGCAACGACGTTCTTGAAGACTTTGGTCAGGTGTTTTAACGTGACCGATGCCACGGCTCACCGCCCTCCAGTTTCGTGTTTGGTCTACTATTCATCATACGGGAAATGGATTCCTGCTGTCAAGCGTTCGTTTGCCCTTGGGCGTCGATACCGAACTCCCAATTTTTCTCGTTGTTTCGCAGGTGAGACGAGAAAGGGCTTGCAATCTCTAAAACGCTCTGCTAAAATAAAGATAGTTAACGTTAACTTTATTCGAGATGGCGAAAATGCGCGTGACCATCAGACACATTGCGGAGGAGGTTGGCGTCTCCGCGATGACGGTCTCCCGAGCCTTGCGTAATGACAAGGGCGTTAGCGAAGCCTTGCGCCAGCGCATTTTGCAGGCAGCGGAACGGCTGAACTATCGTCCAAACCTGCTGGCGCGGGGTCTGGTATCGCAGCGCACTTATCTTATCGGCGTGCTTATTCCCAACCTGCGACACTCCTTCTGGCTGCACATGGTCATAGGCATCGAAGAGGTGGCTAAACGCGAAGGCTACACGGTGCTGATATGTCACTCCGACGACGACCCTCAGGTAGAGCAGCAGGAAATCCGCTCGTTGATTAGCCGGCAAGTGGAGGCGCTGCTGATAGCCTGCTGTAATCCCGACCGTAATGCTTCCTTCCTGAGCACGCTGCAGCAGGAACATATCCCTGCCGTGCTATTTGACCGTTACTCACAGGCACTGCATCTCCCTTATGTGGGATGCGATGACCGTACAGGTGCTCGGCTGGCAACGGAGCACCTGGTACGGTGCAAATACCGAAAAATCGCCCACCTGGCAGGCGACCAGTCGCTCAGTGTGGGACGTGACCGTTTACTGGGCTATCAGGAGGTGATGCAAGAAGCGGGGCAGCAACCCATCGTGGAAGTGTGCGGGTTCGGCGAGGATAACGGCTACAAAGGCTTCCGGCGTTTGTTTACCAAACACCGCCCGGATGCTATCTTTGCCTCCCACGACCCCGTAGCCATCGGCGCGATGCGCGCTGCCTTCGAAATGGGACTAAGAATCCCCAACGATTTGGCTATTGTCGGCTTCGCGGACATGGATTGCGCGGAGCACCTCTGGGTTCCTTTGACCACTGTTTGGCAACCCAAGGAAGAGCTAGGGAGGGCGGCAGCAAACCTCGCCATGCGCCTGCTGAGTGGCGAAAACGGAGCGACGGATAAACACGTTACCCTGTCCACCCACCTTGTCGTGCGCCAGTCCTGTGGCGCGTTGCAGCGTGGTGTGCCGCTCCCGAAAGAGGCTGTCGTAGCATCCCACCAACCACTCTCACCTGAGAAGGAGGTATACCGACAGTGAAACGCACAACGGCATTCACTCTGATCGAACTGCTGGTTGTGATAGCGATTATCGCTATCCTCGCAGCCATTCTGTTCCCGGTGTTCGCTCAGGCGCGTACCAAAGCTCGCCAGGCATCTGACATGAGCAACCTCAAGCAGATTGGGCTGGCACTGCAGATGTACGCGCAGGACTACGACGAGACCCTGGTGCCCGCCGGGTTCTTCATCTCACCACCCGACCCCGACACAGGCGGTACCTATACCCCCTGGATGGTGTTCATCTTCCCCTACCTGAAGAACAAGGGCATCCTCGTCTCCCCGCAGTTCGCACAGGTATGGACGATGACCGACGCCCGCAATCTGGGGTGGAACATCGGTCTGTGGCGGGATATTGTAGACGGCGTCGGTGAAGGGCGCGTCGTGCGGGTCTCATACGGTCTGAACAACTCCGACCCGTGGGACGCCTGGCGTACCTTGCCCTGGCCCGACGACCCATACAACCACTACGGTCCCGGCTTCTGGGCGCGTGGCGGTGTTAAACTGGCAGAGCTGGCACTGCCTGCTCAGACCATCTACGTGCTAAACGCGAAATACCCGGACCTCTGGTCATCCTGCGACCGTGACCTGGTACTGAACGGCGCACTGCCCTGCGGGTTCACTTCGGTCGGAAAGGACTGGGTGTCTACCGACCCTAACGTGCAGGGATTCTTCAACCAGAGGCTGAACGTGCTGTGGACTGACGGACATGTGTCCACGCGACGCTGGGGAGACTACTGTCCGCACCTGTGGTCTGTGCAAGATGACCAGGCAATAGACCCCATACCGGCGTGCCGTACGGGCACGTAACAATTCAGGGGACAGGGAGAAAATTATCCCTGCCCCCCTACTCTACTATCAGGCAGACAGGAGAAGGCAGATGCGAAACCGAGAGGTCAACCCCGTTATCGCAGTAGTGTTGATTGTCGTCGTACTGGCGATAGTGGGTTACATATTCTACACGCGCGGCGTCAAGAGAGAAGAAGCGCGCGGCGCACCGCCTGAGTTCTACCAATACCAGCGACGTGGTGCCCCTGCGCCGTCGCAGCCTGTAATGCCGCGTTGACGCCTCGGCAAACCAGCTCGCCCTGTGGATAAAGATGCACAGAGGATATGCCAGAGGGAAGAAAGCCGGCGGCGAACGTGATATTTGCGGTATCGCGGAACAGGAAGTAACGCAACACTCTTCCCGCCCGGTTGCTCCTCTGCGCCCAGCTGTAGCGATTCTTGTCGGCGCGGGCGGCGTCGCCTTTCTCTGCGCCGTTACCCCTTACAACGACTATCACCTGAAAAACACGTTCCTGTACGGTAACCATCTGCCCATCGGCGCGCTCTGCTTGTTTACCCTGCTCGCATGGCTGCTGAATCCCCTTTTGCGTCGCTTGCGTCCCTCGCTGGCTTTGAATACGGCGGAGCTACTTATCGTATGGAGCATGTGGGCGACGGGAGCCAGCCTGGCGTCGTCGGGACTGTGGAGATACCTGGGACCCATGGTGGTTGCTCCTGCGTACTTCGCTAACGCCGGAAGGCGATGGATTAGCGCGTTCTCCAGCTCCCCAGATGCTCTGCTTCTGAGCAAGCACCCCAATTCCCCCCTCGTTCGCTGGTTCTACGAGGGTATTCCGCCAGGCGTTCCCATCCCTTTCCTTGCCTGGATACCGGTGCTGGTGAGCTGGGGTGTTCTGTTCGCCCTGTTCACCACTCTGTTCATCGCCCTGTGTGCACTGCTGCGCAAACAATGGGTGGAACGAGAGCGGCTTACCTTCCCTCTGGCAGTGCTGCCGCTGGAGATTGCTGTAGAGCGAGCGGACCGAGCGCTTTACCGAAACCGGCTGTTTTGGGCTGGAGTGCTGCTTGTTGTAGCGCATCACGGCATTAACACCGCTCACGCGCTCAGCCCCTCGGTGCCGGCGTGGCTGGCTCCGGTGGACACAAATGCATGGTTTCCCGACCCACCGTGGAACGCGCTGGGCTTTGGGGTGATAGAACTGTTTTTCGCGGTCATCGGCGCGGTGTACCTGCTCCCCGCCGAGGTATCTTTCAGTTTGTGGTTTACGTTTCTTGTGCTTCACCTTGTGAGGGTGGTTCGTGTGCAGCTGGGAATGGACCCGCTAATGGTTGGTCCCTTGCATCATGAAGGGGCAATGGGCACAGGCGCGCTCATCGCATGGGCGCTGTGGATGTTGTGGACAGCTCGTGCGCACTGGCGGTATGTATGGTGTGTCCTCACTGCTCAAGAACTACATGCCGACCAGCACGAGCCGATGGGCTACCGGACGGCAGTAGCGCTGATTGGCCTTTGTCTGGCTGGTATCCTTGTATGGCTGCGCTGGGCAGGTATCCCCTTTCTTATTGCGATTACCGTCACCCTGCTGTTCCTCCTGATTATGATAGTGCTGACGCGAGTAGTTGCAGAAGCAGGATTGCTGTTTGTACAGACACCGTTTATCCCTACTGACGCTATGGCTTTCTTCGGCACCAGCTATTTCACTACACACACTGCCAGCGCCACGCTGCTGATGGAGGTTGTCATTATGCATGACCCGCGAGAGCATCCGATGCCAGCGGTCGCCAATGCCTACAGTCTGGCACGTCCTTCGCTATTGCCCGCTCGCTGGTTGACCAGAGCGCTGGCTCTGGCTCTATGCGTGGGGTTTATTGTGGGGTTCTTTGCCTTCGTGGGAGTGTCTTATCGCTACGGCAGCGTCACTCTGGACTACTACGGTACAAACATAGCGCCTCACTGGTCGCTGGACAGGGCGCTGGGCTACGGCGAATCCCCCCTGCGTCCCCATCCCGGCGGTATTCTGGCAATGGGCATTGGAGGCGCGCTCTCCCTGTGGCTGGGCTGGATGCGAAGCCGGTACATCTGGTGGCAGATTAGCCCTATCGGTCTGGTGATGGCAAGCACCTACGCGATGGGGCGCATCTACTTTTCGGTCTTCCTGGGATGGCTACTTAGGTGGCTATGCGTGCGCCTGGGTGGATTACACAGCTACCGTCGCTATTTGCCCTTTTTTCTCGGTCTCCTGCTGGGTGAAGCGCTATACGGTGGGTTGGCTGCCCTGTTCAGCACACTGACCGGCGCCCCAGTGCCCCAGTTTCTGCCGAATTGACTTTCCGTTGCCCAGAGATATACATGACTGGAGCGATGTTACTAACAGAACCAGTATGACCCTCGAAAAATTCCATAAATTTTTCTGGAAAAATGGGGAAAAACCCCGTTTGTGGTACGAATCTTGCAGTATATAAATAGCGGAGAGATAGAGTACGCCCCTGTGTGGGATGAAAGGAGGTATCACTGTGTCATTCAGCATCTATCGCCGGATAGGGCTGGTTCTTGGCTTGAGTCTGTTGCTGGTTCCTGCGGCGTACAGCTACACCCTGCTCAACTCTATCGTCTGGTCCGGGAACGGACACCTGTACCAGGTTTACGGAGGCTCTTCCTCCTGGCAGGACGCAGCAGCCTTTGCCAGCACGGTTAGTGTGCCGGGCTTTTACAACGGCTACCTGGCAACCGTGCACAGTGCAGACGAGAATGCAGTTATTACCAGCTTGCTTACCCTACCCGCCTGGCTGGGGGGCTATCAGCCGCCGGGCGAGCTGGACCCGAACGCCAACTGGCAGTGGGTAACAGGTGAACCGTGGACTTACACCAACTGGTACCCTGGGCAGCCCAACGATTATCTGGGACCGGGTAGCGAGCAGTATCTGGTTATTTACACCAACGGCATGTGGCACGATTACCCGCAGGGTACTCGCCCCAGCTTCGTCGTGGAGCTGAACCCTGTGCCCGACCCGGCAAGCATCGTGGGGCTGGGGGTAGGCTTGGTGGGACTGTTCCTGCGCCGACGAAAGCACTGAACCGCAAAGCCGATAGACAACGCTCTGTTGAGGGAGCCTCTGGCACTCTGTCTTCGCAACGCTGCCAGAGGAGAGAAGGTTTTGTTGTGTTTCCAAGCGGCAGGTACGATCACCTGCCGCTTTGCCGTATGTCAGTCTGCACGTACCGTAGCAGGAGTCTTTATCCCTTCCCCGAAGTTCTTTGTCAAGTACCCGTCTGAGGAGAAGAACCATGCCTGAAGTCTGGTTACCGTTCGCCAAGCGATGCGTGTGGGGTTTTGCACAGGGCATACAACTCGCCATTGCCCCGGATGAAGTGGAAGAGGGAGGGCGCTCCCCACGGGGTCTGTTCCGTATTGGCTATCCCATTCTGGATAACGGACGGAAAACGGGACTGGTCAACTTCATCGCAGTAGAGCCCATCGTGCGTGGGCAAAGGGGTTTTAGCGAACTCGAATGGAGCCAGAGTGACCAACAACACGGCAAAAGATTCTGGTGCCTGAAAGGAAACGACATCTCCACTGAGCCTCATCCCGGGGAGCGTTACAAGCAAGGCAGGATAGAATTTCTGAAAGTTCGCTTTCTGGTGGAACGATTCGAAAACGGCGCGGAGGTGACTGTTGAGGCAACCTTCCGCAGCGACCGCCCCGACGAGGTATGCTTGGTTGCCGAACCTACCTCCAATAGCGCACCTCTGGACCAGTGCGTACTGACTGCCACAATGGGCAACTACATCCGCGCCCGGCAGATCTGGCTCAGAGACGCCATGATACACAGTCGCGAGTTATTCAGCGACTATCAGGGTGAGCACTTCGCCCCCGATACCTACTTCCCCCTGGAACGCCTCCCGCGTAACCATGCGGGCGACATCGTCGTGTGCCTCACCACTGACGAAGCCGACCCGGGCAAAGAGCCGGCAGACCCGCGTGCCCCATGGTGGCGCTATCGGGGTTCTTTCCCCGTTACCCAGTACTGGCGTAAACCGAAGGGCACATGGAACCGGGACCTGCAGGTGCGCGTGAACGCCCGAAGGGTGTATTGGGCAAGCAAGGTGGAGATTCCGCACGGCATCGCCTACGAGAATTTCGACCTTGTCGAGCGTTTTCATAGCAATAGCCCGTTTTGCTTCGGTATCACACGCAAGCCGCCGACCTCTCTGGCGATTCTGAGATATCGAAAACGTTAGAACCCATCGGACGCCTTGAAATGCCTTGCAATATGCGGTATAATACCATTGGATTTAACTAACTATTTAATTAACATGAGGCAAGGCAGATGAGGCGAAGCATCACGAGTATCCTGACCCTGTTGATGTTCTCATCGCAGCTGCTTGCACAACAGCTGCCCGCAGAACTCAGCCTTCAGGAGGCGTCGCGCCTCGCGATAGAGCGCAACCTGGACTATCGCGGTGCGGTCAAGGATATCCATGTAGCGGTGGCAAAGCAACAGCAGGCGCGCACGCTCCGGCAGCCGAAGCTGGAGGCACGCATCTCCCTGCAACATTTGCCGGAACCACCAGCCTTGAGCGTACCTCCCATCAGCCTGAAGTTACCCAATCCGTCCAATCCCCAGTCGCCTTTGAACCTCACTGTGCCCGTGCCCGAGTTCGAGCTGGCGAAGGCAAATGCCAAGCGAGCGACGTTGACCTTCAGCGTGCCGTTGTACACCAGCGGTCGCATCGAGAACGCAATCCGGGCGGCTTCGTTGGGAGTACGCGCCAGCGACGAGGCGGCGCGCGCCAAGGCAGCAGACGTGGTACTGCAGGTGACACAGGCATACCTTCAAGCAGTTCTGGCACAACGCGTGGAAGCAGTGCAACAACAGGCACTGGAGGTCGTACAGGCTCACCTGCAGCAAGCGGAAGCCCTCTACAAACAGGGAATGGTGTCGCAGTACGACGTGCTGCGTGCACAGGCGGAACTTGCCACCCAGCAGAAACGTCTCACCGATGCCCGAAACGGACGAGAAATTGCCCTGTCAGTCTTATACAACCTGCTCAACTTGCCGCAGGGACAAACGACCACACTAACCACCCCCCTACGCGAACTTGCCTTCTCGTGGAGCTACGAAGAAAGCGTCCGGGCGGCGATTGAATCCTCGCACGAACTGCAGGCGCTGCGGATGAAATCACAGGCACAGCGTGCGCTTGCGCTGTCTGCAGAGGCGGAAGCCAAGCCGCAGGTGCTTTTCGCTGTGAACCTGGAAACCCTCACTCGTGACCTGTCAGCGATCGAACCACATGCCTCTCTGACCATCGGCATGAAATGGAATCTGTTCGACGCCGGTTACGCCAGAGCGGTCGCACAGGAGCAGCGCGAAAGTGCAGAGCGCACCGACATTGACAGACAGCGACTGGAAAACGCCCTCGCCCTGCGTGTCAAACAAGCCATGCTCGATATGGAAGCTGCCCAACAGGGATTGGCGGCAGCACAGCGAGCCGTTGACACGGCACAGGAAAGCCTGAGACTGGCTCGGCGTCGCTTCGAGACAGGTATGGGTACGAGCGTGGAAATACTGGACGCCATACTGGCTGTCTCTCAGGCTCAAATACAGCGCGAACAGGCGCTGTACCAGATGAACGTGGCTTACTATACCTTGCTTCGGCTCACTGACCGATTGCTCCAGGAACTCGACCTGAACCTGTAGGAGGTGCAAGATGAAACGGTTATTGCGGAGCTTGATGAGAAAAACCGTGTGGGTGCTCGGCGTAGTGTGGAAGCCACTGCTGGGGGTGCTGGCTTTCGCTGCGGTGGTGGTCATGGGCTATCGCTGGCTGTCTCTACAAGCAACTGCCAGCGCGGAGCCGGTGCCCGCATCACAGGGCTGGCGCTACCTCGGTGAAGGCACGGTGGAAGCCACAGAAATCAACGTATCCTCCAAGATACCCGGTCGTATCGCGTCACTGGGTGTCGAGGAAGGCGACCATGTACGGCAGGGAGAGGTAGTTGCAGTGCTCGAAAGCGAGGAAATCAGTGCAAAAGTGCGTCAAGCACAAGCAGGATTACAAGCAACCGATGCCCAAATGGAACAAGCAAGGTTAGCGGTGGAATTGGAGGCACTTCGGGCAGAGGACCAGGTACGACAGGCGAAAGCCGCCCTGGAAGCCGCCCGTGCGAAATGGGAGATGGCACAGAACGGGGCACGCCCCGAAGAGATACGACAGGCAGAGCAAGCAGTGGAAGCGGCAAGGGCGCAGTTCATGGTGGCGCAGAAAACGTGGAACAGACTGGAAGCGCTGGCGAAAGAGGGTGTCATTCCCCAGCAGAAGGCAGACGAAGCAGAAGGGGCGTTTCTGGCAGCACAAGCACAACTACAAGCTGCTGAAGCCAAACTGCAACTGGTTCAGGATGCCGTCCGTAAAGAAGAAAAGCAGGCGGCATGGGCAGGGCTGAAAGCGGCGGAAGCAAACCTGCAGCTTGCCGAACACGCACGCATGCAGGTGGAACTGCGCAAACGCGACCTGGAGGCACTGCGAGCAAAACAGCTGGCAAACTGGGCGCAAGTGGATGAAGCGCGCGCGTACCTGAAGCAGACGCTTCTGCGAGCACCTGCAGACGGCGTCGTCTCGCGCAAGATGGCGGAAACAGGCGAAACCATCGCTGCAGGCATGCCTATTCTCACCATTGCCCGGGAAGGGCAATGGTGGGTGGAGGTGTTCGTAGACGAAAGCGCCGCAGGAGGGATTCAGCGCGGTGACACGGTGCAGGTGGAGTTTCCCTCTCTCGGCAAACGGGTGCATGCGAAGGTAACACGCATCTTGCCCGCCGCCGATTTTGCCACCAAGCGAGCCACCAACGAGCGGGGCAGTTTCGACATACGCAGTCTGCAATTGCGGGTAGAGTGGAGGGAATCCGTGCAGGGTCTCGTTAAAGGCATGACCGCCCGTGTTTACGCCAGAAAGGAGCAGAAGTAAAATGAAAGCCATATCCGACTTCTGCACTACCTGGTCGCGCGAGGCGAAGCGGTTCTTCACCGACTGGCGACTGGTGGCGGTGCTGCTGGTGGTGCCCCTGCTCTACATCCTGATGTTCGGCGAAATGTACAGCCAGCACCGCGTGAAGGAAGTGCCCACGGTCGTTCAGGACAATGACCGCACTCCCCTCAGCCGTCAGATCGTGCAGGCTCTGGACGCGACCGATACGTTTGATGTCAGAGGAACCGTCGCTGACCTGCAGCAGTTCCGCGAGATGGACTGGCAGGGAAAGGCGTTTGTCTGCATCGTTATTCCCAGGGGCTTACAGCGGGACGTGACCGCGGGCAGACCAGTACGAGTGCTGGCGGTGGTGGACGGCAGTAACATGATTATCGCCAATGCCACAACGCGCGGAATCGCCGAAGTCGTGCAAACCTTTTCCGCAGGCGTGAGTTTGCGAAAGTGGGCGGCGCGTGGGGTGCCCCTTCAACACGCTTTGGTCCAGGCGGTACCGATAGAAGTTGGACTGCGGGTGTGGTACAACCCCACCTTCAACTACACCCATTTTCTGCTGATAGGCTTGGTGGGCACGGTGATTCAGCAGGTGGTGCTGATGGCGGTGGCGCTGGCGTGGGCAAAGGAACACGAAGAGAACACATTTGCCGAACTGAGACGCCAGATTACCCATCCTGCTGCAGCCGCACTGGGTAAGCTCACATTCTACGTGATGATTTCCTTCGCGATGAGCATGATGTTGTTCTCGTTGCCTTTCGGTAAGTTCGGCGTGCCTCTGCGCGGCGAGGTGAGGTTGTTACTCACCGCCACTTTCCTGTTTATTGTCGGGCTGGTCGGTTTTGGGGTGTTCATCTCCAGCCTGACACGCTCGCAGCTGCTCAGCACACAGATACTGATGCTCATCGCACTGCCCTCGTTTCTGCTCTCCGGGTTCACCTGGCCGCTGTTTGCCATGCCGGAAGGTATCCAGCTCATCAGCAAGGTGCTACCCCTTACTCACTACCTGGCACTCCTGCGAAGCACGGTGTCTCAAGGAGCAGGTTGGGCATTCCACATTGCAGAGCTCCGCTGGCTCTTTGGCTTCGCGGTGACCGGCGTTGCTCTGCAGTTCCTCAGTGTCTGGTGGCGTTTTGGTACAACAGAGACTATAGAAATACCTTTGGAGGAAGAAGATGCAGGAACAGCAAGTATCCAGCAAGCGACCCACCGCGCGTGACCGCATCATGCGAGCAGCGGAAGCGCTTTTTGCCGAACGGGGCTTCGAAGCCACTTCTATCGGCGAGATTGCCCTGCGCGCACATGTGAACCGCGCTTTGCTGTACTACTACTTCGAGCATAAAGAGGACCTGTACCACCAGCTGTTGCAAGAGGGCGTGGAGAAGCTGCGCGCTACGGTACTCGCCGCTGTCCACACAACAGGCTCCGCTCGCGAGGCGGTGCGTACCTTCCTGCAAGGCTACCTGCAGACCACTTACCACAACCCGGGGCTGGTACGCATCGTCTACCGCGAGATTGTCGGAGCACAGCGGGGAGATGAGCAAAGCAAAGACCTCGTACGACAGTTCCTGCAAACCATCTCCCAGCTGGAACAGGTGCTACAAAGGGGGGTGCAAAGTGGCGAACTGGTTCCCCATGATACAGGCAAGAGCGTGTACCTGCTGTTCGGTATGACCAACGTGTTTGTGACGCTCGCTTATCTGGAGCAGGCCTCGTATCCGGTGGAAGAGGTGGTGGAACACATCTTGCGCGTGTTCTTCGAAGGGCTAAGCGCACGCCACTAGCCTTCCACAGAGAAGAGCAACGAAAGGGGCTGGTGTTGCTCAGGTTTCCAGCACCAGCTCCGCTACTGTGCTCAGCAGTTCGGCATCGTGGCGGGTGAACTTACGGGGTTGCAGAGTGTACACTGCCAGCAAGCTGTGCGGCTTCTTTCCGCCTATTGGCACCGCGAGACAGGACGCCATTCCTTCACGCTGTACAAAGGGGTCATCCCGAAAGCGCACATCAGACGATGCCTGATATACCAGCAGAGGACGCCCCGTCTTCAGCACCCACGCCATGCTGGAGGTTTCCTCTTCGTCCAGCAATTTGGCCATCCGAGAGCCGCTGACCGCCATCGGTTGAATCCGATGCCCCTCTACCACGTAGTATATCGCTCTGTCCGCGCGTAATACCTCCGCAGCAATGTTCGCAATAAGCTGGGGGACCTCTCCTTGCTTGACGGTGCTGCCGATAGCCCGGGCTACCCGCAGGAAGTACTGCCTCAGGTCCTCCGATTTCTGACGCTCCTCTTCATAGCGCAAGGCGTTATCGATCGCCACTGCTGCCTGATTCGCGATGGTGTACAAAAGCTCCATCTCGGCAATCGTAAACAACCGCCGCCGACTGCTCATCGCCAGTATCACACCCATCGGCTCCATTCCCACTTGTAAGGGCACGCACGCCAGCGAAATCACCCCCTCCCGGTCTAAAGGAGCTGCCGCATTGCGCGGATCTGCAGAAACATCCAGCACATACACCGGACTCTGGAACTCCAGCACCCAGCCGGGTATTCCCTGCCCTTTGGCGGGGCGCAGCCGTTCAAAATACACCGGATCTACGCCACGACTGACATACGTGCGCAACACACCCTCGTTGCTATCATAAAGCATGAGAGCGAACTTGTCTACCTGCAGCAGTCTCAGCACGCTATCCGCCACCAGGTCCAGCACGCTGTGCAGCTCCAGAGAGGAGTTCACCGACTGTGAGAGCTCATAGATAGAGGTAGCCTCCTCCGCCCGTCGGTGGGCATCCTCGTAAAGCAGAGCATTTTCAATGGCGATGCCAGCCTGTGATGCTACGCCGTTGAGCAGTTTCAAGTCCGCCTCCGTATAGGCATTCCGGCTGGTGCTGGTGACCAGAAGCAGACCCAGTGTCTTCGTACGCGACTTGACCGGCGCGTACAGAGCCGAATGTATTCGCAAACGCGGTACGAACTGCTCCACTCGGGGGTCTACATCCGCAGCGTTGACCAAACGAGGCTCGCCACTGCGCAGTACCTCTGCCTGTAAGCCTTCATCCGCCGCAAGCATCATCTCGAGTTCGTCCCCTTCCAGCCCTCGCTCCGCCGCGATGAACAGGTGCGTCCTCTCATCATTCAACAGGAAAAGAACCGCAAAGGCATGAGGCAAATGCGCCGCCACCTCTTCCAGAACCGTGTCCAGCACCTGATTGAGATTCAGACTACTGCCGATGCTTTGCGCGGCGTGGTACATCACCTCCAGTTCGCGCCCCAGACGCTGGCTGCGCTGCTCCAGCTGCCTGCGTCGCCACAGGCTGGCAATGTGCGACGCCAGTATCTGCAAGGTGCGAACATCTGAGGAATCAAACCGCGTGCCATCGCGTTTGTTGAGCACCGCCAGCGCACCCAGTATCTGCTGGTCGCATTGCACGGGTACCACCGCTGCCCCGCGCAGCCGTGTTCCACCCAGCAGGCTTTCCATCACAGGGTCAGGACGTACCGGGTAAAAGGGGATGGCGTTTTCTCCACGTCGCACGGTATTCTCCATCAACGAGTTCTCCACACGGAATACCGTCCCCCGCAAGTCCTGCACCTCTTCGCCGGCTATCGCCACCAGTCGCAGCTTGGAATCGCTTTCCGTGAGCAACGCCAGAGCGCTCGCGCTCGCCCCCGTCAATAAGCAGGCTTCTTCGGCAATGCGCTGCAGAGCCTCTTCCAGCGGCAGCAGGTCTACCGCCACCAGAGCCACCCGGTGCAGCCCGGCAATCTGCTGTTCCACCGAGACGATGCTTCCTGCATCCATCCTAACGCCCCTGTTCTTTGGGCACACCATTTCACTGCACCATTATTGTTACTACATCTGTCGGTCTTTGTCAAGCAAAATTACTCCATGACAACACTTCGCGCTCGCCGCATCCATTCCTGCGGTAAGCAGGAATGGACACTTTTTGTGGTAAAATATTAGTCAATCAAAGCGCGACATCCCGATGGCGAGGAGGGAATATCATGAGCGACGGCATCGCAGAAGCAACCAGAGCGCAGGCGGCAATCGAAGCCCTGTTGCGAGAGAATCGTACTTTCCCACCTTCCGAATCGTTCCGCACGCAGGCGAATGTCAACGACCCAAGCATCTACGAAACTGCTGCCAGTAACCCGGAAGCGTTCTGGGCGGGCTTTGCCAGCGAGCTGGAATGGTTTGAACCGTGGCACAAAGTGCTCGAATGGACCCCACCCTATGCGAAATGGTTCATCGGTGGGAAGATGAATGCTTCGGTGAACTGTATCGACCGGCATCTGCGCACAGCCCGACGCAACAAGGCAGCTATCATCTGGGAAGGCGAGCCCGGCGAAGAACGTGTGCTGACCTACTGGGACCTGTACCGTGAGGTCACCAAATTTGCCAATGTGTTGAAGAGGCTCGGCATACACCGTGGCGACCGGGTAGTCATCTATATGCCGATGGTACCCGAAGCAGCTATCGCCATGCTCGCCTGCGCACGCATCGGAGCACCGCATTCGGTGGTATTTGGAGGCTTCTCCTCGGAAGCCCTGCGCGAACGCATCAACGACTGCGGCGCGAAGCTGGTCATCACCGCGGACGGAGGCTATCGGCGCGGCAACATTGTGCAGCTGAAGCGTGCCACCGATGAAGCGGTAGAACACTGCCCAACGGTGCAACATGTGGTTGTGCTCAATCGCGCCATGGACCCCACCCACGTGCCCATGCTGGAGGGACGTGACCACTGGTGGCACCGCCTGATGGAACATGCCCCAATGCACTGTGAGCCGGAAGCGATGGATTCCGAAGACCTGCTATACATCCTTTACACCTCTGGCTCCACCGGCAAGCCCAAGGGCATTGCCCATACCACTGGCGGCTACCTTACAGGCGTCTACGCCACGACCAAATGGGTTTTTGACCTCAAAGAGGACGATGTATTCTGGTGCACCGCCGATATCGGTTGGGTTACCGGACACTCGTACGTGGTGTATGGTCCTCTTGCCAACGGCGCAACGGTGCTCATGTACGAAGGCGCACCGGACTACCCCGACCGCGACCGTTTCTGGGCGCTGATAGAAAAATACCGGGTCACAGTGTTCTACACCGCTCCCACTGCCATCCGCGCCTTCATGAAATGGGGACCACAATACCCACAACGGCATGACCTCTCCAGTCTGCGTCTGCTGGGCAGCGTGGGCGAACCCATCAATCCTGAAGCGTGGATGTGGTACCATGTGTACATCGGCGGACAGCGCTGCCCCATCGTAGATACCTGGTGGCAGACCGAGACAGGGCATATCCTGATCACACCTCTGCCGGGCATCACCACTACCAAGCCCGGCTCTGCCACTCGCCCCTTCCCCGGCATCGAAGCGGATGTGCTCAACGAGCAGGGCGAGTCGGTACCGCTGGGCGCAGGCGGTTATCTGGTCATCAAAAAGCCCTGGCCCGGCATGTTGCGCACCATTTACGGCGACCCTGAACGCTATGTCAAACAGTACTGGAGCCGCTTTTCCGGCATCTACTTCACCGGCGACGGCTGTAAGCGTGACGAAGAGGGCTACTACTGGCTGCTGGGGCGTGTGGACGACGTGATGAACGTAGCGGGGCACCGCATCAGCACGATGGAGGTGGAATCCGCACTGGTAGACCATCCGGCGGTTGCCGAAGCGGCGGTCATCGGCAAGTCGCATGAGATCAAGGGGCAGGCGATAGCCGCCTTCGTCACCCTCAAAGAGGGACATCGCCCAAGCAGTGAGATGGTAGACGAGCTGAAAGAGCATGTGGTGCAGAAGATTGGCCCCATCGCACGTCCCGACGACATCCTCTTTACGGCGGAGTTGCCCAAGACCCGATCGGGGAAAATCATGCGGCGCCTGCTGCGCGACATCGCCGAAGGGCGCGCTCTGGGCGATACGACCACGCTGGCAGACCCGTCGGTGGTGGCTGCTCTGCGCCAGCATTACGAAGAGAGCGAAACATAAAGCCGATTGCGCGGTGGCAACGGGCTTCCATTCACCTCTTGCTCCCCCTTCCCGTCAGGGAAGGGGGAGCCTCATCCAGGGGAGTTTATCGCTGCTGCTTCTCGTTTTGACGCGCCTGGCGGTCCTGGAGGGACTTCAGACGTGCAGCCCACGCTTCAGCGGGGTTCGTACCGCCGGGCAGCACCTCATCCCAAGAGCGGTACACTTGAAAGTCGCGATGCTCCTTGCGTACGGCTTCCACGCGCCAATCAAACTCATAATTGCCACGCCCGTTCAGCAGCTCCACCACCTCAATACCGTTCAGGCTCACCTGCACAGCAGCTAAACCTTTCGACTCGGCGGAGCGTGGCGTCAGCCGGACGGTCATGCCCTGTTCGTCGGCGAGTTTGCGGAAGTGGTCGGGCAGTTCGATGCGGGCGCGCCCGTTGACCAGCCGCGCGGTGCCGCGCACATACATCGCGAGTTCGGGACCTTCAATACAGCCGTACCAGATGTCGCGCGTGGCGTCTTCAGGGTCAGGTACACGAAAGAGCTCGTAATCGGCAGAAACCACTTCGTAAGCGTCTCTATTAACACACATAGTGGCTTGCCAGGTACCGCTTGAGTCGAGAACGCCTAAATAGCCGTGGTTTGGATTTGCGCTGAGCACAGTGAGCAGCGTGTTCCAACTGCCGTTGGGTCCGAAAGTTCCCATCTGACCATAGTAGCTGCCTCCACCTGCGTCAAGCACATCCGCCTGAACTCTGCTCCAGGTTGGGTCGGTGCCGCCTCCTAAAGTAAATCGGTAAGGCTAATATCCCCAAGCACCTCCAGTAATCCATTTGTGGTCAATCTTGCATATGGCGGACTATATGCCCAGTGCGGGGGACCGACCCACACATCGCCATCGGGATAGATGACAATGCCCTGATTTCTGTTCGCATCCCCGGAGAGCTTCAAGTCGTTGTACCCGACCAGCGAATCCAGCCCGAAGAGACTGCGGTCATCCGCTAACCGAATATTGCCGTTCACATGCAACCGCTCACTCGGACTGATCGTGCCAATCCCCACATTCCCGCTGCCCAGAATGGTCATTATCTCGTTGCCGTTTGGGGCATCCAGAAACCAGAAGCGGTTCGCAGGGTGATGCAGATGCAGACGAAACTGTATGAAAACGGAGGTTGACGAAATCGCCGCTTTGTGGTACTGTATAAATCGCCGATAGCCGATGGATAAACAAGGCTTCATCTGAACCGATGAGAACAGACCTCAGCGGAGAGGTGGCCGAGTGGTTGAAGGCACCGGTCTTGAAAACCGGCAGGCGATGAGCCTCGTGGGTTCGAATCCCACCCTCTCCGCCACCTATCGATGGTTTGGTTCTGTGGGGGACTGGTTCGCACGTGAGAAAAAAACACACACTGAAATGGCTTTTCTGGCTCGTATGGATCGCAGGCGGTCTATACTTCGCCGATAAAGGCGCCAGCTACTATCGTCAGGCACGTGCTTTGCCCCGTTCGGTGCTGGAGAGCATCCCGGAGATGTCGCCTCACCAAGCGGGGGACCGTGTCGTTATCTTCGCCCCGCATCCTGATGACGAAGCCATCGGCTGTGCTGGCGTCATTCAGCAGGCTCTGAGTGCAGGGGCACAAGTGTGGGTCGTGTATATGACCAACGGCGATGGCTTCCGACTCGCGGTGGAACGGCAGTTCCGACAATCCAAGCCTACCCCAGAACAGCATATCCAGTTCGGAGAACTGCGCCAGCAGGAGGCACGACGTGCCATGCACCAGCTGCGACTGGCAGACTGGCGCGTAATCTTTCTGGGCTATCCCGACAGAGGTCTCTATCTGCTCTGGCGTTCCAACTGGACGCCTTCAAACGCTTTGCGCTCTTACTACACAGACACCGACACCAACCCCTATCGCGGTACCCTGCACCCAGGAGCGGTGTACTGCGGGCAAAACGTGCTGCGCGACGTGGAAACCGTACTGCGTCGTACCGTGCCAACGCATGTGTACGTCACCCATCCCGCCGATGACCATCCCGATCACGCAGCAACCGCCCTCTTCGTGCAGACGGCACTGGCTCGCCTGCAGATGCAGGGCATCGGCTTCGCGCAGAGAGTGGTGTTGCGCCATTACATGGTACACTGCGGCGACTGGCCCCAGCCCCAGGGGCTACACCCTGAAGAAGCGCTCACTCCCCCTGCGGCTTTCTTTAACATCGGGCTACACTGGAAGCAGCTGAGACTGACCCCGCTGCAGCAGCACCTGAAGATGAAGGCAATCCAGACTCATGCTTCACAAATGCGCATGATGCCCCGATTCTTGCAGAGCTTCGTGCGCCAGAACGAGCTGTTTATCGAGCAACCTGTCGTCTGGCGAATCGACAGCACGCGAGAGTTCGTGTGGGAAGAACCCGATGAAGAAGACCTCCTGCGTGAACTGCAGGCTCCCGGCGACTTCACCTGGGGAACCTTACGCTTGGAACAGCAACATCTGGTGCTACACCTGAACACGCGAGCAAAACCACGCCCCGGCTTCACCTACAGCTGTATAGCGCATGTGCTGCCGCCGAACGGAAACATCACCACTGTCACCCTGCAAGCCAAAGAGGGGAAGCGCACCGCATCTGCCCAGGTAGATGAGGACGGAGTGTCATTCAGGTTTCCCATCTTCCCTGCGGGCTCTCTGGTAACCCTCCACGCGCAGTCACGCTTCGTGGGGCTACCGGTGGATAAAACGGTCGGACATGTCGTGCGCCTGCCATGAAACGATAAAAAGGCGCCGGTGGTCAGCCGGCGCCTCGCGGGAGGAGAGGAGGAGGATGGTGCTAGGCGTTAAGCTGGTTGTTATGGCGTCTGCAGCGGATTGAACTGGCTCACCTTCCACGGGCTCTGTACCGCCAGCCGAATCCACCGCACGTGACCATCTGCAAATACCACGTTGTTGCCGTCATTGTGGCGTGGACGCTGCCACTGTGCTCGCTCGCGATACGCCGATTCCCAGTTCGGGTGTCGCTCAGCAAGCTGACCGGGCATTACAAACATCATATAGCTGCCCATCGCGCCATTCAGATTGTTCACACCTGCTTGATTGTTAGGCGTGTCATACGCCAGAAATGTGTTGCTCGGCACCGTTATTGCGTCCAGAGCCAATCCGCCATATCCGTAAGCCGTGCCCATCAAGCGGGGAAATCCCAGAAGCGTATTGTAAGCATAGCTGGGCACCGGCATCGTGTTCTCAGGGCACACCCAGATTCGCGCGTCCGTCACATACGGTCGCAAAGCCGTCATCCACGCTCGCCCCTCAGGGGCAATCGCTGAGTAGGGCATCGTCGTTGGCAGGTTGCCATCCCAATCCTGCGCATACATCGTGAACGCCTGCCCAATCTGACGCAGATTGCTCACGCACACCGTACCGCGTGCTGCTGCACGGGCGCGCCCAAATACGGGCATCAGGATGGACGACAGTATCGCCACCACGGCGATAACCACCAGCAGTTCGACGAGCGTAAAACCTTTTTCCGTTCTCATGGCACTCACTCCTTGAAAAATAATTTTGGGTAAACTGGGCATCTCGTCTTTCATGCCTCTTTATTTGCCTTGCACCTCTATAAGTTGCAAAATGCGTACCAGAGCAGTGAAAAAATTACCTGTTTTTGCCCTCAAAAGCAGGAAAACGTCCCGTCGAAACCCAAAAAGTTATGGGGAGGAAAGCAAAATGTTGCGCATCATAGTGGAAGAAACCGTCGCGACCTGCGAACCGCCCAACAACGGCTCAGGTCCGCTGTGGTGCTGGGGTGCACCACTTCTGATACGAGCAGGCGGCGAAGTGTACGCCAGCGTCATGGAAACCGGTGCAGATGTGCCGCCTTTGTGCAACACCCGTCCTCGTCTCTACCGCAAACGGGGACACGAAGGCTGGCAGATGGTATGGGCGCCGCCTGCCTTCCGTGAGCGCGAACCATGCCCACTCGTTGTGTTGCCGCGGGGAAAGGCACTTCTCTCTGTCAACACCTCTGTGACGCCACCCGGCACCCACTATGGCAAATGCGAGCCACGTTTACTGGAGTTCTCTCACGACACACCATCTATCCCGAAAGAACATATCCCACCTTTCCCCCAAACCGCCACTTTCACCGACCATTCCTACCGCGGCATCGCCGCCGATAGCCAGCGAGGCGAGGTGTTGCTCCTGCATATCGACGCCCACACCAGCGAATACCACTATGCGTTGCTGAAAAGCAACGGACAATGGGATGCGCCCGGCATCCTCTCCTTCCCTATCCGCGCCTGCTACCCGCAGGTAGCCCTGCGTGACCGAGCGGCGTATGTGCTTGCCATTGGCGATATTGTAGAGCCGGTGGAGGAATGGCGGCGCTATAAACGCGAGAGGACACAGCGCGAATGGGATTACGTCTTCCGCAGGCTCTTCTTCACCTGGACGCCAAACGTGCTCTCCGAGCCTTTCTGCCCACCGATAGAGATAGACAACGTGGACGCCACAGGCGGGCATATCACCAATCTAGACCTCTGGCTGGATAGTCGGGGCACCGTTCACCTGCTGTACCTGCGCCAGCAGACCACTCCGCTCCTGCGCGAGAAATACTTCCCCGACCTGCCCTTGCGTGCGACGCTGGAGCACTGCGCGGTCCAGGAGGGACGCGTCGTGCAGAGGCAAACGTTGCTGGAAGGCGGAGAGGGGTTGAAAACTCCCCGTCCACTCTATGCACGCTTCCACTCGCCCGACGGCAAAAGGCTCGTCGTGGTGTACGCGGCGACAAACACCGACGGCACACGGTTCAACGCGCTTTTGCCCCTGCTGCCCAGGCGTGGAGAGCCACAGATGATCCCCTTGCGAGAGCCCTTTAGCATGTTCTTTACCGCTTGCGAGCGCGGGGGAAACAAGCCCTCCCGCACTCTGGACCTGTTCGGCATCGCGCAGAAGCCTGAAGTTTTACGCTACGCCTGCGTTCAGCTCTGAATCACTGACGGAGGATGTCTTTCTCCTCGAACACCGTGTGGTAAATGACGGTGCGCTCCTGCGCGCTAAACACCAGATGGATTTTGCCATCGTCGGTTTGGATCGCGCACGGATAGGCAAAGGCATCTTCACCTTCAAACAGGTGAAAACGGTACGGATAACTCTTGTCGCCGTCTACGGAGACGGCAGCAGTCAGGGGCGTGCGCTCGGAGGTGGAGTCGTTGTAGATGAGCAACAAATGCCCGTTGCGCAGACGCAGGAACTCTACCGCCGCGTTGGGGTTCTTGAACTCCGTCTCCTTGCCCTCGCTCCACGTACGTCCCCCATCGTGGGACTCCGCCCGCACAATGCGTCTGTCGGGAGTGTCCTCATAGCTACCCCCTGCCCGACAATAACATACCAGATGCCTCTCCGTCAACGCCGCTACCGCCGGCTGCAGGTTGCCCAGTCGGGAGCGTACGCGGTTTGTCTCCGTCCACGTATGCTTCTGGGCATCGTAGATAAAGAACAACGAACAGGTCTCCGGCGAGACAAACTCAGGGTCTTCCCCCACCTCATGGTAAGCGGGCAGCAGGATATCGCCGTTGGGTAGAGCCAGAGGACGATTGCGCACCATCATACCCTGTGTCAGGCTGACAATCATCGGGTCGGACCAGGTTTTTGCGCCGTCGGTGGAGATTTTCGCCTGAATGATGGATTTGCTCCATGTTGCTCCATAGCGCACCACGTAAAACAGCCACACCTTGCCGTCGGGCGCCTGCCAGATGACGGGGTTGCCTTCGGGGCGGTGGGGTGTGTCGGCGATGGCAACGGGTGTCGTCCATCTTTGGCTCCCCTTGGGAAGGCGTGCGCCGTAGATGGCGGTGTCCTCGGCATATTCATCCGAACCGGCGTAGAACACCAGGTACAGGTCGCCATTGGACAGCTGCGTGATAGAAGGGGCGTGCTTGTATCGTCCACCCGGATGCTCGGGACCGAACACGCGTTGCACGGGGACGTTGGCTTTCATCCTCGTTGGTGCCTCCTGTGCGCTTATCCATGCAGGCAATAAAAAGAGTACAAGCATCACGGACACGACGGAAAAAGGCATATCGGTTCCTCCTTTTCCCTACCCCAATGCCCCTCCCCCGGTGGGAGAGGGGCACGGAGAGAGGATCACTGTTGCGCTACTTCTCAGCAAATGCCGCGTCGAAGGCGATGCGCGAGGGCTCGAAGTCCATACGCTTCACAAAGGCGCATGCTTCTTTCGCGCCGTGCTCGCGGTCCATGCCGCTGTCTTCCCACTCTACCGAGAGCGGTCCCTGGTAGTTGACCTCGTTCAGCGCGCGGATGATGCCCTCGAAATCGATGCACCCGCGCCCCAGCGAGCGGAAGTCCCAGTAGCGTTCGGGATGCCCGAAGTTCAGGTGCCCACCGAACACTCCCGACAGGCGCGGTGTAGACGACCAGTACACGTCCTTCATGTGCACATGGAAGATGCGCTCACGGAAGGTGCGGATGAACGCCACGTAGTCTACACCCTGATAGCCCAGGTGGCTGGGGTCGTAGTTGAAGCCGAAGCGTTTATGCCCGCCTACCGCCTCAATCGCTCGCTGCGCCGTGACGATATCGAAGGCGATCTCGGTGGGATGCACTTCCAGCCCGAAATACACATCCTCCTGCTCGAACACGTCGAGGATGGGTTTCCACCGCGCGGCGAAATCGGCAAAGCCCTTATCCACCAGGTCTGGCGGGTTGGGCGGGAAGGAGTACAGGAAGGGCCAGATGGAGCTGCCCGTGAAGCCGTTGACCACCACGCGCTTCAGCTGCGCCTTCACCTCCGGCGGAGCGGCATTGAATAGCTTGCGAGCGGCGCGAGCGGTGTTCTTCATCTCCTCCGCGGCGCGCTCTTTCACCCCTTCGGGCTTGCCGTCGCCCCATACGTACGGGGGCAAAATCGCCTTGTGCCGCTCGTCGATGTGGTCGCACACAGCCTGACCGACCAGATGGTTGCTGATTGCGAAGCACTTCAACCCGTATTTGCTCAGTATCTCCCAGCGCGATTCCACATAGCCATCCTGCGACAGCGCTTTGTCCACCTCAAAATGGTCGCCCCAGCAGGCAAGCTCCAGACCGTCGTAGCCGAACTCTTTCGCCTTCTTCGCCATCTCTTCCAGCGGAAGGTCTGCCCACTGTCCGGTAAACAGCGTGACCGGTCGCGCCATAGCGAATCCCTCCTTCAGCAAGGTTTTCACCCCTTGATTCGCTCTGAGACGCCGCCTTCCTGCTTGCGTCCCCCTGAGCGATTGCAACGTGATAGTACTTTCTCAAGGTATTGGTATTGCCCCAGCGATGGAAAAACAGGGAACGAAACCTGCTCACGCAGGTTATCCACCCCCGAAGGGGGTTTTGTCGATGTTGCCCGCGACTTCCAGTCGCCGGGTGGTCTATGAGAACATTGAGCCTTGACAGAGTACTAGGATAGCGTGGCGGGATGTAGTAGACGTCCAGCACGCCGGCAATCTCTTCCAGTTCGCGCGGCACCTCTATCTGTTCGGGCAGCTGTTGCAGTAGTTTTAGCACAGAATGTCCCCATGCATCCTGTCCCAGCTGCAGGTGCAACGCCTTGACCGCTTTCTCCGCAGCCTGCTGTGCCGCGAAACATGCCCACTCGTACACCTGTTCTGCAAGCTAATCTGCGCCTGATGCAGGTCGCGCTCTGCCTGACGCAACCAGTCCTCTGCACGGTTCATCCCCCTCGCCTCCTGCTTTCTCATTATAACATGGGGACAAGCTGACTATATCATGCCCGCCTTTTCCATCTGCTTGTATAGCACCAGCGAGTAGAACACTGGCACGAACACCAGCACCATGAACACTACGAAGCAAACCGCAGGAGGCGCGCCCAACCAGACCGCCACGGCACCCAGCACACCGGTGAGAAAGTACAGGCGTGCCGACAGGTGGTGCGTTTTGTCCCATACGGCTTCGCTGGCGAGCGTCCATGGCGTGCGCACTCCTACCCAGAAGTTGCGCTTCACCCTGCCCAACAGCAACCCAATCCCGCTGAATAGCAGGAAGATACCGCCGATGAGCGCACGCGATACGTCCAGACGGGGATGCAACGCTGCCTGCAGGGTAACGACGTGAATGTACGCCATCAACGCAAGCACCAGCACCACGATGAGGTTGTAGGTAGAGCGGAAAGGTTCCACCTGAAAACCTTTGGGCGACAGCCAGGGTAAAGCCAGAAAGAGCAGAAACAGCCCTGCCGACATACCGGGCAGGAAAAAGCTGCCGAAAGCCCTGCTACCCCAGCCGTCTACCTCGCCCTTCCAGTTCCAGTGTGTGGGTATCCTCTCCGGCAGAGATGGGTAGAGCCACAGCGAGTACGCCAGCATGGCTCCTACCAGCAACACCCCACAGAGAATCATGGTGCGAGTCTTCATGCGAAACACCTCCAGATACGGAGACACTGCAGCGGGCTTTGGGTTGCACTCCCCCCTACTCGTACAGCAAATACTTCCCCCTCTTGCGTCGGAAGGACGACGCCTGGCGTTGCATGTACTCCCACACCTCATCGGCACCGGCGCCTCGCACAATCCTCTCATACGCCTTGCCGTCGGTCAGCAAAGTCATCAGCCGCTCGTATGCCCACTCGCGCGGGTGCAGACGCCGCAGAGCGCAGGCAAGCTCCACCCCCAAACGCACTGGCTGGAACCGCTTGCGGTCCACCACCGTAAAGCGCAAACCGTGACAGGTTTCACCGGCAAACTTGCTGGCGCTGGGCGTAAACTGCAGAGGCATACAGGCGAAGCCGGGCAGTTGACGTCTCAACAGGTGCTGAGCCAGCGCATCAGCGTTCAGCCAGGGCGCACCGAACAGTTCGAAGGGAGCATCGGTCCCCCTTCCTACCGATACATTGGTAAACTCCAGCATGCCCACGCCCGGGTACAGCGTCGCCGCCGTGAGACTGCGCATGTTGGGCGAAGGGTTCACCCAGCGCAAGCCTGTCTGGTCATACCACATCTCGCGCTTCCAGCCTGAACAGGGTATCACCTGCAGGTCGCATCTCGGCGCGCGTTCTGCCTGAAACAGCCTTGCTAGTTCGCCCACCGTCATCCCGTGCCGCAGTGGGATGGAGTGATACGCCACAAACGAACGCTTATCGGCGTCGGTCAGGCTCCCTTCCACTGCTACGCCATTGATGGGATTGACCCTGTCCAGCACCACCATGCGCACCCCGTGCTGCGCTGCCGCTTCCATCGCCAGCCCCATGGTGGAGATGTACGTGTAAAACCGGCAGCCGATGTCCTGAATATCGAACACCAGCGCGTCCACCCCGCGCAACATCTCTCCGGTAGGCGACTTGTGTTCCCCATACAGGCTATAAATCGGTAGCCCCGTTTCGGGATGACGCGCGTCCTTCACCGGCTCGTCCACAATACCTGCGAAGCCATGCTCCGGGCTGAACAGCGCGGTCACCTTCACGCCCGCGTCCAGCAGCACGCGCCATGTCGGTTTACCCTCGCGTGTCAAGCCGGTATGGTTGGTAATCACCCCTACCCGTATCCCCTTCAGGGGCTGACACCCCTGTTGCAGCAGCACGTCGATACCGTTTGGAACCAGTGTAGACATGGCTCACCTCTTACCGATAGTATGCCAAACATGTTCCTGCCATCGTAACCTTACGAAGGGCGAAGCTCCGCTCAAACCGGTTATGAGAAATTTTCAAAATTTTTCGCCCCAAAACCCTCCAACCCCTGTTTGTGGCACGATTCTTGCAGTACATTGAGACGGGTTCTGGCCCGTATTCCCCATAAAAACAAGAGGAGGACTGTACACATGAGGAGTCTGACACGTGCGTGCGTCGTCGGAGCGGCAATGGCACTGGCTTTGTTGCCTGCCGCGCAGGCGCAAACATGGGTGCCGGTCGGCACAGCAGAAGGTGGTGTTGCGGTGTACTTCAATGACACCACTAACGAAAATCCGAACAACGTCTCGTACCTGCGGGTGCAGTGGGCGAACTCCACGACCAACGTGAACGGCGCTTCCATCAGCATGGTCGAGCCGTTTAAGAGCAGCATCTTCGGTGACCTGGGGCAGTACGGTTTTGACGCTATCGCCGTCGCGCCAACGAACACCAAACCTATCTCTACCCTACCAAAACTGTATGCCTACGACTGGAATGGCACTACACCTGTGCAGGGTCCGCCTGTTCTGTGGGCGATGAACGTATATAGCGATTGGTACAACGGTCCAAAGAATCCGTCTGCCATAGTGTTGAACAGCACCCTGCGTGGCAACTCTGCCACCATACTCAACTTTACTTTAACACCTCTAGGAGGAGGTTCGTTTCAGGCGTACGTGGACGTTGTGCTGGATAGCGACGGGTTCATCCACTGGTACAACCCGCTCATTCCGGATACACCTTTCTTGCCCAACGCTTATCCTTTCAACGGCAAGTTCCGCGTCACGGGTACTCTGATCTACGACAAAAACCAGGACACCACACCGGGCATGGACTTTTACGCCGGCACGGTAAACCTGTACGCTCAGGCTATCCCGGATGCTTCCACCGTCACGTTGTTCATGGCAGGCTTGTTGCCAGCAGCTACGTTACTGCGCCGGCGCAAAGTGTAACGCAGAACCACCTTTCCGCCCCCTGCGGCAGCTGCTGCAGGGGGTTCTTTTTGGGTAAACTACTTGGTAGACGATACGCTTCGGGAGGACAGGATGAAATCCGCTACCAGGTATCTCTGGTTCAACACCGCCAAACGGCGCGAATATATCAACATCACCGACGAGGTGGAACAGTTCGTGCGCGAGAGCGGCATTCAGGAGGGCTTCGTGCTGGTAAGCGCAATGCACATCACCGCAGGCGTGTATGTGAACGACGCCGAGAGCGGGCTGATTGCCGATATCGACGAGTGGCTGGAGAAGCTGGCACCCTATCGCCCCGACTACCGTCACCACCGCACTGGCGAAGACAACGGCGATGCGCACCTCAAGAGCCTGCTCATCCACCACGAGGTGATTGTACCTATCACGAACGGCAAACTGGACCTCGGTCCCTGGCAGCAAATCTACTACGCTGAGTTTGACGGACAGAGGCGGAAACGTGTAATATTAAAGGCGATAGGAGAGTGAGAGAAGCCGAGCTCTACCCTGGTGGGGCACCCGCCCTACCACGGGCAAGGGAGGCTTGCCTGTATCGGGCAGCCGAGGGGCTGCCATGCCAAACGATGGGGTAGGAGGAAAAAAATGTATCGCAACCTCTGCACCGTGTTCGCTGAGGTCGCGGACAGACAACCACAACACACCGCACTGGTGCGCATCCTGAAGGGACAGACCTCTTCCCTCACCTACGAGGATTACCTGCGGAGGGTGGTGCAATTCAGCGCAGGACTGGCAGCCACAGGCGTCGCCTTCGGTGACCGTGTGTTGCTGCTGTCGGAAAACCGTCCCGAATGGGCGATTGCCGATTATGCCTTGCTCTCGCTGGGAGCGATTGTCGTACCTGTATACCCCTCCCTGCCTGCCAACCAGATAGAGTATCTGGCGCGAGATAGCGGCGCAAGGGTGATTATCGTCTCCGATGAGAAGCAGTACCGTAAAGCGGTAGAAGTGAGCAAAGCCGTTCCCCAGCTGGAAACCATCGTGGTGATGGATCCGCCTGCCGACCTTGCAGGCAATGCCATCAGCTTCGCTGACATCGAGCAACGTGGCGCAGAAGCACCCGACGCCGAACGCCGATTCAGAGAGCGGATTGCGCAAATACCCCCCGAACATATCGCCACGTTCATCTACACCAGCGGCACCACCGGCGAGCCCAAGGGCGCGATGCTTACCCATCACAACCTGCAATCGAATGTGGACGCCTGCCTGCAAATCATCGATGCAGGACCCGACGACGTCTTCCTCTCCTTCCTGCCTCTCAGTCATGTCTTCGAGCGCATGGGTGGACACTTCACCGCCGTTGCCTGCGGTGCGACGGTATACTACTGCGAAACGCTCTTCACCATCGCCCGCGATATGCAGATTGCCCGTCCGACGGTGATGCTGGCGGTGCCTCGCCTCTTCGAAAGCATCCGCGACCGCATCATGGAAAACGTTACCAAACAGCCCCCACTCCGGCGACGTATCTTCCACTGGGCGTTCCGCAACGGAGCCAAAGCCTGCCAGGCAGTACGTGGCGAGCGGCGCTGGACGCCCTGGCTGCGCCTTAAGCACCGCCTGGCAGACCGGCTGGCGCTGCATAAGATACGGGAGTTGACGGGCGGACGTCTACGCTTCTTCGTATCGGGTGGCGCAGCGCTGGGGAAACACAACGCCGAGTTCTTCCACGCCTTCGGCATCCTGATCCTGGAAGGCTACGGATTAACCGAAACCTCGCCTGTGGTTGCGGTGAACCGCCCCAACGACTACCGATTCGGCACGGTGGGCAAGCCGATTCCGGGAGTGGAGGTGCGTATCGCGGAAGACGGCGAGATACTGGTGTGTGGACCGAACGTCATGCTGGGCTATTATCACAAACCCGCCGAGACCGCCGAAGCGATAGACCCCGAAGGCTGGTTTCACACCGGCGACATGGGCTCGCTGGACGCCGACGGATTCCTGCGCATCACCGGGCGCAAGAAGGACATCATCGTGCTGGCGAACGGAAAGAACGTCGCTCCGGTGCCCATTGAGGATCAGCTGAAGACCAGCCCTTACATCTCCGAAGCGGTGCTGTTCGGTGACGAACAGGAGGTGATCACCGCGCTCATCGTGCCCAACTTTGAAAGGACACGTGAATGGGCGAAGATGCAGGGGCTGCTCGTACAGAGCGATACCGAACTGGTCGCCCTGCCGGAGGTCAAGCAGCTGATGAAGCAGGAGATTGACCGCCTGACCGCGCATCTCGCCGACTTCGAGAAGGTGCGCCGCTTCACCCTGCTGGACCATCCCTTCAGCATCGAGACCGGCGAACTCACCCCCACGCTGAAGGTACGCCGGCACTTCATCAAACAGCGCTACGCGGAGGAGCTGCAGGCGATGCGACGATAACACGCAGGGCGCGAGGCAGAATGTGAACATCCATCGGCGTTTTGCCCACTAGCTCCCCATCGCACTGCACGGGCTGAACGGAAGAGGCTTCCAGATGCACTGATTGGGTGCGGGCGAAGCGCAGGTAAGGACATTGCCCCGCCCTGCCCCGGAAAACATCCCATAACACACGCCATATCCTCCTTCGCCAGTGGGCACAGGCAGGAAACCACACGAGGTCCAGTTCGCCGTCATCGATACGGGCAGAGGGAGCCATCACGGTGAACCATCCATAGCGGGAGGTGTTGGAAACCACCAGCAGCACCGCCTCCACCTCCTGCACATCTCTCCCGGCGGCCACACGGTAGCGCGTCGGCTGGTAGCGTCCCAGCTCGCACAAGCCGGTCTAGATAAAAGCGAATACGCCCCATCGCTTCTTGAGATTCTCAGGCACGCGAGGTAACACAGTGGCATCGAAACCCGTGCTTGCCATCAGCGCGAACGGACGACCGTTGACCACGCCCACGTCCATCTGTCGCACGTTTCCCGCCTGCAACGCCCGCAAACATCCTTGCAACGCTCCACGCCCCAACGGATAGCCCAGCTCGCGCGCCAGCACATTGCTCGTGCCCAGAGGCAACAACGCCAGCGCAGTGGAGGTATTCACCAGCGCAGGCAGTACCGCATGGACACTCCCGTCTCCCCCCGCAACTACCAGCACCTCGCCACCGCTCTGGCAGAATTGCGAAGCATGAAACAGAGCGTCCTCTGGCGACTGCGACACCACCACCCGACACCGCACATCGAAGGCGGCGCAAATCCTCTGCCAATCGACGCGCCCTGCCCTGCCGCCACCCGCTCGCGGGTTCACGAGAAGCAGAACCTCTTGGGAATCTATCAGGGGTCGCAAAAGAACCTTTTCCCTCCTTGCATGTTATAGCATGATAGACCGCACCGGTCAAGGCAGGAGAGAAACACAGGTTCAAGAACTAAAGCGATAGTTATTCTCACCAGAAACAGGAGGCATCAATGCGACTGGGAGCTCCCGTTTTCGGCAACTTCGCCACGCCCGACGAATGGGCAAGCGCCGCCCGACAAGCAGGATACAGTGCGGTTTACTGCCCGATAGACCATCGTGCAGAGGAGCAGACGGTTCGCGCATACGCTGAAGCCGCCCGCCGGGCAGACCTTGTGATTGCTGAGGTGGGGGCATGGAGCAACCCTCTCTCCCCGGACGAACGCATTCGGCGAGAAGCAATAGAGTACTGTCAGAAGCAGCTGGCTCTCGCCGACCAGATTGGCGCGCTGTGCTGCGTGAATATCGCCGGATCACGTGGCGAACCCTGGGACGGTCACCATCCCGACAACCTCACCCGGGAAACCTTTGACCTCATCGTCGAGACAGTACGCACCATTATTGACGCCGTGAAGCCCACGCGCACCTTCTACACGCTGGAGACAATGCCCTGGATGTATCCCGATTCGGTGGAAAGCTATGTGCAGCTGATATGCGCTATCGACCGCCCTGCATTTGCGGTGCATCTGGACCCCGTGAACCTGATATGCAGCCCCCAGCGCTACTACAGCAACGCGGACCTCCTGCGCCAGTGCTTCAGCAAGCTGGGTGCATACATCAAAAGCTGTCACGCCAAAGATATCATCTTGCATCAGCGGCTGACCACCCACCTGGATGAGTGCGCCCCGGGTAAAGGGGGACTGGACTATCGCACCTACCTGCGCGAACTGGACAAACTGCCCCCGGATACTCCCCTGATGATCGAACACCTCGCTACGGAGGAGGAGTACGTGCAAGCAGCGCAGTATATCCGCGCCATAGCACACGAAGTAGGGGTCACGATTCGATGAGCGACTACGCCATTACCTTCACCGCCCGCGAGCGAGCGGAACTGCTGCCTGTGGAGCGCGACACTTCTCCCCTCCAGCCCGACGAAGTGGCTGGCAGCACTATCGCCAGCCTCATCAGTACGGGCACAGAGCTGAACGCTGGTTTCCTCGCCGATAGCTTTCCGCGTCGAACTGGTTACGCCGCGGTGTTCCGCGTGGAGGAGGTAGGTACACAGGTATCCCGCTTCCGGCGTGGCGACCTCGCCTACTGTATGGGCGCGCATCAATCCTTCCAGCGTGTCCCTGAAAGCAACGCCATTCCCGTACCCGAGGGGCTATCGCCTTGCGAAGCGGTGTTCACCCGGCTGATGGGTGTGTCCATGTCTACCCTCATTACTACCTGCGCCCGTCCACCCCAGCGCGTGCTGGTCACCGGCTTAGGCATCGTCGGACATCTGGCAGCGCGCATTTTCCAGATGTGTGGTTACGAGGTGTTCGGCTGTGACCCTTCAGAAAGGCGTAGAGAGATAGCCCGACAAGCAGGTATTGCAGCCGTCTACCCTCGTGTGCCTGTGGAGGAACTGGCAGGCACGATAGCGCTGGTACTGGAGTGCTCCGGCAACGAAGAAGCCGCACTGGATGGTTGCAGGGTGGTGTGCAAGCGAGGAGAGGTCGTACTGGTAGGCACACCGTGGAGACGATACACGGATCGCACCGCCTTTGAGCTCACCCACGCCATTTTCCACCACTACGCTGTGGTTCGTAGCGGGTGGGAATGGGAACTGCCCCTGCATCCACAAGACTTTCGTGCCAACAGCATCTATGGCAATCAGCAGGCGGCACTTCGCTGGCTGGCTGAAGGAAAAATCTCCGTGAAAGGGTTGTACAGCACTGCCTCGCCAGCAGACTGCCAGAGGGTTTACGAATCCCTGTGGCGTGGAGACTGGGACACGCTGACAGCGGTTTTCGATTGGGAGCAGCTGTCATAAGAGAGGCAATCTTGCCGCAAGGTTGAACCAAAGCCCCCTTGCGATGCCCGCAAGGGGGTGGTTTTACTGCTTATCGTGCCGCTTGCTGCGTCTGTTCACCAGGGAGACCAGTCCCCCGTATGTCCAGACGAGCACCAGCGCGCAGGTTGCCCCAATCACTGCTCCACCGAACACATCGGAGGGATAGTGCAGACCCAGGTAAATGCGCGAGTAGGAGACTATCGCCGCCAAACCATACGCCACCCAGGGCACCCAGCGCCGGTAGAACAGGCTAAAAAGCGTTGCTGCCGCGAAGGTGTTCACCGCGTGCGAAGAGGGAAAAGACAGACTGTGCCGACAGCCGTCTATCGCCCGCACACCCTGCAACGCCTCGCACGGACGCACCCTGCCAAACAGCTCTTTCAGCACGTGACTGCTCAGCTGATCGGTCAGCAGAATCAGGGGTAACAGCAGCAGGGCGACCGTCCTGCCCTTCGTTCCCCCCTTCCACAGAAGCCCAACCCACACAATCAGTAACAGGATACCCGTACGCTGGATGTCGGTGACAAAAAGCATCACCGCGTCCAGCAGCGGGTGATGGGCGTGGTTCGCTGCGTAGAAGAGGGAGATGTCTATTTGGGATAAGGCTTCCAGCATGGCAGCTGTTCACAAAAGTCGAGAGGGAGCAAGGCTGTGTGATGTCTTCCTCTTCCTGAAGCCTTGCCCCCTGAATAACCAGCTGCTACCCTACCTTCACCGTCACCAAACCAAAGGCAGGTATCTGCACACTGAGCACGTCGCCGTTCATGCGGGCGGTATTTGTCGTCAACGGCTGTTCCAGAATGTCCGTCTCCACCGCCGGTGAGTTCGGTCGTGCCAGCACGCTGCTGAGCCGAACCTCTGCGGTCGTCGCCTTGCCTTCCACCTCATACAGACGCAAGATGAGCGCGTCTGAGTCTTCTGCCTTCTTCATCCCGCTCAGCATCACGTTAGGCGTTAGCACTTCCGCGAACGCCTGCGAGAGGGGCAAATCGCCCTCATGCACGTCGGTGCTCACCACGTTGAAGGGCTGGTTGAAGTCGTAGCCTGCACGGGCAGAGTGCGCGGGCGTCCACCCTTCGCCAAACGGAATCAGCGCAAAGCGGAAGGTATGGCGACCCAGTTCTGGCAACGGGTCCGGGTCGTAGGAACTGCGCAGCAACGTCATCCCTAGCGTGTTGTCGCAGACGCTATGCGCATACACACGATCGTTCACCAGCACCGCGCCCGCCGGTTTGCCCGTCTCAGAGTGCACTCCCGACAGGTCCACCCACTTCTGCGCGGGCATATCCATCGGATACATGGCGATACCTGTTCCGCCCACATGCTTGAAGGTCTCTGAAGGCTGCGCGTAGCCAATGGTGGAACGCTCCACCCAACCATTGGGGCACTCCATCCGACACTTCGGCTCGTCTATCGCCAGCGGGAACTGCACGCGCAGTGTGGGCACACCTTTCTCTGGCGCACCGCGTTCCAGCCAGTCCACATCCAGCGTGAAATCCACGCGCGGCACGCCTGCCGTGAGACTGATAGTCAGCGTCAACCGGCTATCGTTGAACCGATGGTGTGCCTGCACGCTGGCAAGATAAGGACCGTTGTGCGGGAAGGTCAGGGTGGCCCCTTCTGTAAAGGGGAGATATTCCTTGATTTGCCCCAGCACCCAGGCAGTCATTCCATGCGGCGCCTCGAGAATGTATTCCAGCAACCCGATACGCTCGCCTGGAGGCACCATCTCCAGCCCCGTGCGCTTATCGACCAGGCTGACAATCGCACCGGATTGCTGTTCCACCGTCACACGCAGAAACTCGTTTTCAATCGTGCCCATACCGTCGCTACTGCAGCCTGCGCCATCGGCAGCTGTCACCGAACGGTGTATGCTGTAGGTACGATAGCCCAGCGGAGGCAATTCGTGGGCAGGAAACGCCAGTTCGATGAAACGGTGCTGCCAGTAGTCTCCACGCCCCAGAACCTGCGCCCGGAAGACGTTGCCCCTATCGTCGCGTACAGCCACGTACGGCGTCTCGATGTCACGGTCCCAGATGCGGGCGGTGACCACCTCGCTGCGCACCCACGGCGAGGGATTGAACACCACGAACGGGTCACAACCGATACCGCCCGCGCCATATCGGCTGAGCACGCCGTCTGCGGGAAGGTCGCCCTGCCCTGCGCCCAAGCCTTCGCCGTGATTCTGCACAGGAGATACTTCGGCGGGCGACACTGCCTTCGTGTTCACCTTTGCGGCGATAGCACGCAGGCTGCGCGTTTTCATCATGGAGGTGTGCGCGATAATTTCCTGGAATAGCCCTTGCGCATACTCGTAGGTGGCGTGTACTCCCGAACCGGGCAAGATGTCGTGGAACTGGTTAAACATGGCATGGCGCCATGCTGTGTGGAGCTGGTCCGTAGGATACGCCAAACCGGAGATACCTTTCGCCAGAAGAGCACAGATTTCTGCCTCCACCAGTGTATTCTCGCTGCGCCGGTTGGCGTACTTGATGTTGCTTTGCGAAGAGTAACAGCCCTCAAACACGAAGTTGAGTTCACTGTCAATGACGGGCAGGTCTTTCGCCTCGCGCTCGGCGATGCGGAAGAACTCATGGTAGGTGCTGAACCGGATTTTGGGGAAAACGGGCCACTCCATCATCTCGTGCGCCAGCTGCAGGTCGCGCCGGGTGGGTCCACCCCCGTGGTCACCCACGCCGTACACGAACAGCATATCCTTTAAGCCCGTCTGCCGCTCAAATTCCACCACATGTCGTGCGATATGCGGCGTGATAGGTCCCAGATACCACTCGCGGTGGTCGTCAAACGCCAGCACCCGAGAGCCATCTCGCCCCTGCCACCAGAACAGGAACGGTCCCTTGCCCGTGCGGCAGAAGTAGTAGTAGCGAATACCGGCACGGGCGAGAATGCCTGGTACGGTGTGCGCATGTCCAAAGGTGTCGGGTTCGTAATCCAGCTGCACCGCATCATACGGTAGCCCGAACTCCTTCTGGAAGAATCGCTTCGTATACAACAGATGGCGACACAAGATTTCCCCCGACGCCATGTTCTTATCGGCTTCCACCCAATGGCTCGCGGTGACCTCCCACCTGCCGGAGCGCACATGCTCTTGTACATTCTGCCACAGCTCGGGCAGATAGTCTTTGAGCAGCTGATAGGTGGACGCCTGGTCTTGTGAGAAGCGAAACTGGGGAAACTCCTGCATCAATCTATCTACTGTGGAGAAGGTATCGTTGGCAGTGGCCACTGTCTCCGCCCAGTTCCACATCCAGTTCATATCGATATGGGCGTGCCCTACGCAGTGGATGGTATACTCTTTGGCAGTGGGTGCGATGGGACTGAGAACCGCCTCCGCCTCTTTCACCGCCTCCGCAACCGGCTTGCCTTCAGAGACCGCCTGTGCAAAGCCCTGCGCGGCGTGCAGAATCAGCCCCTCCCACTCCGCCTGTTGGGATGGGTTTACCTGCGCCAGCTGCCTGGCGAAATCTATCTGTGCCCGAAGTCTTTCCACCCACTTGCGCGTTTCTCTGTCAGTATGAAGCAGAGATTGCCATACGGCATCCAGGTGCTCGTCCAGTGTCATTCTTCCCCCTCCTCAGCGCGCGTTTATTTGTTTAGGGTAATCTTTCGATAGGCACAGCGTAATTGCCTGCTTTCATGAGCCAATCTTCCGATATGTTGTGCAAAACGCCCTTGCACGCCGCGGCGAAGAACAGGAATCCCTATCCCGACAACGAAGTACTTTCCCAAACACATCGTACGGGAGCGAAATATGTCGGTGCAACAGGTGGCTGTGTTACTCAACGAGCCAATAGGCACTATCAGCCCTTACCTGCACGGTGAGTTTGCCGAACATCTGGGCGAGTGCATCTATCCCGGCATCTGGGTGGGGGAAGATTCTCCCATCCCCAACATCGGCGGGATTCGTAAGGACGTGGTGGACGCGCTGCGCTCTCTGCAGATACCGGTGCTGCGCTGGCCCGGAGGCTGCTTCGCCGACGCCTACCACTGGCGCGATGGTATCGGGCCGCGCGAGAAGCGTCCCTTGCGCATCAACTACCAATGGGGTATGGCACCGGAGCCAAACCATTTCGGCACGCACGAGTTTATCACTTTCTGTCGCCTCATCGGTGCGGAGCCATACATCGTGGGCAACGTAGGCTCGGGCACTCCCGCCGAACTGCGCGACTGGGTAGAGTACTGCAACTTCGCGGGCAACTCGGCACTGGCAAACGAGCGCCGTGCCAACGGCGCGGAGGAACCCTTCCGCGTGCGCTTCTGGGGCGTGGGCAACGAAAACTGGGGCTGTGGCGGCAACATGCATCCCGAATACTATGCGGAACTCTTCTGCCGATACCGCACCTTCCTGTTCAACTACTCCGATACGCCCATACACGCCATCGCCTGCGGTGCAGCAGGCAACGACTGGGACTGGACGTGGAAGTTCCTGAACAGCTTGCGGCGCAAAGGCTGGAGCCGACGCCATCTGGTGCAATCGCTCGCCGCGCATTACTACTGCGGAACCGCCGGAACCGCCACCGAATACACCACCGAACAATGGACGGAACTGCTCTGCAAGGCGAAAGCGATAGAGGGTATCCTGACGGGACACCGCACGGTGATGGACGAACTGGACCCCGAACAGAAGATAAGCCTCATTATCGACGAGTGGGGCGCATGGCACCCGGTGGAGCCGGGCAAACCGGGCTCAGGATTGTACCAGCAGAACACGATTCGCGATGCGCTGGTTGCTGCGCTCACGCTGGACATCTTCCACCGCCATTGCCATCAGATTTTCATGGGCAACATCGCGCAGCTGGTGAACGTGCTTCAGTCACTGTTGCTGGTGCAGGAGGATAAATGCCTCAAGACGCCTACCTACTACGTCTGGCAGATGTACGCACCACACAAAGGAGCGCAAGCGGTACGATTCGAAACACTGGCGGACACGTTGTCAGACGGCGGTGCAGTGCGCGACTTCTGCCGACAGCAGTACCTGCAAAAGGAGCCTTTTAGCCTGCAAATCATAGAGGGTTCCGCCTCGGTGAGAGAGAACACGCTCTGTGTCACCCTGTGCAATACCCATCCCGAACAGCCGACGGAACTGGAGGTGCAGGTACTGGGCGGAACGGTGTCGCAAGCAGAGGCGGTCTTCCTCTCCGCCGACGATATCCACGCCCATAACACCTTTGAGAACCCTGACCGGGTGAAACCATCTGAGCCACGGGCAGTGCGTATCGAGGGCAACCACCTGCGCCTCACCGCACCAGCAGCGTCGGTGATACGCATCATGGGCAAACTGTCATCGTAAGGAGGCGATGCGCAATGGAGAAGACCACACGCCGGGAGTTCATCAAACGAAGCGCCCAGTATGGCATGAGCCTGTGGCTGGTGGCGCACAGCTGGAATCCCACCTACGCCCAGAACGAAAAGCTAAACATCGGCATCATCGCGTGCGGAGGGCGCGGCTGGGGCAACATCGACGGCGTCTCCACCGAGAACATCGTGGCGATTTGTGACGTGGACGAGAATCCGCTGGGCGAGGCGGCAAAGCGGTTCCCCCGCGCCTATAAGTACGTGGACTTCCGCCAGATGCTGGACGAGCGACACCACGAGATCGACGCGGTGGTCATCAGCACACCCGACCACACGCACGCCGTCGCCGCGATGGCTGCGATGCAGCTGGGCAAGCATGTGTATTGCGAGAAACCGCTGACCCACTCTGTGTACGAAGCACGTAAGCTGGCAGAGGCGGCGAAACGCTACAAGGTGGTCACCCAAATGGGCAACAACGGACACGCCAGCGATGGCTTACGTCGCTCGGTGGAAATCCTCCGGTCGGGAGCGATAGGCGCCATCCGTGAGGTGCACTCCAGCACCGACCGCCCTATCTGGCCTCAGGGTATCGACCGCCCCACCGACACACCGCCTGTGCCACGCACCCTGCACTGGGACCTGTGGCTCGGTCCTGCACCGGAGCGTCCGTATCATCCGGCATACCACCCCTTCAACTGGCGTGGCTGGTGGGATTTCGGCACAGGCGCGCTGGGCGACATGGGCTGTCATATCCTCGATACAGCCTTCTGGGCACTGGACCTGGGCGCACCCATTAGCGTAGAAGCAGAGGGCGAACCGCACCACCGCGAAACAGGTCCCAAATGGAGCATCATCCGCTACGAGTTCCCTGCTCGCAGAGGGATGCCGCCCGTCACCCTTTACTGGTACGATGGAGGCAAACTGCCCCCGAAGGAGCTCGCGCCGGAGATCGATATCCAGCCCAACGGCACGTTGTTCATCGGCGAGAAAGGCAGGGCGTGGGTGCCACACGGTGGCGAGCCGGTACTGCTACCGCGCGAGAAGTTCGAAGGATACCAGCCTCCCGAGCCAACACTCCCACGCGCTCCAAGGGGACATCATCAGGAATGGATTGACGCCTGCAAAGGGCGCGGGAAGGCGATGAGCGATTTCGAGTACGCCGCCAGGCTAACCGAAATGGTGCTGCTGGGCAATGTCGCTTTCCGCACCGGGCACAAGATAAACTATGATGCCCGACGCATGAAGATCACCAACTGCGCGGAAGCGGAGAAGTACATCCGCCGCGAATACCGCAAGGGGTGGTCGCTGTAACATCACGTCGCATACCACCAGCCGATGGTCGGAGTGACGGACGGGGCGCAGGTTGGGGCTGAGCCGTATCTGGTCAGTGCGATGAAAGGCAAATGGATTGGTGATGGTGTTTCCCTAACCTGTGCCCGCCCGACGGAAGCTATCATTGACTCGCCACTCAAGCATTCGAAAGGTGGCAGAAAAAAATCTGCGACTTTCGCAAACAAAACCGTGTCTCTACTCGGGGTTGCAGTAGGCTGTCAGGCGAGGGGGGTGTGTGATGGCACAAGACGATTCCTACCTCCAAAACGGGGTACACTCTTCCCCACAACCTACCGCGCCTTCGGAGCGAATATATACTGCTACTGCCGAACGTTCTCACCATGTTCTGGCTGGGGATGTATGCAGCGCAGAAGCAGATTCTCCAGAACATCAAAGACAACCCCTCCAAATGGAGTAGGGTTGCTGTGGTCTGTCTTGCTATTGGTCTTCCCGCCAGCCTGCTATACGCACAGCAATTGCTTCACTCCTCGCAGAATCTGCAACTGGTTCCTTTTCTTACAGCGATGTGGTTGTACCTGCTCGGTGGTCCGGCGTTGGGCGTCGCCTACATTATCGTGCTGAGTTTACTGCTACGCGGAGAAAGCGTACAGGCACGCTGGAGCTGGCTTGCTGCAGTGGGGCGTATGGCGCTGACCAATTACCTGCTACAGTCGGTTGTGTGCACATTGCTATTCTACAACTATGGCTTAGGGCTGTACGGCAAGGTGGGGGTTACTTCGGGTTTCGTCCTGTCCTGTCTGATTTTCGCAGCACAATCAGTGTTGAGCGTATGGTGGCTACGCAGGTATCGCTTTGGACCGGTAGAGTGGCTGTGGCGTTCAGCGACTTATGGGCAGAGACAACCAGTGCGCGTGGATTAACAAACAGAGAAGCGGTATGACAGTGGACAGATTGATGCACATCCTTCTGCTCTTCTGAAGAACAGGGCAAAACGAGATGTTTTGCTTGTGCTTCATACGACAAGAAAAAACGATACCCTGCCAGTCTGCGCGAAGCGAAGAACCTCGAAGATGCTTCACTGCGTTCAGCATGACAGGGAGAACACAACGCCTAACTGGATCCTCGCCAAACTACCCGGATCTGCCTCCTTCAGCACTTGTCTCGGTTTCTCGGCGCTCCGTCTTCCCTACCTCGCTTTCAGGCTGCTTCTCCTCCCCTTCAAAGGTATACAGGTACATCCAGCGTCCGTCGGGCTTGACGATTTTCTGCTTCTTCATGCGAAAACGCTTCATTCTACCTTATGCCCCCGTTTCGCCAGTACGATAGCGCCGTACACTCCTGCGCGATGCCCCAGCTCCGCCGGTTTCACAGGCGGTGGAGGTACAATCTTCAGCATTTGCGCCAGCTTTTCGCGCAGGGGAACGAACAGCGTATCGCCCCGCTGAATCATGCCTCCCGCCAGCACAAACACCTCCGGGCACACCAGCGTGGTCACATTCACGATTCCCCAGGCGAGGTATCCCGCTATCTCCGCCCAGAAGGCGGGGTCATCGATGTCCTCTGGCTCCTTGCCCGTGCGTGCCTCTATCGCTGTCGCCGAGGCGTAAGCCTCCAGACAACCCCGCGCCCCACAGCCGCACAGGGGTCCCTCCGGGTTCAGCACCTGATGGCCGCCCTCTACGTCCAGCTTGCCGTGATAGATGTGTCCATCCATCACCACGAAGTAGCCGATGCCTGTACCCAGAGTGAAACCGGCAACAATGCGATATTCCTTCCCGGCGCCCAGCACCGCCTCAGCCAGTCCGGCAACGTTGGCATCGTTGTCCACATACACCGGGCACCCCAACGCCTCACCCAATTCCGGGTACGAAACGTTCTTCCAGGGGATGTTGGGCGTCCAGTGGAGAAAGCCCGTGCGCCAGTCTATGGGACCCGGCGTACCGATGCCCAGTCCCTTGGGCTTGTCACCCACCAGATCGGTAACCGCCTCCAGCATCTTCGTCCGCGCCTCGGCGTAATCGGGTGGGGTCTCGATATCTCGAGTGACCAGTTCTCCGTCACGGATGGTCCCCACCTTGATAGACTGCCCACCGATGTCTATACCGACATATCCCTCATACTCAGATAAGTGCATCTACTGCCCCCTCCTTTATGCCTCACACAAAGACACAAAGAGCGCAAAGCCTCCACCTTCTTTTTTCCTCGCTTCGCGTCTCCGTGTCTTTGTGTGAGCAGGAATGAAGTTACCGCACCTTGGCGATTCGCGCCTGCACGTCCTGTGCAAAGCGGTCAATGAACCCCTGCACATACTGCCCCACGTCCAGCGAGGGGTCCTGAATCAGCGGCGTCAGGTCCATCGCGTAAATCAGGCTGGTGGACACATCCACCCCGTGCGACTCGGCGTAGGTGGCGTGTGCCCGCCGTCGCCCCATCGTAGCAAGGTCATAACGCTTACCGCCGCAGATTTGCGAGTCGAATACGCCCAGCAGCGATGCCGCCAGGTTCTCGTGTGCCGAAACATCCATCGCCACCTTGTCGCTGTCCGCCATCCAGTCCAGGTCACGCCATACTTCACATCCCAGCACCTGCTGGGGTTTCGCATCGTCCGGCAGCTCGCGCAGAGCAGCGATAACACGCAGGGTCACTGCCACGTGCGTGTCGTGCTTGTCCGCCAGGTTGTGTGTGTACACAATCTGCGGTCGCGTCGCGAGGAACACCTTCTTCAGGTCTTCCTTGACTGCCGGATTGCTTCCATCTTTGGTCGCCGCGCTGGAGTAGTCGAGGAAAATCTGGGCGGTGTATTCGCCGACTACCGCTGCCTTCTTCTGCTCCTTGCGCCGCACCACCTGCATCATCTCGTCGGTATAGTCCTTATAGAGGTCATCACGAGGGCTGCCTGCTCCGTTGGTCACGTTGACCCCGCAAAACCACCTGTCTTCTCGCTGGAAGCATTCCAGGATGCCTCGATAAGCCATAATCTCCAGGTCATCCTGGTGCGCCCCGACTGCCAAATGGGTGGTACGCGCCAGCGCTTGCTCTACGGGCGTACCGTCCGGTACGAAGATCTCCGCACCCGGATTGTGCAGTTGCATTGGTTTAACCCTCCTTTTCCTCCTTCTTAATTTCGGGCAAGCTGGCAGCTGCAATGGATTGTCCTACGCGCCGCGCCTTTTCGTCAGGCAGATTCACGCTGACTCGTGTCGCCAGCTCGGGGAACTCGGTTTGCAGAACCTCTTTCGCCTTCTCCAGGATAATATGTCCACCTTCGCCCGAGGTGACACGTCCCAGTACCAGCACATGCTGCAGGTCGTAGAAATCGGCGTAATGTGCGATGCCGTATCCCAGGTAAACGCCGATAGTCTCATAGACGGGGCGGGTACGAGAGTCGCCGCTGGCGTGCAGGTCCTGGAAACTCTTCAATCGCTCTGCCAGCCCCAGGCTCTCGTCCAGATGGATGCCTGCTACCGGAGCCAGTCGGAAAATCGCCTGTTGCGAGAAGTACAGCGCACCCACTCCCCTGTCGCCCGACCACTCGTCCACGGGCGCGTCGGGAGCGTAGTCCACAGGAGCAAACGCCAGCTCGTTCAGCCAGTTGGTGATATTGCCTTCAGGTGTGACGTAGCCCGCTGCTTCGCTGGAGCCCATCGCCACACCGAGGATAGCGTTCACCCCCAGGCTCATCGATCCTGCCAGCGCGGTGACCTCGCCATCGTTGGCTACCTCCAGAGGCACGCCCCATTCCTTCTGCACGCGCAGGAAGATGTCTTTCGCCTTCGCGTTAAACACGTCTCTGGGCACACCGCGGAAGAGCGAAGCCACCATCACGCGGTTGTTGATCCACACACCCGCCGAGCTCACGCCAATAGCGTCCACGCGGGGCATTCGTGCCGCCGCCCGATGCAGGGCAGACATAATCTCGTGGTAATGGTAGCTGGGGTCAGTCTGCGGACGCGGGTCCCATACAACTTCCTCGCTAAATACGTCCTTGCCCTCAATCACGGCGGATACTTTACGGTCGCTGGCACCCAGATCCAGACCGATCCGGCAACCGTCTAGGTGCCTGCCCAATGCCTTTGCCATCTCGTTGGGGGCAGGAACCTTCTCGGCATCGGTAACGACCACCTCGAAGGGACGCTCGTACACCGTTTCGCCCATGAAGTCGTAGTCAAAAGCACGCTCCCCTTCGGGTGAATACGTCTTCTGAAGATACTCCCCAATCTGGGACGGACCGCCGAGGTATACCCTGTACCCCCCCTTCTGCCAGAGCAGAAACTTGACGATGCGCTCCACATACTGCAGGTTCTGCTCGAAGTCCGCCGAGCCGGTGGCAAACACCTCCGTGCGATACACCGAGCGGGTGCCGTCGGCGCGCTCTACGCCGATAACCATGGGCACGCCCTGCCCGGAGGCTCTGACCTTCTCACGAAACGCACGGTTCGCCAGCACAGCAGGACGGAACGACTCGTCCAATGGAGGGACTACACGAGGCTTCACCAGTTCCATGCTTCATCCGTCTCCTTTGCATCTATCTTGTGCTGACATTACTAATTCGCTATCAGCAGCAATTTTCCTGCAGGGAGGTGAAGACAGGTTAAGCGCTCGTGTTGCTGCCGTCGCCTTTTAATCGGCGCAGTTCCTCCTCCAGTTCGCGCAGGCGTGCTTCCAGCTCGGCGCGGCGTTGTGCCTCCTCTTCCGCTAAGCGTGTAGCCTCCGCCTCGCGTCTCCTTGCTTCCTCCAGCTGTGCATATAACTGCAGCGTTGCTTCCGTCGCTTCCCGAATCGAAGGGAGAAAAGCTTGCTGCACCGGGTCCCAGAGGCGCACCAGATACCCCTCGTCCTCAGCTCGCACCATAATCCGCAATCCCAGCTGCTCACTGGTCACCCACCATTCACGGTCATTTGGTCGCTCGCTGGGAACCTGCTGATACTCGCGCCCCACCAGCCGGTGCAGCATCAACGGCTCGATTAGGTACTCGCGGGTCACATCAATCATGATGTACTCCTTGACGCCCAACCGCTGGTAGAGCCGGTACTTTCTGTCCAGGTCCTCGCCCGCGGTGGAGCGAGAGGTCAGCTCGAAGATGACATCAGGCGCTTTACCCTCCTCCCACACTTTCCAGGTGGGACGGGGTGGTCTCTTGGACACACCAAAGACCACGTACACGTCCGGCGCGACGCGCTGATGGGGATTACCCTCGATCCAGTACATAAACTGATTGCCCGCAACGTACACGTCCTCTCGCGGAGCAAAGTACGCCTGCAGGGCAGTAATCAGGTAAATCATCGCTTCCAGATGTTCGGGGGTTTCTGCCATCGGTTTCCCATCCGAGTAAGGGTAATGTACGACCTGTTTTGCCTGTACCACAGACATCACCACCACCTCCCTTCTATTATAACCCGAACGCGCGGCAAGAATGAAGAGGGTTCGTGACTTTAGATGAGATGAAAAGAGAAGCACCCTGGCAAGAGACCCGCCTTCCCAGAGAGTAACGTTTAGCAGACTACCAGGTCTTTGTGTCAGCATGAAGCAGACATGTGGCTTCCAAACCTCGTGGTTCGACACCGCGTGTCCCTGTGGAAGGCGAGACTCCTGCCGGGCAGGTCCCAATTACCGCTGGATGCGTCGCCTGCGCACGAACAGCATCAATAGTCCCGACGCAAACACCGTGACTGTGGCAGGCTCCGGAACGGGTGCTCCCTGCACCTCCAGCTGCCAGGTCGCCCCCAGCGCTACACCTGAGGCTCCGCCTATTTCGTCAAACTCTAGCACGGCGGTGGGCGTATAAAGCGCGGAAGGAGCATCTGATGCGACATCGATGCCAAAGAGCGGAAAGCCATGATACTCGTACGGCTCAAAGTGCAGTGTGAGGTCGGTCAGGTCATTGATCGCCCAGTCGTAAAAGGGCATGTCGTCGGTGGTCACGCCTACCGCGACCAGCCCGTTGCTAAAGGAAACGAAACGAATGTCTATAGGGTCGCTACCCCAGTACTGCAGGAAACCCCATACCGTGTAGTAGCTGCTGCCTGCGGATAGCACCAGCTCATCAGGGGTAACAAAGAAATCCCACTGCGCTCGTGCGATGCCTGAAAGCAGCATCAGGTAAAGCGCGAGAACGACACCGAGATACCGAAACCGCTTGTTCATTTTCAGAACCTCCAGATGAGTATGATGTTGCCTCCCCCCCGATTTCTCGGGAGAGAGGTAGGACGAAGGCGAACTTAAGGAACTGTCACAATGCGCGACACGCTCCAGCTGCCCTGGTTGCTCGTACCGGCAACCCAGATAACGAACGATTGCCCGCTCTGGATGTTGGGGGTCGTGAACTCGAAAATCAGCTGCACGCTCTGTCCTGCTGTCAATCCCGACAGACCGGGGTCCGGCAGAAGCACGGTAGGTTGTCCATTCAGCGTCGCAGAAGTCAACCTTCCTCCTGTCATTGCGCCACCACCCTCATTTTTGATGGTCACAAACACCTGACTCACCACGTTGGGGGCGATATGCGCATCAGTCATGCGCAGGGAAGGTGAGCCGCCCGGACCAGTGCCAGGCGGTGGTGGAGGCGGAGTAACCCGTCGCGCGATGACCTTGAAACCGATACCGTTGGACCACCAACCCGAGCCGGGGTTATACACATTCACGTAGTATGTCCCCGCGTTTGCCGCCAGGCTCTTCGAGGCGGTGGCACGCAGTTCCGCGCTGGATACGTAGGTGGTTGGCAGCTCGTTCCCGCCGAAATACACCTTCGCCCCGTTCTCGAAACCGCTTCCCGCCACCCGGATAGCGAAGTCCGACGACGGATTCTGCAAGATAGAGTTCGGTGTGAGGCGCGTGACAGACGGTATCGCTACCGTCACCACAAACTGCAGGCTGTTGGAGTAATCGTCCAGTGAAGGCTCGTACACCCGCACCACGTAGACGCCCGGCGTAGTGAGTAGACCCTCCGGTAGGTCCGCCTGCAACTCGTTTGACGAGAGAAAAGTGGTGGATAGCCATGTGCCATCGAACTCCATCTGCGACGCTGTCGTGAAGTGAGAACCCTGCACGCGCAGCTGCACCCTTGTAGAACCCGCCCGCACACCCGAAGGTGACATCAGACTGAGCATCGGCGACTGTCCAGAACCAATGGTGCAGGTCAACTCGCCGGAACGATTCCCGCCAGGCGGCGGCACGAAAGGGTTGAAAACCGCTACCTGTGCAGTGCCGGGCGATGCCACCGCCCAGTCGGGCACTTCTGCCTTCATCTGTGTGGGGCTGATGTAGGTTGTTCCTAAAGCATAGCCATTCCACTGCACGACTGCATTCGGGCGGAAGCCTCTGCCCTCCACGGTCAGTGTGAATCTACCGCTACCTGCCGATACGGTAGACGGACTGAGGTTGGACAATTCGGACACAGGTGTGCTGGATGAGGTTGTTGCCAACACTGCGCGCCAGTCTCCTCTCGTGTTACTGGTGCCTATCAATACGTTGCCGTCTGCAGAGGCGTCTGTCACTCCCCCCAACGGATAGATGTAGTCGCCCGCCGGGCTGAGGCTTTGCAGGAATTGCCTCAGGTACTGCGGAGGTAGTGTGATGCTATGCCAGATGACAGCCGCGTAAACTTCTCCCTCCGGGCCGTACCATCCTGCCTCCGGGTCGTCGTATGGCACTCGCCACGTGCCTGCCGCCCGGGGTTGCCCGTCCGCTCCACGCCATACCGCTCCGATGAACGGCACCGTTCGCCCTTGAGTTTGCGGAGTAACGGGCAGGCGAGGCAGGATAACAACACCTGTGCTCTCGCTCCAGATAAAGGCTTCGTACTGAGAGCCTACCCAGATAGCCCCTGCAACCAGCGAGCCATCGGCGGAGACCGCTTGTGGATAAGCATAGCGCGGAAGCGGGATATATGCCCCGCCGATACGCTCGACGAAGCCCGTTTCCGTCCTGCCCGACCCGCTAACGCTACCAATCACCGTGCTTCCATCGCGAGAGATGCGCGTTGGTCGAAGCGTGTAGGTGTAGCCGATTCCCGCACTGGGCCACACTTTGATATCCGTGCCTGTGGTCAGGTCGCGCAGGGCGGCGTAGTCACGCCACAGGATGAAGCGGGTTGCGGCATCGTCTATCGCCCATGCGTTGCTGGGGCTCGCAAAGAACTGGGGGGCGCTATTTACCCTCCATACAAACGCACCGTCGCGCACTGCACCAACCGCGACGCTTCCATCGAACGAGATACCGTTTGCGTAGCCCCATGCCCCCGGAAACAACCTTACCCAGCCATCCATGATGCTCCATACCGCGGGCTCCGTCGCCTCCATCGTGGTCATTGCTGCCGCAACAGAGTTTCCATCGCCTGAGAGAGCACTAAGATACGTGGCACCAGGTGGGCGCAGGTATTCGAAGAACTGCGCATAGGCTGGCGTGAACCCCAGCGATACCACGCATAACAGCAAAGGTAAAGCACGTCTGAACATTTCATATTCCTCCTGTCACAGATAGACAAGGGCATCGAGGCTATGCGTCACGGCATCGCCTGCGAGCACCTTTATTGCAGGTGGAGTATGGCACAGGGGCGTTACAAAAACGTTACAACGGGAGAGATTTCGAAAATTGTCTCGAAAATCGAAAGGATGTCATACCTATTCCAGCGATTCCGCACACTGAGGAAAAGGACAAAACCGTTCTTCACAGAGTGTCAAATCATGTTCGGCAATGCTTCCACAAGGGTGATGACATCCTGCACTGATAGCGAACGTCCCCATCCTACCTGCTGTTGATAAGCTTCCTTGCCCATCCGTCGGCGCAATATCCCTTCCGCTTCGCCAGGAGGGGAAGCAGAGGAAGGAAGATGTAGCCTTCGCCTCAGAGATTGGCATGCTCCTGCCAGCTGTGCTCCTGCCTCGTCCCACTCGATGCGCACGCAGAGCTCGGTGAGGGTTTCCATAACCTCCAGAATCCCGGGTAAATCTTCTATGCGGGCGCGTATCTGCAGAGCGCGGAGAACCTGCCGGGCGCATTCCATATTGTCTCCCCCGCGAAGGGCAATCTTCGCCATGTTATGATGCACGAACCCCAGCGCGTAATGGTCAGCACTCCGCTGCGCGAGATGAAGGCAGGAGTGGTACACTGTTCTGGCGCGATCGATGTGCCCGGCTCGTTGTGCCAGATTGCCCACCCACATTGTGGCGTAAGTGAGCGCCTCTATACTACCTGCTTCCTCCGCCAGCATCGCGCTTTGTGTATAGACTGCTTCTGCCTGCTCGTATCTTCCCATCCGGTAAAAAACATTGCCCAGCCATACTGTGGCGAAAGCCTGTCCTTCCCGGTCATTCTGCCGTTCGAAACGGCGCAGGCTCTGACGCAACAGATGCTCTGCCACAGCAAGGTCTCTCTGCATCCATGCCAGCGCGCCTGCACCCATCGCCACCCATGCCCACCAGTGCGAGGTCTCCTCGTCGGCTGCCCCTCCGTAATCCGCCACCAACCTGTCCAGCACTGCCCTGCCCTCTACGAGAATACCGTGCATCATCCAGAACACCCACAAGTTTGCCGCCATCTGCAGTGCATCAGGGGTATTGCGCACAGTATCGCGCCGTAGAGCATAATCCATCGCTGCCATCATATTCTGATGCTCACGTGCCACCATCTTCGACCACTGCGTCGCCTGTGCACCTGTTCTGTTCCGATGGGCAAGATCAGCACGATGGCTGAAAAACAAAAGGTGCCGAGCAAAGGCATCGTCGGCGTACGGCTCCCTGTGCAGATTCTGAAGGGCGTATTGCCGCACCAACTCCAGCATCTGATAACGTGCTTCCCCATCTTGCTCCTCCATCCGCACCAGCGAGCATTCGATAAGCGCGTCCAGAGTATCCAGCACAGCGACGTCCGGCACGGTATCCTCGCTAGGCACCTGCCCCGTCAGCACACAGCCGGCACCCGCGATGTTCCACCCTCCCGCAAATACCGACAGCATGTTGAACGCCTTTTTCAGATCCGGCGACAGCAGGGCGTAGCTCCACTCCAGCGAGGCGTGCAGGGAGCGATGACGCTCTGGCTGCAGGGAGTTGGGCGCGCTCAATGTGTGTGCCTGTTGCTGGATAGTGTGCAGTATTTGAGATGGCGAGAGCACCCGAGCTCTGGAGGCGGCGAGGATGAGAGCCAGGGGCACTCCTTCTAGATATTCGCAAATCTTTGCGACAGCAAGCGCGTTTTCTGGCGTCAGATCGAACCCCGCACGCACTGTCTGAGCGTGTTGGACGAAAAGCTGCACGCTAGGGCAACTTTGCAACAGTGCCAGAGTACTACTGTCCGGCAAGCTGTCTGCTTCTCGCCATCCCTCTGTCGAGGGTGTTTGCAGCGGACACAGGCGCAGTATCTGTTCACCGGACAAACCCGTCCTCCGACGCGAAGTCACCAGTACCTGGAATAACGGCAGACGCTGCAACAGGTCAGAGACCACCCGCACCCCACCGGAGTCCACCTGCTCGAAATTGTCCAGCACCAGCAGCGAGGGATAACCTCCCAGTACCTGCACTACCGCATCCATCAGCCGCTCAGCAGGCATAACGGCACCGGTGGCGTGCAGGATGCGCTCCAGCAAAGCATGTCCTTCTCTCACGTCTGCCACATCCACGAACCAGGCGCGTTGTCCTTTACTGACCAGCCTTCGGGCAACCTCTATCGCCAGGCTGGTCTTGCCAATACCTCCTTCTCCGGTGATGGTGACAAGGCGCGTGGCGTTTGTGTCGAGCATTTGCATCAGACGCGCCGTTTCGCGTTCGCGCCCGAACAGCCCGGTTGGTGCAGGCGGCAGTCTGCTGTCACACAGCTGCTGGGCAGCTTGCTGCGTGTATCGGACATCATCTTGCGCCTGTATCGCCAGCTGCTGTATGGCACGGGAGGGGGTGGTATCCAGCTGCTCGCGGAGGAGATGCTCCCACTCGCGGTATACCCGCTTCGCCTCTGCCGGATAGCCTCTCGCCAGATAGATACGCATCAGCGCCAGGCGAGGCTCCTCGCGCAAGGGATCACAGGCAATACCCCGGAGGGCATACTCCTGAGCGTCCTCACGTTGTCCTCGTTCCTCCAGCAGGCGGATGAGTTCATCTAACGCGCGAAAATGACGCTCCGCTGTCTGCTGCTGCAGCTGTAACACCCAATCCTCGTAGAATCCTTTCAGTGGTACGTCGGTGTAGTAATCTATGGCACGCTGCAGGTAGGCGATACGTTCCGGGAGGTCTGAGAGGCGGCGTGCCAGACGGAGGTTGTGCTCCATATCGTTCAGGTCGGTCGTCACAGCGTCGGAGCGCAAGCCAATGCCGAAATTGTCCGAGTAGAACACTGCGTCAGCAGGTATGCCCCCCTGCTCTATCTGTTTGCGCAGAGAGCTCAGCGCAACACGCAGGCTGGTGCGTCCCACATCGATATCGCTATCCTCCCACAGGAGGTCGATGAGAGCCTCACGAGGGTGCGTCTGGCGCAGATGCGAGGCAAGGTATGCGATCAGCAGTGCAGTCTTCTGGGTACGAAAGTGCGTGATGGTCTGCGTCGGCGTGATCAGGCGCAAACCGCCGAAGAGTTCCACACGACATAAGGAAGCTGCCAAGCTGTTCCCCCATAGGCACGAGGCACGTCAAAGTTATCGGCTACGGCTCATCCCCTATCGCCCCGAAGTTCCTCAAGAGGATGCCAAAGTCGAACAGGGTTACCTCCGCATCACCGTCTAAATCCGCCCCGGCGTTCCAGTTGCCGTCACCGGGAAGAGAGCCAAACGCTGCGACCAGCTGTCCGAAATCGAACAGCGTCACCTCGTTGTCGCCATCCACATCACCATTGGTAAGCGCAGCATGGACACCATTCACATCTCTATCCGCAACGGTGACTCCACGTATCACCACACGCAACCAGTGACTCGCTTTGAAACCTACATCGTAAGAGCCCGAAGACACATTCTGCAGAGTATAGTTCCCTCTCGCGTCGACGAAGATATCTTCCATACGCACTGCGCTACCGTTCTGACGCCATTCCACGGTGATGGGCACCTGCGTGCTGTCGCCATCGTAGTCGCGCAGCTGCAGATTGCCGCGCACTTGAAATACGCCCGCCTGCGTGTCCAGCAAGAACGCCTCGGTACGCCGGGCAGTGGCATGGATACCATATCCCACAATAAAACGTCCATCCGGCGAGATTGCCCGGGCACCCTCCAGGATGGAACCATCGGTCAACAGGTTGGAATAGGTCACATTCAGGTCTTCGGTACCTCCGCCGGTCCGCCAGCGAAGCGCACGACCTCCTGCGCTGAGCAAGGAGGTTTCACCCACCGCTGTTTGACCGTCACCAGAGACATCGTATGCCCAGACATAATAACTGTTGGGCAACATCCCCAGTTCCCGTATCTCATCCGTCTCCACCCAGCGGAAAGCGCGGAAAAGGGCGGCATCGTTATAAGACCAGCCGACCACAACCGTTCCATCGCTGGAGATGCCCGTCGCCATGCTGTGAGAACCGCCCAGCGTGTCGAGGTCTGTCGCCAGCCCGCTCCCGTCCCATCGACACGCATGATACTCTCCATCGGGTGTGTAAGCCCATCCCGTCACCATGACACCATCAGCAGAGACGTCGCGCGCACCGCTCCATGAGCCTCCAAGCGTGCCCATATCTCGCATTCCTCCCTGCTGGCTCCATCGGAACGCATGCCCCACGCCAGCAGCAGTAGCGGACTCCCCTACGATCACTCCGCCATCTGCAGAAACACCCCACGCGCGGCTCCAGCTTCCTCCAAGCGTACCGATTGCTCGCATCCCTTCTGCCAACGTCCAGCGAAAGGCATAGGACGTGCCAGACGGACTCACGCTTTCACCCACTACTACCTTTCCATCAGCGGAAATAGCGAGTGCTTTGCTCTCGTTGCTATAAGAGGGCAATACACCGAGGTCCTGCATCCCCGCTGTGGGCGTCCAGAGAAAGGCGTGTTGCTTGCCGGATACCAGCTTCGCCCATCCTACCACCGAACGACCATCCGCAGAGACACCGGTCGCGATGCTTTCGGAGCCACCAAGCGTCCCCAGCCAGATCAGCGATTGGGCTGAGCTTAATGTACACAAAGAGGACACGAAATACACTCCCCACAGGAGTGCAAACAAAAATCTTTTTAGAACCATCACCGTGCTCCTTTCTCCAGTTAAAAAACTGTGGGCAACCTGCTGCGGTTGCCCACAGAAGTTTCCCTATCAGTATACCCTGCTACCCATCTCCTCGCGCAACCGGGTGATGAAGGCATCCAGAGGCATTGCGCCCTGGTCGCCCACGCTGCGCTTGCGCACTGACACGGTGCCGTTTTGCATATCGCGGTCGCCCACCACCAGCATGTAGGGGATTTTCTGCAGCTCTGCCTCACGTACCTTGAAGCCTGTTTTCTCGTTGCGGGCATCTACCTCCACACGGAAGCCCTCTTCCTCCAGCCGCTGGCGAATCTGCTGGGCATACGGCACGTGTCGGTCGGCGATAGGCAACACGATAACCTGCACCGGCGCCAGCCACAGCGGGAACGCACCGCCGTAATGCTCTATCAGGATGCCGATGAGCCGCTCGAGCGAGCCGAATGGCGCACGATGTATCATCACCGGACGGTGCGGCTGACCGTCGGGACCGATGTACTCCAGGTCAAACCGTTCCGGTAGCGTGTAGTCCACCTGCACCGTACCCAGCTGCCACATCCTGCCGAGGCAGTCCTTGGCGAGGAAGTCCAGCTTGGGTCCGTAGAACGCCGCCTCGCCCTCGGCAACGGTGTACTGAATGCCCATATGCTCGACGGCTTGCAGGATGGCGTGCTGTGCCTGTTCCCACGCCTCATCGCTACCCACGTACTTATCGCTCTTGGGATCACGCAAGCCGACGCGCGCACGGTACTCTTCCAGACCCAGCCGCTCGAACACGTAGAGCACCAGCTCCACCACGTTCTTGAACTCATCTTCCAGCTGATCCGGCGCAACGAAGATATGGGAATCATCCACAGTGAACCCACGCACGCGCGTCAAGCCACCCAGCTCGCCGCTCTGCTCGTAGCGGTACACCGTGCCGAACTCCGCCAGGCGCAAAGGCAGGTCGCGGTAGCTGCGCGTCTCCGACTTATAAATCTGGATGTGGTGCGGGCAGTTCATCGGCTTGAGCATGTATTCCTCGTCTTCCACCTGAATGGGATGGAACATGCTCTCCTGATACTTGTACCAGTGCCCGCTGGTCTTATACAGGTCTAACTTGCCGATGTGCGGCGTGACCACCGGCAGGTATCCGCGCTTCAACTGCTCCTTTTTCAGGAACGTCTCCAGTGTATCGCGCAGGATAGCTCCCTTCGGCAGCCACAGAGGCAAGCCGCTTCCCACTTCGGGGCTGATCAGGAAGATGCCCAGCTCCCTGCCCAGCTTGCGGTGGTCGCGGCGCTTTGCCTCTTCCATCCGGCGCAGGTAGTCCTGCAGTTCCTCTTCGGTGAACCAGGCTGTGCCGTAGAGGCGGGTGAGCATCTTGTTGCGGGCGTCCCCGCGCCAGTATGCCCCCGCAATGGACAGCAGTTTGAAATGCTTAATCTGGCTGGTACGCTCCACGTGAGGTCCCCGACAGAGGTCGATGAAGTCGCCTTGCCGGTAAAAGCTGATGGTTTCCTCTTCGGGGATTTCTTCGATGATTTCCACCTTGTAGTCCTGTCCCAGCTCTCGCACCAGTTTCAACGCCTCGATGCGCGGCAGCTCGATGCGCTCGATGGGCAGGTCGCGCTCGGCGATTTCACGCATGCGCTCCTCGATACGAGGCAAGTCCTCCCCTGTAATCGGCTGCGGGGGGTCTACGTCGTAGTAGAAACCGTCTTCAATGGGGGGACCAATAGCCAGTTTGGTACCGGGGAACAGCTCACACACCGCCTGAGCCATCAGGTGCGCCGTACTGTGGCGCAACGTCTCCAGGTCCGTCATCGCCTGTGCCATCTTCTCGAACACTCCTTCGAGTGAAGTCAACGCCTGTACGAACGGCGCTGCAGGGGTATTATACCATATCGGGGAACCAGATGTTGTTGCAGGAGATGGCTTCGGCACTTCATGCCTCGCAAGGAACCGATATTCTTCGCTTGCGCAGTATGACAGCGAGGCGAGACAGCCTCAGCAAAACCCTCCAATTATAGACGAAGCACCAGTCACAATCTCCCGGCGCATCTACTCCGTGCGCATTGACTTCCTCCCGCTCCCTCTGATATACTCCTTAAGGACTTTGATTGCGTAAGGAGGTTCGTTTTCTTGATAGACACCAGCGATTTCCGCAACGGTCTACATATTATCGTGGATGGCGACATCTACACTATCATCGAGTTCATGCACGTCAAACCGGGCAAAGGTGGAGCCTTTGTACGCACCAAGCTGAAAAACGTGCGTACGGGCGCCGTGCTGGACAAGACCTTCCGCGCTGGCGAACGCATGGAACAGGCTTTCCTTGAGCGAAAGCCAATGCAGTTCCTGTATAACCAGGACGATGAGTACTACCTCATGGACATGGATACGTACGACCAGATTATGGTGCGTCGCGAGCAGTTCGGCGAAGGCATCAAGTACCTGAAGGAAAACATGGAAGTGACCGTGCTGATGCACGAAGGGCGGGTGGTCGGCGTAGAAATGCCCTGGTTTGTGGAACTGCAGGTAGTAGAAACCGACCCCGGCGTGCGCGGCGACACCGCATCTGGGGGTTCCAAGCCCGCCACGCTGGAGACCGGAGCCGTTGTGCGCGTGCCCTTCCACATCAACGTGGGCGACATTATCAAGGTAGACACGCGCACGGATCAGTACCTGGAGCGAGTGAAGACGCAGTAGTTCCGAGCGAAAGGGGGCGAGCTGATGGGACGCCCAGGACGTTCCTTTCATGCCCGTAAAGCAGCAGAGCTCATGGAAGACCTGCTGCAGCTTGTTGGTATTGTTGCAGCGGTAGGTGCAGTGCTGGCAATCGCCTATCTGCTCTGGGGCGTTTTCTCAGGTATGGCAACATCATGGGCAACCTTGCCCACCACGGATCGCCTGCGTGTGGAGCAGAACATCCACCTTGCCGGACGCGCACTACTGGCAACTACAGCCGTTGCTGCAGCCAGCTTCACCTTGCTTTATATCCGGGAAACGACCATCGGGTATCTTTTTCTGCTGCTCGCTGCTCTACTGGCTCTGGGAGTCCCCCTGGGCATCATACACCTCGCCCCCCAGACCGGACGAGGTCCCACTCTTTTGCCCCCGATAGTAGTCTCCTTCCAGCAGGCAGGCATATTGTGCGTGGTGCCCGGCATCATCTTCGCTGTACTGGACGTGTGGGTGCGGGTAACATCTGGCTACTTCCGCGAGTTGTTCAATCGCGCGAATCTGCAGTACGGTGCGAACGTCACCAGAGAAAGCCAGCCTACCAACCGGTTTCTCGGCTTATGCTGGCAGTTACCCTTCTGTCGTCCGAGCATCCGCAAGAGCTGTCCTATTTACCATGCGCGACGTGCCTGCTGGCGTGAAGGCGTAGGTTGTATGTGCGAGGAACGTGTGATCCTGCAGGCGCTGGAGGGCAAAGGCGCGCCCAGCAGCGACCCCCGCGAAAACGTGCGTTTTATCCCCTATAACAGGCATCTCTCTCAAGAAGAAAAGCGGGAACGCTGCCGCAACTGCATTATCTATAACTACCGGCAACAGCAGAAATATCAGATCATTGCTCCCATCGTGATAGTGGCTGCCGTTGCCATCGTCGTCCACTACGCACAACAGACACAGCAACTCCTCTTCCAGGCGTTACGTGCGGTGGATAACTTCGTTGCACGGTTTGCGTTTTTGCCCTCTTCCGGCGAGGTGCAATACATGAAGATCGAGTCGCTGGCGCGTTCTTCCGAGTTCGTCACGTGGATGATGATAGGCATTATTGCGGTCATCTTTGTGAGCTACGTGTTGCGTGTCGTAGAATATTTCATTTTCCAGTTGAAGGTGTAGCCGATGGTACACACTGAGGTAGAGCGGATCGAGAGGTTGCTGGAACTGCTCCACCAGAGCGACGCCAGCGAGCTGGAGGTAGAAACAAACGGTTGGCGATTACGTGCAAGGCGACAGGTGGTTCTTGCTGCTCCGACAAGCCCTGAACCCGAGACGGAGCAAGTGCAACCACCCAGCGAGCCTCCATCTGTGTGGATACGCTCCCCGCTGGTGGGCTTTTTCCAGCCGCGCCCCAAACCGCTGCAGGTAGGCGACTCGGTGAAGAAGGAGGAGGTCGTATGCCTGATTCAGGCGATGGGGTTGATGAACGAGGTACGAAGCCCCGCAAATGGTCGTGTCGTGGAAGTGCTGGTAGAAGAGGGTGTGGCAGTGGAATATGGACAGCCTCTGTACCGCATCGTGGAGGAGAGCGATGATGAAGCGAGCCCGTGAGGCATGGAGCCTGGTAGAGATACTGGTGGTGCTTGTGCTGCTGCTCATACTGGCAATCTGGCTGTTGCCCAAATACACCGGCAGGGGCACGGAACCATCAGGACAGCCACGCAAAACCCCTGAGAACGCGGCTCTCGCTGTGCAGTGCCGCAATAACCTCCAGCAGATTCGCCTCTCGCTGCGCATGTCCCGCCCAACGGGAGAGGAACCTCTCCCCGCTTCCTTGCAGGACCTGCGGCTACCCGCAGAGATGCTGTATTGCCCTGTCAGTAAACAGCCCTACTGGTACGACCCCCAAACCGGGCGCGTGCAGTGCCTTACTCCGTCGCATGAGGGATTTTAGACATGTTCCAGAAGGTGTTGATAGCAAACAGAGGCGAGATCGCTTTGCGCATCATCCGCGCGTGCAAGGAGCTCGGCATAGCCACTGTCGCTGTGTACTCCGAAGCGGACGCAGACAGCCTGCACGTACAGGCGGCAGATGAGGCGGTATGCATTGGTCCCGGGCCGGGCAAAGATAGTTACCTGAACATCCCCAACGTGATTATGGCTGCCATCATCACGGGCGCAGAAGCCATTCACCCCGGCTACGGCTACCTTTCTGAACGCGCCAGCTTCGCCGAGGCATGTGAAGCGAGTGGGCTGGTGTTTATCGGTCCGCCACCCTCCGCTATCGAGAAAATGGGCGATAAAGCGGTGGCTCGCGAAATCGTGCGCCACGCAAAGGTGCCGGTGGTCCCCGGCACACACGGGGCGGTGCGCAGTGAGCAGGAAGCGATCAAACAGGCGCAGCGCATCGGCTACCCAGTGCTGGTGAAAGCAGTGGCTGGTGGTGGAGGCAAAGGCATCCGCCTGGCTGAGAATCCCGAAGAGTTGTCGCGCGTGCTGCAGCTGGCGCAAAACGAGGCGATGGCAGCTTTTGGTTCACCAGAGGTGTACGTGGAAAAATTCATCCCTGACCCTCGCCACGTCGAGGTGCAGGTGCTCGCAGACTCCTACGGCAACGTCATCCACCTGGGTGAACGCGAGTGTTCTATCCAGACCGCCAGGCGACAAAAAATGGTGGAAGAAGCCCCGGCTTCTGTGGTCGCTCCCGCCCTGCGCCAGAAAATGGGCGAGGCAGCGGTACGCGCAGCGAAAGCGGTTGGCTATGTCAATGCGGGTACGGTAGAATTCTTACTGGACAACAAAGGCAACTTCTATTTCATCGAGATGAACACGCGCATCCAGGTGGAACATCCTGTCACCGAGCAGGTCACAGGGGTGGACATCGTGCGCGAGCAGATACGTATCGCTGCCAAGGAGAGACTGCATCTGTCCCAGCGCGACGTGCAGTGGCGTGGGCACTCCATCGAATGCCGCCTCACCGCCGAGGACCCGGATAACGATTTTGCACCCAGCGTGGGGAAAATCACGCACCTGGTGCTGCCGGGAGGTCCCGGTGTGCGCGTCGATACCCACCTGTATCCGGGCTACGTGATACCCCCCTACTACGATTCCCTGCTCGCCAAAATTATCGTGTGGGCGGAAGATAGACCCGCTGCGATAGCACGCATGAGGCGAGCACTGGAAGAGACACGTGTCGAAGGCGTGAAAACCAATCTACACTTCTTGAAACGCATTATCGACCACCCGGAATACCAGAAGGGAAATGTGTCCACACAATTTTTGCGCCGCTATCTGCGAAACGGTACGGAGTGAGGGGCAGCGAGTATGAGCAGTTCCACGCTCCGAAAGCACTCTGCGGGCACTCGACGCATGGCGAGGGAGCTGGCGCTGCGCCTGCTCTATCAGGTGGATATTGCGCAGATGCCTCTGGACGAGTGCTTCGCTTTTGCCGTCGAACACATGCCTATCGAGGAGCCGGGGCAGCAATTCGCCTACGAACTCGCTTCCGGTACGCTGCAGAACCTGCAACGCATAGACTCCATCATCGCTCGCTTTGCTATCGGCTGGCCTCCCGACCGACAACCCGCCCCCGACCGCAATGTACTGCGTTTGGCAATCTACGAGCTGCTCTACCACCCCGAAACGCCCCCCAGTGTGGTGATCAGCGAGGCGGTAGAGCTGGCAAAGAAATATAACTCTGACGAATCCGGCAAGTTCGTCAATGGTGTGCTGGCAAGTGTGTTCAAACATCTGGAGGAGTATCGGTGAGCGCAACCCTGTTAGACGGCGCAGCAACTGCTGCGCAAATTCGCGAAGAGCTGAAACCGCGCGTGCAACGGCTGCGCGAAGCAGGCATCGTGCCCAAACTGAGCGTGGTCATCATCGGCGATGACCCCGCCTCCCATACCTACGTGCGCATGAAAGCCAAAGCCTGCCGCAGCGTGGGCATCGAGTCCGAAACCTTCGCCCTGCCGCAAGAGACTACGCAAGAAGAGGCGGAGGCTCTCATTGCACGACTGAATGCCGATGAAAGCGTGCATGGCATCCTGATACAGCACCCCGTGCCCAAGCATCTCCACGAAATCCGTTTGCTCAGTCATCTGTCACCCGACAAAGATGTGGATGGAATCTCACCCGCCTCGCTGGGCGCACTGGTAGCCGGTGTAGCCAGTTTCATTTCGTGTACACCCCTCGGCATCGTAGAGCTGCTAGACCGCTACCAGATCCCCATCGAAGGGCAACGCGCAGTGGTGGTAGGACGCAGCATTATCCTGGGCAAACCGCTGGCTCTACTGCTTCTACAGCGTAACGCCACCGTCACCGTGTGCCACACCCGCACACGAGACCTGCCCTCCATCACCCGCGAGGCGGATATTCTGGTCGCCGCGTGTGGCAGGGCAGAGTTGATCACAGGGGATATGATACGCCCGGGTGCGGTAGTGGTGGATGCCGGTTACAACCGCGTGGAGGGACGTAGCGGCGACGTGGGCGATGTGCACTTCGAATCGGCATCACAGGTTGCCTCGTACATCACACCGGTGCCGGGCGGGGTGGGCCCCATGACTATCGCCATGTTGCTCTCTAACACTGTGCGTGCAGCAGAAATGCAACTGGAGGCGCAGTAAAGGTGCCGTTTGACTTGCAACAGTATCTGCGGGAAAGGGTGCGGCTGGTAGACGATGCGCTGGAACGCTACCTGCCCGGCGAGGACGTGCGTCCTCAGGTGTTGCATCGCGCGATGCGCTACAGCACCCTTTCAGGTGGGAAACGCTTGCGTCCGGTGCTGGTCATCGCTGGTGCAGAGGCTGTCGGCGGTGAAGCTCAGACGGTATTGCCAACCGCCTGTGGGATAGAGCTCATCCATACCTTTTCCCTGATCCATGACGACCTGCCTGCCATTGATAACGACACCTTGCGGCGCGGGCGTCCAACCTGTCACGTGCAATTTGGCGAAGCAGTAGCAATTCTTGCGGGAGATGCCCTCTTTGCCACCGCGTTCGAACTGGTGGCGCGGAATGTAGAAAGGGTCCCTGCGGAGCGAGTGGTGCGCGTGCTGCGCGTGATTGCGGAAGCCTCGGGCACCAGCGGTATGGTGGGTGGGCAGATGGTGGACATCGAATCGGAAGGAAAGCCGGTGGACACCGAAACGCTGGAATACATCCACCGCCACAAAACCGCTGCACTGATCCGGGCTTCAGTTGTGTCAGGAGCGATTCTTGCCGGGGCGGAGCAATGGCAGGTTGACGCGCTGAGCCGTTATGGGGAGCTCACCGGGCTGGCATTTCAGATTGCCGACGACCTGCTCAACGTCACCGGTGATCCGAGCAAAACCGGTAAAGCGGTGGGTACCGATGTGGAACGAGGCAAAGCCACCTACCCGGCTCTCTTTGGCGTGGAAGCCTCGCGGCGGCGAGCCTACCAGCTGGTGCAGGAAGCTGTAGAAACGCTACACCCCTTTGGCGAGCGGGCGGAACCGTTGCGGGCTATTGCCCATCTGATGATAGAACGGGAGGGATGAACGGAAGTGCCTAAACCGGTCGGCACCTTGATTGTGATTACAGGGAGTATGTTCGCAGGCAAGTCGGAGGAGCTGATACGCCAGGTGCGTCGTGCCCTGTACGCGCGGAAGAAGGTGCAGGTGTTTAAATCCGCTCTGGACAACCGATGGGATAGCGCAGCCATCGCCACACATAACGGCGTGCGCTTCGAGGCGGTGCCGGTTTCCTCCAGCGCGGATCTGGAGCGTCTCGTACAACCGGACACCGAAGTAATCGCCATCGAAGAGGTACAGTTTTTCGATGAGGGCGTTGTCGCGTTATGTGACCGCTGGGCGAACGAAGGCAGGACGGTCATTGTGGCGGGGCTGGACCAGGACTTTCGCGGTCAACCGTTCGGTTTCATGCCCATCCTGCTCGCTCTGGCGGATGAGGTGATTAAACTGCGGGCGATCTGTGCACGGTGCGGGCAGCTGGCAAGCAAGACCCAGAGACTGGTGGACGGGCGCCCCGCTTCGTGGGATGAGCCCACCATCCTGATTGGTGCCGCCGAGAAGTACGAGGCTCGCTGCCGCCGCTGCCACAAGGTGCTGAACGCTCCCCGCAACGGACACCGTCGCGTCAGACGCGCTGCTCAAACGCAGACGATAGAGCAGCAGGAGAGGTTGTTTTGAACTATTCAAGAAGAACAGACCACGTTTTACGCTGAGGTGATGCGCCAGGTAAACCTGCCGGTGGATGGGATAGACCTTTCGGAACCGACCCCTCTGGCACCAGTGGTCAAGGAGAGAGGCGTTGTTACCTATGAATGAACTATTAGGAGAGCTGCGAATAGAGACGCAAATGGTCTCCGATACCCTCGCTGGATTGGGAGAAGTATTGAGCGAAGGGAATCTGTCCGCATGGGGAGAGTTTCTTCGGAAGGTCTCAACATATTTGGGGGTTCCTCGCGACGCCATACACCCCTCCACAGATAAGGAGGCATCACCTTGAACCACCAGCTACAATCTTTGTCGGAAGCCATACGCGCGGTGCTGGACATCAAAGACTCCGTGCGAGAAGAAGCGCTGCGCCAGTCGCGCGAGCTGATACGCCTTTCCGCCACCACCGTGCGCAGCATCCACCGCCACGAGTTTGATAACGCCCAGCAGGGTCTGCAGGAAGCGGCACAACGGGCAGCGGAGCTGAACACCCTGCGCGAGAAGCATCCTGACATCTACTATGCAGGTTATGTACAGGATGCGCTGAAGGAATACGCGGAAGCCTGTCTGCTGCACGCCCTGGTACAGGCGCAGGCGTTACCCTCGTTCGTTGATCTGCAACTGGAAGTGCCCGCCTATCTGAACGCCCTGTGCGAAGCCGCCAGCGAGTGCAGGAGGCACATCTTAGACCTTCTACGCCACGGAGACACCCCGCAGGCAGAGAAACTGCTGGCGGACATGGACGACATCTACTATATGCTGGTTACCTTCGACTATCCTGATGCGATTACGGGCGGATTGCGTCGCAGTGTAGACGCCCTGCGCGCCGTGCTGGAGCGTACGCGCGGAGATGTGACCATCACGGCGATACAGAGGGAGCTAGAGGAGGCACTGAGGCAATAAACGTATCGGATGTTCTCATGCGAGAGGCTTGCGGATGGGACGATACAAATGGGTTGCTATTATTGGTTTGGCATCGGGCGCCGTGTTCCTGCCTGTCATGGGAGCTCCATTTGTTGCTGATGATTATCTGATCTTTTTTCACGTTGCCCGCGAAGGTATATGGGGGATTGCTATTACTCCCGGCCCCCAGTTCCTGCGCCCGCTCACATCAGCCATGTACTACATCGAGTATCACCTGTGGGGGCTTTCACCGCTGACATCGCATATAGTCAGCACACTTACTCATGTCATCTGCACGCTCCTCACGGGAGTGCTGACAAAGAAGATCGCCACAAAAAGCGGTTTGGCACCAGAGATAACACGCCGCTCTGCGCTCATCTCGTCTGCTCTGTTCGCAGTACTGCCTGCTCATGCCGAGGCTGTCGCATGGATCGCCAGTCGTGCAGACATCATGGCAACGATATTTTGCCTGTTGTGCTTAATACTTCTCGCGAGGGATTCGCCGTCTCATAGTACGGTTTTGGAGACAGTGCTGTTTGTCTCTTGCTTCGCGGTCGCCTTGCTGTTCAAAGAGTCAGCGGTCGTTCTGCCCTTGCTGGTGGTTGTCTGGTTGACGCTGGGTTACGAGCGGGATTGGAAGCGGGTACTCCCTTTTGCAGGTGTGGCGGCGGCGTACCTGCTCACGCGATTTTTGATAGTGGGAAAGATAGGAGGATATGCCAACTGGGGTAGTAACCTGCTGAGTCCCTGGCAGCTGGCAATGAATGGAATAGTCTACCTGTCGCACCTTTTACAACCGGCTCCCCTATTTGGCGTCGGTCGTGATCTCTGGGATACATTGCTCTACCTTTCCACTGGGCTTGCGCTGTTGGTGCTGGTGCGTTCTAGACCATCCACCCCTACCGCTTCGGGCTTCCGCCGGCTAGTACTGCTGCTGTGCGCTTGGACGGTGATATGCATGCTGCCCGTGCTTCCCCTGAAACCCGCGCTCGGTCATCTGATGAACAGCCGCTATGTCTACCTGGCCTCTACGAGCATGGCGGCACTGGCAGGAATATGGCTCGCCCAACGCTGGGACGCAAGCAGGGTTCGCTTCACCTTTGTTGCTCTTGTTGCTCTCTATGCTTTGGGCACGATGCGGTTGTCGCAGGCGTGGTATTGGGCAGGGCGCGTCGCGCAAACCTCTTTGCAGTCGTTGGCGCAAGTCACAAGTGGGCAAAAACCTATCTTGCTCCTCAGCATACCAGACCACTATCGCGGCGCCTATATCTGGCGAAACAGCCTGCACGAGGCTATTCTGCTGTACGTTCCTCAGATCAAGAGCTCTGTGTATGTGCTGAGCCGGTTTACAATGCGTCTGACACCTTATGTGTCGGTGAATTACCGGGATGGTATCGTTACACTGTCTTCGCAGAGTGACATCTTCCTTCCGCCGGAGTCGCATCACAATCTGCTTACCGGAGTGGGAGAGATAAACATTACCCCTCAGCGTATCAGCATAGGGTCCCCTCTTACCTCTCGGTACCGGCTCCTTCGTTACGAAAACGGGCGATTTGTCGATGTCACGAATTGAGTATCCGCCAAACCCCAGTCTCTGGAGGAACACGTCCTTGTCATTCCAACGTGTGGGAGACGAGAACGAGCGGGATTGCTCTGGCACTTCAGCCTCACAGCAAACCCAGCGCCCTCAACCCCTTCACCGACTCTGCTACCGATTCGGCAAACACTGAGACGGCGGTATCTATCTGCTCCGCTGAGACAATGAGCGGCGGTTCAAAGCGAATCACGCGCGGGTTGTTGAGTGTGTACGCTGCGATCACCCCGCGACGAGTCATTCCGCCGATGACCAGCTTCGCTACATCCTCAATGGCGAACTCCACACCCACCATCAGCCCTTTGCCGCGCACCTGGGTGACCACGTCGGGATACTGCTGTTGCACCGCGCTCAGCCCCGCGATAAGCTGCTCGCCGCGCTCTGCCGCACGAGCGGGCAGATTCTCCTCCTGCAAAACCTGTAGCGTCGCGATGCCTGCTGCACACGCCAGCGGGTTGCCTCCAAAGGTGCTGGTGTGTATCAAGGGGTTATCACCGAACACCTTCTCCCAGATTTCAGGGGTGGACGAGAACGCTCCTGAGGGCACTACCCCGCCGCCCAGCGCCTTCGCCAGGGTGATGATGTCAGGCTGCACCCCCCAGTGCTCCACCGCAAACATCTTGCCCGTGCGCCCCAAACCCGTCTGTACCTCGTCGATAATCAACAGCGCGTGGCGCTCGGTGCACAATTCGCGCAATTTGGGCAAATAATCCTCGCTGGGCAAAAAGATGCCCCCTTCGCCCTGGATCGGCTCGACGATAATGCCTGCCGTATCTTCGTCCATCTCACGGGCGGCAGCATCCGCATCGCCAAAAGGTACGTGCACGAAGCCGGGTACCAGCGGATAGAACGGCTGGCGGTACTGCTCACGCCCCGTCGCACTGAGCGAGCCCATGCTTTTGCCGTGATAGCCCCCGACAGTGGCGATGAACTTGTGCTTGCCGGTGAATTTGCGAGCGATTTTGAGCGCGCCTTCCACCGCCTCGGTGCCGCTGTTGCACAGGAAGCTGTATCGCAGGTCGCCGGGAAGCACTCCTGCCAGCGCCTCGCAGAAATCCGCCACCAGCGCACTGAAAAACACCTTGCTGGAAAGAGGCATCCGGTCTAACTGCGCCTTCACCGCCTCCACCACCTTCGGATGGCGATGCCCCAGCGCGAATGTGCCGTAGCCTCCCAAAAAGTCCAGGTAGGCGCGCCCCTGATGGTCATATACATATATCCCTTCAGCGCGCATCTCCACGCCGAAGTCGGCAAACTTCATCAGCTGCGCCAGCCCGGGGTTCACGTACTGTAGATACTTCTCGTAGGTTTGCTCCAGAATGTCGCTCATGCCCACCTCCTAGTACACCGACTCGTCCACGATACGCCGTCCGTCGTAGGCTGGGCGAATGCGTTGGTGCTTCAGGATGTATTCCGACACAATGTCCAGCCTTTTCCTGCCCGTATCCTCGTAGGCAATGCCCATCGGCTGCAGGTAACGCTGCGCAAAGTAGCTGTTAGTGGACAGCAGGTACTGGCGGTCGTCCTGCAGCGGTTGCCCGTTGATGGTGACTTCCACCAGTTCCCCACGCCGGTAACGATAGCGGATGCCCGACACTGCCGGACGAGTTCTCCGTAGCAGTTCCCGCAGCTGCGCTCCTGTTGCCCGAAACTTCACCATCGTATTGCCGAAGGGCAACGCTTTGGCGAGGTCGTAGCGGGTAATTGGTCCACGCAGGACAGGCGCGCGCACACCTCCCATGTTTTCCAAATCGGCTTCCGTGCCCAGCACCTCACGGACGGCATCTGCCACCAGATTGTACTCCGCATCGTCATCGCCGCGGTGGGTGAAATCGTCCTCCGCCTCTCCGATGACAACGCCGTAATATGCTTTCATCGGCTTCCAGTAGCGGTCAACGACGGCTTTGACCGTCGGGTCATCGGGAATATCCGGGGAGATGAGGATCAAGTCGCCGCGATAGCTCATGAACGTCCACTTGCCCGTGTTGGGGTCGCGGCGCAAGATAATTTCCAGCCTGCCCAGCTCCCCACCCCACTGGAACGCCTGTGCAATCACCGTGCCGTTCTTCTGGAATACGCTGGTGAGATCTCCTGCAGGCACAAAGTCGGGCTTCGCCAACCTTGTATGCGAGTGCCCGCCCACGATGATGTCAATGCCTGGCACCTCCCGCGCCAGACGCCGATCCACCTCGTAACCCAGATGGGACAGCAGCAGCACCACGTCCGCCTGCCTGCGCAGCTCTGGCACGAGACGGCGGGCGGTGTCGATAGCGTTCTGTATCTCTATCCCCTCTCGTGTGGCGGGATAGCCGCGCGTGCTCTCGGTGACCAGTCCTAAAACGGCGATGCGCGCTCCTTCCACCTGCAATATCTCGTAAGGCTTCAGGAGCGGCTGTTTGGTGCTGGCATCCACCACATTGGCGCATACCACCGGATATCTCGCCATCTGCACCAGCTTCTGCCACTGGGCACGGGTGTTGTTGAATTCGTGGTTGCCGTGCGTGCCGATGGTATAACCCAGCGCGTTCATCGCCGCCACGTCCGCCTCACCCCGAAACTCCACCGAGAAGGCGGTTCCATCGCAGAAATCCCCTACATCCACGACCCATGTGGTACCGAAGGCGTTTCGCGATTGCCGAGCCACCGTGGCACGACGAGCAATACCCCCAATGTCGCGCCGCAAAGCCAGCTGCGCCTCCTGCGTATTGGGGTCGGGTGGGTCAGGATAGTTGAAAGGCAACAGGTTGCCATGCGTATCGTTGGTGTGCAGGATGGTGAGTTTCCAGTAACGTGGCGGCGCCTCTGGGGACCCAAGAGATGAGACACCCCATGCCACCAGCCATGCCATGATGAGCACGCCTTTCAGAAAGCGCATCGGTTTTTCTCCTCCTGAATCATCAGCCAGCAGGGAACTCCATCAGATGCTTCGGGGCACGTGTCAGCACCTCTACTCCATCTTCCGTGACCAGTACATCATCTTCGATACGCACGCCGCCGAAGCCCTCAATATAGATACCCGGTTCCACTGTGAACACCATGCCCGGCTGCAGCACAACCTCCGACTTCTGGGCGAATCCCATGCCGTCATGCACACTCAAGCCGATGCTATGTCCCAGCGAATGGGTGAAGTAATCCCCATAGCCTGCATCGGTGATGACCTGTCGTGCCACAGCATCGATGTCGCAACCTTTGACACCCGGCTGGATGGCTTCGATGGCACGCAGTTGCGCCTCCAGCACTGCCTGGTAGATGCGCCGTTGCTCCTCCGTTGCCCTGCCGATGACCACCGTGCGGGTGATATCCGAACAGTATCCGTGAACCTCCGCACCGAAGTCCAGCACCACGAAATCACCTGCTCGGAAGCGACGCTCGGAAGTTTCCGCGTGGGGCATGGCAGAGTTCTCCCCGGAGGCGACGATGCTGTCGAACGCGGGTCGGCGTGCCCCCTGTCGACGCATATAAAACTCCAGCTCCATCGCCACGTCCATCTCCACTGTTTCCGGTTGCATAAAGAGCTGGATATGCTGGAAAGCGGCGTCGACGATACCGCACGCCTCGCGGATACAGGCAATCTCCTCGGCGTCTTTGACCAGACGCAGCTCCTCCACCACGCCGTTGGTGAAAACCCACTCCACGCCCAGATCGCCGTACTTCTCGCGCCAGCCTTCCAGCGTTTTGACGGTGATATGGCTCGCCTCGAAACCGACTTTGCGCAGCCCGCGCACCTCCAGCTGGGTCTTCAGGATATCGTCGTCCGGGTTGTCAGGAACAATCACTTCGAAACCGGGCGATTCTTTCTGGGCACGCAGAGTGTATCGTTTGTCAGTAAGCAGCACGGTGAAATCCCTGCCGATGAGCAGGGAGCCCGCACTGCCGGTAAAACCGCTCAGGTAACGCACGTTTGGGCGAGAGGTAATGAGGAAAGCATCCACAAAAGGTTCATCCATTCGGGCTCTCAGGCGTTCTATCCGGTGAGCAAAACGCAGGCTCATCGGCGGCTCTCCTCCAGGATAAACTTCACCGCGTCCAGCGCCATGAGGTAGCTCATGACCCCAAAGCCAGCGATGATGCCGTGTGCCACTGGCGCGGTCACTGAGTGCCTCCGAAACTCCTCACGCCCGTAGATATTGGAAAGATGTACCTCCACTGTTGGCAGACGCACTGCGGTGATGGCGTCCCGAATGGCGATGCTATAGTGGGTGTAAGCACCGGGGTTAATAATCAGCGCGTCCGCCCATTGGAGCGCCTCGTGGATGGCTTCGATAATCTCTCCTTCGTGATTGGACTGGGTGATGCGTACCTCCAGACTCAGCGACTTTGCCTTGTCCAGGATGCGCTGGTTAATCTGCTCCAGATTGAGGTGGCCATACACCTCCGTCTCCCGTATCCCCAGCATGTTCAGGTTCGGACCGTGAATGACAGCAACTCGTGGCATTTTGCTCTCCTCAGTTCTGCGGATGCTGTTCGTTGTCTTCTTCTACCAGAAGCTCGATGATGCCATCGCGGATGGGATAGCGGCGATGGCATTGATCACAAACCAGGCTCTCTTCGCTTTCCTGGCGCAATGGAGGACGATCGTCACACGCCGGGCACGCCAGGATACGCAACAGTTCTTCGCTTAAAGGCATCGCCTTCAGCCTCCTGCTTCAAGGTCATCGGTGCTATTTTAGCACATTTACGGGGGAAATCCAACCAGGCGGATGGCGAAGAACCTTTGATTTTTCCGGCAGGTTGAGATATATTGTAGTACAAGCACACTGCAAAAACGAACCGCTGAGCACGCAAAGGGCGCGGAGATTTCATCTATGGTGGCTCTGCGTACTCTGCGGTCTCTGCGGTGAAACGCTTTCTGAGGAGCCGTATGCCGCAACCACCGAATACCGAAACCGTTCTGGTGATGGACTTTGGAGCGCAGTACACGCAGCTGATCGCGAGGCGCATTCGCGAGTGCCACGTGTTCTGTGAGATTATCCCCGCCGATACACCCGCCGAGCAGATCGCCCGCCGACAGCCCAAAGGCATCGTGCTCTCGGGAGGACCTGCCAGCGTGTATGAACCCCATGCCCCCCGTGCGGACATGGGCATCTATCGGCTGGGCATCCCGATACTGGGCATCTGCTACGGACACCAGCTGATGAGCTACCAGCTGGGCGGTGTGGTGGAGCCTTCCGAAAGGCGCGAATACGGACGCACTGAACTGACCGTGCTGGAACCCGAGGACCCCCTTTTCGCCGGGTTCGACACACACCTGACCTGCTGGATGAGCCACGGCGACAAAGTGCTGCAACCACCGCCCGGCTTTCGCATCACCGCTGTGACCGAATCCACTCCCGTCGCGGCGATGGCGGACCCGGCGCGTCGCTTCTACGGTGTGCAGTTCCATCCCGAGGTACACCACACCCCCTTCGGCAAGCAGCTGATAGACCACTTTCTGAAGCGGGTGTGCGGTTGTACCGGTGACTGGACGGCGGGCAACTTCGTAGAGCAGGCGTCGGAGGAGATACGCCAGCAGGTAGGCGACGGGCACGTGCTGGTAGCGGTGAGCGGCGGCGTGGACTCGATGACCGTGGCTGCGCTGGTGTACCTCGCCATCGGCGGTGAGAGACTAACCTGCGTGTTCGTGGACCACGGCTTGCTGCGGGCGGGTGAGGCGGAACAGGTGCGCGAAACCTTTTCGCGCCTCTTTCCCGTACACCTCGTGTATGTAGATGCCCGCGAACGGTTTCTGGAGCGGCTCAAAGGTGTGGAAGACCCTGAACAGAAACGCAAAATCATCGGCGAGACCTTCATTCGCGTCTTCGAGGAACATGCGGACGAACTGCGCGGGTGTGAATACCTCGCACAGGGCACGCTGTACCCCGACGTGATTGAAAGCGGAGCGACCAAACACTCCGCTACCATTAAAACGCACCACAACGTGGGCGGCTTGCCCCCGGACATGCGCTTGAAGGTGATTGAGCCGTTGCGTTACCTGTTTAAAGATGAGGTGCGTGCCGTCGCGGCGGAGCTGGGCTTGTCTGAGGAAGTCGTCTGGCGACAGCCCTTCCCGGGACCGGGGCTGGCGGTGCGCATCGCCGGAGAAGTCACTCCAGAGCGGCTGGAAATGGTGCGTGCGGCGGACAAAATCGTGCTGGAGGAAATCTGGCGGGCAGGGCTGATGCGCGAGATATGGCAGTCGTTCGCAGTGTTGCCTGCGGTGCGCAGCGTGGGCGTGATGGGCGACCAGCGCACCTACGCTCACCCCATCGTGGTGCGGGCAGTGGTCAGCGAGGACGCTATGACCGCCGACTGGGCACGACTGCCCTATGAGGTGCTGGAACGCATCAGCAATCGCATCGTGGGCGAGGTGCCCGGCATCAACCGCGTGCTGTACGACATCACCAGCAAGCCCCCCGCAACCATCGAGTGGGAATAGGTGGAAAACTGCGTGAAAATGTGCCATAATACCACTAACTACCTCTTCCGAGGGTATCTCGCGGGGGGACAGCGATGATTACCGTAGCATCCACCATTAAGCCGCTCATCACCGAAGAACAGATCGCAGAGCGTGTGGCACAACTGGGCAGGCAAATCCGGCAGGACTATGGCGACAAGAATATCCTGCTGGTCGGAGTGCTGAAGGGAGCGGCGGTGTTTCTCTCCGACCTGCTGCGTGCCATTGACGGCGAGGTAGATTACGATTTCGTCGCCATCTCCAGCTATGGCAACGGCACAAAATCGTCAGGTGTGGTGCGCATCCTGAAAGACCTGGATGAAAGCCCCATCGGACGGCATGTGCTGATTGTGGAAGATATCGTGGACAGCGGGCTGACGCTGGAGTTCCTTCTGGAAAACATGAGGATGCACCGCACCGCCAGCGTGAAGGTTTGCGCTCTGCTGGACAAGGTGGCACGACGTGTAGTGAATGTGCCCCTTGACTATCGGGGGTTCGAGGTGCCCGACGTGTTTGTGGTCGGTTATGGTATGGACTACGCGGGACTCTACCGGAATCTGCCCTACATCGGCGTGCTGCAGGAGGAGCCCACCGAGTAATCATACAAAAAACTCGTGAAGAAGCAGGCAAGAGGGGTAGACTTCACACGAAAAATAGGCTATAATGAGGTGTGGGATAGTTCCTGTGTCTTCCCTCGTCATCGCCAGTGAAGATGAAACAATCAGAGGTTTTTCCAGATTCCCAAAACACGGGCGTCCGACCTGTACGGAGAGCACAGGAGCTTTGCTGAATTGCAGGTGATAGCCATCGGACCTCGCAAAATATTCCGACCTCGCAAACACGCACTGTTCGAGCAGTGCACAATGCATATCCACAGGTTGAAAGGTGAAGACCGGCATGGAAACGATTGACCTCGCGGAGTTTGACCGCAAGTCGCTGGAAGAACTGCACACCATCGCCCGCGACAGAGGCTTGGAAGTGGAAGAGAATATCCGCAAGCAGGAGCTCATCCAGCGCATCCTGCAGGCGCATACCGACTCGAACGGGCAGATCATGGCGGAGGGTGTGCTGGAAATCCTGCCCGACGGATGGGGGTTCCTGAGGCGGGATATCAACTTCGCCGCCGACGGCAGCGGCGACATCTACGTCTCGCAAACCCAGATTAAGCGGTTCGGACTGAAGACAGGCGATACGGTGATGGGGGTCGTGCGCCCACCCAAAGAGAACGAGAAGTACTATGGCTTGCTCCGGGTGGAGATGGTCAACGGCATGGACCCCGAATACGCCCGTCACCGCACGCATTTTGACGACCTCACCCCCATCTACCCCGTCGAGCGCATTCGGATGGAGACCGAAAGCAAGAACATCTCCGCCCGACTCATCGACCTGATTGCGCCTATCGGCAAGGGGCAGCGCGGGCTGATTGTGTCGCCGCCGAAGGCAGGCAAAACCACTCTGCTGAAGACTATCGCCAACAGCATCACCACCAACCATCCTGAAATCGTGCTGCTGGTGTTGCTGGTGGACGAGCGTCCCGAAGAGGTGACCGACATCCGCCGCTCGGTGAAGGGGCGCGTGGTGAGTTCCACCTTTGACGAGATGCCCGAAAACCACATGCGCGTCGCGGACATGGTGCTGGAGATGGCAAAGCGGCTGGTGGAGGCGCGGCGCGACGTGGTGATCCTGCTGGACAGCCTCACCCGCCTGTCGCGCGCCTCCAACCTCACCGTTAACCCCAGCGGGCGTACGCTATCCGGTGGCCTGGACCCATCCGCTCTGTATCGCCCGAAGCGGTTTTTCGGAGCGGCGCGCAACATCGAAGAGGGTGGAAGCCTCACCGTGTTGGCGACCGCGCTGGTGGATACCGGCAGCCGCATGGACGACGTCATCTTTGAAGAGTTCAAGGGAACCGGCAACATGGAACTGGTGCTGGATCGCGGACTGGCAGAGCGACGTATCTTCCCCGCCATCGATATCAACCGCTCCGGCACGCGCCATGAGGAACTGCTCTTCAGCGAAGAGGAGCTGCGCCGCGTGTGGAAGCTGCGACGGATGCTGGCGTCTATGGAACCCATGCAAGCCATCGAGCAGCTTATCGGTCTGCTTGCCCATACCAGCTCGAACGAGGAGTTCCTGCGGGTGGTGGAGAATATTAAGGATACAGACTAAGGACACGCGGACTGCTGAGGGGGGATTAGCATGAGCGAACGTTTCCGCGACATGTTCGACGACTGGCAAGATGACGAGGGTCCGCCAGATGAGTTCGACGAGCTCGACCGCATCGAGCCGCGCCGCCTGGACGAAAAAGAGGTGCGCGTGGTCGGCGTATACCAGCATGAAGAACAGGGCATACCCCCTCAATTCTTTGTCTTGCTGCAGGACAACCGCGGACGCCGCGTGCCGATATGGATTGGTAAATACGAGGCTCTGTCCATCTCGATGGCGCTGGAAGGCGACGTGCCCGACCGCCCCATGACGCACGACCTGCTCAAAAACGTGATCGAACGTCTGGGCGGCACGGTGGAACGCATCATCGTGGACGACCTGTGGCAGAGCACCTTCTACGCCAAGATTACCATCGTACACAACGGGGAGAGCATGGAGATCGACTCGCGCCCCAGCGACGCCATCGCGCTGGCGCTGCGCACCCGCTCGCCTATTTACGTGGCAGAACCGGTGTTCGAATCGATAGCGGATGCGATGTGAGCGACGTGTCTGCATCGGATCAGGGCAAGGGGATGGAAAACTGCTTCGCAGCTTGCGGCGTGTTGTAAAACAGATGTCCAATACACAGAGGCATAGCCTCCTGCGGTTTGCGGCTTAATAAGTACAGCAACGCCTGTCGCTTGTGATTCGCGCTGTGACAGTTCCACTCCGGCTGTGCCTGCTCTATGGTATCATACAATCGGCACCACCGCTGCAACACCGCCGTTTCGCCGATACCCAGCAACGTCGCAATCTGCTCGTCCGACATCTCCATCAGCCACGCCAGCTGTGCCAGAATCAACTGCGAGCGACGCAGATGCACTACGGGGCGGTGATAGTAAAAAAACAGGTCATATAAAAAGGTCACGCGCCGTTGCAGCGTCGCCAGTGTCTCGCGGTCGGCGCCCACCACGTACGGCTGTATCCATTGGCTGCGTGGAGGGAAATCGGCAGGCTCGCGCCATAGGGTACAACCCATGTCCAGATAGCTTTGGGCTTCAGCCTTGCCATAGACCTCTTTGGTGAAAGACCGGAGATGCAAACCCCGATGCAGACGCAGAAAGCTGTGCAACAGCATCCGGTGTACCTCACTGTCCAGGCTCTTCACCTCCTCCCCCTGCCACCCGTAAAAGCCGACGAGGTGCACGCCCTCTCCGCGGTGGGCACGCAGCACCTCCTGTGCATCCATCACCGCACGCTCGGAGAGCAAACAAGCGGCAAGATGCCTTTCGCCCTCCCGTGCCAGCTCCACTGCCCAGTCCCTCACCGCAACGGTCAGCCCGAACGCCACAATGCTCTCCGTCTCCAGCTCCTCAATGACGACAGAGGTAGCGCTCCCCTGCTGTAGCCATAGCCTCCACAGAACCGTCCTCTGCCGACTCTCCTCAAGAGACAGGAGGGGTGCGTCCCGGCTAAGCGTGGCACATTGCGCCACGTCCTCTGGCGTGGTGAAACGCACACGGTACCTCATCCCGAACAACCTCCTCGTGCAAAGGCAGTATCATCATTATACTCTTCCGCTCCATTCTCCTGCCGACGACACAATGTAAAAAGAGTTTGTAAAGTGCGAATCCCGATTCGTAATTTCACGTCGCTCTGCCTTGAACAGGGTTGCGCCCCGGGTGTACAATAGCACCAAATTCGGGAGTATTACCCGTCTGCAGGAGAAAAGGCGAGACGAGTGCACGAACACCTGTCGGGAAACGGTACGCTCGCCCACCATGCCAAAAACGGGGTTGCAGGAGGTGATTGTGATGCCGAAAGTACGATGCGCGGTTTGTAACGAGGAGAAGGATGTGGCGGACATGTTCTGGTGTCCCCGCTGTGAGGCGTGGTACTGCCGTGACCACACCTCCCTAAGCTTCTGGGACAACAAACGCTACTGCCCCAAAAATCACGAAATCCCGAAAGGACAGGAGGAGTGAATATTCCTGTTGTATTGACGGGAGTTTGTTCAAACTCCAGTTTGCCCGGTTCCAGCACTTTTTTCAAGAGACACGTGGGTAGTGGCGCAGCTAGACCTGTCGGCAGTGGCTCCGTACGTGGAGGAGTACCTGCCTGATGGTCGGCTGAGGTGAAGTTCGGTGTGCAGAACCCGTCCGCTGTGAACGCCGACATGGAGGTGCCGTACCGGCTGCGGTTGGGCGATGCGCAGGGCGAGGTGCTGGTCTCTGGCTCGTTGCGCGTGCCCGCTCGGGGTGAGGCGACGACAACCGAGTGGGTGTGGTCGCCGCAGTTGTCGGCGGGCCGATACAACCTGTATCTGGAGATAGACCCCGAGAACGCGATAGAGGAAAGCGATGAGGGGAACAACACCGCGCAGTCGGAGGTGGCTCTGTCGGCGGACTTGCTGGTGAACCCGGCGTTGACCTGGCTGGAGCACGGCACGGGCGGACAGGCAACGGTGCACACCGCGATACAGAACAACGGCTGGGCGGAGGCACGGAACGTGGTGGTGCAGGTGCGCACTGCAGTAGAAGGGGGTACGGTGCTGGCAGGCGCGACGATAGAGCGTCTCGGTCGGTATGAGGTGTCCTCGCTGTCGCTGCCCATCTCGCTCTCTCAAGCGGGCAGTGCGGTATGGGTGATTGTGAACCCCGACGGCACGATAGACGAAGTGCGTCGAGACAACAACACGGTAGGCTTGCAGGTAGCGGCACGCACCTACTCGGTGAGCGGTCAGGTAGAGTTGCAGGACTATCAGGGCGATGTGACCACCGTGCCGGTGGTGGTGCAGGTGCGCCAGAACGGCAACGTGGTGCGCACGGAGGTACTGTCACTGGACGCGCAGGGCGGCTACATTCTGTATCATCTTGCGCCGGGCACGTATGAGCTGGCTTTCAAGGCGAGCCACTGGCTGCGTCGGGTGCGCACTGTGGAGGTGGTCTCCTCCGATGTGCTGGGGGTGAGCGTGTCGCTGATAAACGGCGACGTGGACGGTGATAACGAGGTAAGCCTGTTTGACTTCGGTGCACTAGTGGCAGCGTTTGGCAGTGCGCCGGGTGACGCCAACTGGAATGCTGATGCGGATTTAGACGGCGACCAAGAGGTAAGCCTGTTTGACTTTGGCATTCTGGTTCGCCATTTCGGGGAGATAGGGGACGAGTGATTCGTCCTCGTCCTCACCTCTCTCTCCCATGATGGAGAGAGGCTCTCCCCTTTCTCCCATTGGGAGAAAGGGGCAGGGGGATGAGGGTGTTGCCTCGCCTGTCAAAACCCCTTCCGGCTATCCAGCAGGATGGTCACCGGTCCATCGTTGACCAGCGCGACCTGCATGTGCGCCCCAAACACGCCTGTCTGCACAGGTAAACCCGCCTCGCACAGCATCTCCGCCACCCGCCGATACAGCCTGTCTGCCATCTCCGGCGGCGCAGCGTCGGTGAAGCTGGGGCGACGTCCTTTACGACAGTCCGCATACAGCGTGAACTGCGACACCACCAGCACCTCGCCACCGATGTCGGTGATGCCCAGGTTGATTTTGCCCGCTTCGTCCTCAAAGAGGCGCAGGGAGGCAATCTTGTCGGCGATGTAGCGGGCGTCCGATTCGTTGTCGGTGTGCGTCACGCCCAGCAGCACCAGGTAGCCCCTGCCGATGGATGCTACCCGCTCGCCGTTCACGCTGACCTCGGCGCGCGCGACCCGTTGTAGCACCGCCCGCATTACGCTGCCTCCCCCATCATGCCCGTGCGTCGGATGTCTAACACGTCGCTGATACGGCGCACCCTGTCCATCAGACCGTGCAGATGAGACACGCTGCGCACCTCCACCGTGATATCGATATGCGCCGTTCCGTCGGGGCGAGAGATAGTGCGTATAGCAGTGATATTAGTGCGCGATTCGCCAAAGACGGTCGAGATATCGGAAAGCAAGCCCGTGCGGTCTGCTGCCTCAATATGCAGCGAAACGGCATAACAGGCTCCCTGCTTCTCCTCCCAACGCACCGCCACCAGTCGTTCTGGTTCTCGAAGCAAGTAGTTCTGGACGTTGACACAGGAGCGACGATGCAGGGTAATGCCCCTGCCGCGCGAGGTATAACCAATCACGTCGTCGCCAGGGAGCGGCGTGCAACACTTGGCGCGTCGTATCATCACGTTGTCGATACCGTCCACCGACAGACGGGCTTCGCTTTCCATCACCTTGCCGGTGGGGAACAACGACGGTTGCAAGGGCACTCTGGGCAAAAGCCGGTTGAGCACCGCCTGCGCCGAGTAGCGACCGTCCCCGACGGCGGCGTACACCTCTTCGGCATTCGGCAGGTTCAGCTGCTTCGCCACCTCCTCCAGTGCTTCGGTGTGCAGCAGGACTCTGGGTTCTGCGCCCAGCCGCTCCGCTTCGCGCTCCAGCAGTTCCTTACCACGCGCCACGTTCTCGGCGTGCGCCTGCCGGCGGAAGTACTGTTTGATTTTGCTGCGAGCGTGTGGGGTCTTGACAAAGTTCAACCAGTCGCGGCTCGGGTGCGCATTGGGACGGGTAATAATCTCCACAATATCTCCGTTTTTCAACTGGTAGTTCAGCGGAACGATGCGCCCGTTCACCTTTGCGCCGACACAGGTGTTCCCGACGTCGGTGTGCACCCGGTAGGCAAAGTCCACCGGCGTCGCCCCTGCCACGAGGTCTATCACATCTCCCTTAGGAGTGAAAGCGAACACCTGGTCGTTGAAAAGCGATTCCACCACCGAACGCAAAAACTCCGCGGAGTCCTTGCCGTCCGCCTGCCACTCAAAAAGCTGTTGTCTGAGCATTCTCATCCGTTGCTCAAACCGGTCCTGCGGGGTCGTGCCCTCCTTATACTGCCAGTGCGCAGCGATACCAAAATCGGCGGTACGGTGCATCTCCCAGGTACGTATCTGAACCTCCAGAGGCTGCTGGCGCGGACCGATGACCTTGGTATGCAGAGACTGATACATGTTCGGCTTGGGCTTGGCGATATAGTCGTCGAACCGTCCCGGGATGGGTAACCACAGGTCATGCACCACACCAAGCGCATGATAACAGTCCGGTACAGTATCCACAATCACCCGTATCGCCAGCAGGTCATAAATCTGGTCGAGGTCAATCTCTTCCTTCAGCATCTTCTGGTAGATACTGTAGAGATGCTTGGCTCTGCCGTGCACTTCCGCGCGGATGTTCTCCCTTTCCAGGCGCTCCTTAAGCATACGGATGGCTTCGTTGATGTCCTCTTCGCGTTCCTTGCGCGTGCGCTGTACCCGCGCGGCGAGCTCGGCATACTTTTCGGGTTCCAAATACTTAAAGGCGAGGTCTTCCAGCTGCCACTTGATCTGCCAGATACCCAGTCGGTGCGCCATCGGGGCAAGAATTTGCAGGGTTTCGCTGGAGATTTTGATCTGTCGTTCGCGGGAGAGGGCATCGAGGGTGCGCATATTGTGCAGGCGGTCGGCGAGTTTGATAATCATCACGCGCAGGTCGCGCGACATCGCAATGAAGATTTTGCGCAGGTTGGCAGCGGTATGTACAATCTCCCGCCTCCGCTTGCGCTTCTCCTGGTCGGTGGTTTCCTCCAGCTCCCTCTCCACATCCAGGTAGCTGGTCAATTTGGTTACCCCGTCTACCAGCATGGCTATCTCCTCGCCAAACGCCTCGCGGATGTTCTCCAGCGTAACCCGGGATTGACCGTTCTCGTCCGTACTGTCCTCTACCACGTCATGCATTAAGCCTGCCGCGATGGTCGCCACATCCATTTCCAGTTCGGCGAGGATGCCCGCCACTGCCAGCGGGTGGGTGATATAGGGCTCCCCGGACTTGCGCGCCTGCCCACGATGCCCGAACTCCGCTACCCGATAGGCGCGTACGATGTTGCTGGTGTCTGCCTGCGGAAGATATTCGCGCACCCTGTCCAGAAGCACGAGAAGTTCCTCCGGCAGCTCCACGCTGCTATCCCGGGTGATATGTTCCAGCTCCGACTGGTTCATTGCAGGACTCGGGGAGAACTGACCCAAAATCTTATTCGTTGTTATTCCATTATACCTGAGCTATGCCGGATATCATGCACCTGAAGCTGGATTTCGCGACGCCCGTTGAACTCGTTCCACTGCGGAGTGTACACCATGTCCACCTCATCTCCCACCTCAAAGCGGTCATCGTAATCGCCCATTCCGAAGGCAATACACCCTGTAGGCGGCAACGCCTCGCCGCGTACGGTCAGCTTCCAGTGAGAACCATCGGTTCCCACCCGTCGTTTCTCTAGTATCGTCAGTCCCCGGCTCAGGAACATCGGCTCGGGGTTGCCGTGTCCAAAAGGCTCCAGCTGGGCTATCTCGTCCACCAGATCCGGTGTAACCTCCGCCGGTTCGATGTCGGCGTCAATGTCCAGGCGGGGCAACAGGTCTTCGGCAGACATCCACTCGTGAGCGAGCTGGTTCAGATGCCGACGCAACTCCTCGATATACTCCACCCGAATGGAAAAGCCCGCTGCCAGCGTGTGTCCACCACACTCCATGAACAGCTCACGCCGCGCCTCGATGGCTCGGAAGATGTCATAGGGACGAATACTGCGAGCGGAGCCCCTCCCTACCCCACACTCCGCATCCACCGAAATCATCACCGTCGGGCGATGGTACTGCTCCAGCACTTTGCTCGCCACAATGCCGATCACGCCTTTGTCCCACTCTTCCCCAGCAAGCACCAGCACCCACTCCTGAGCGATGTCACGCTGTGCCGCCTGTTCCAACGCCTGTTCCAGGATGCGCTGCTGTTCGCTACGTCTGCGCCGATTGTACTCCTCCAGCTCCTGCGCCAGCTGCAACGCTCTTTGGGGGTCTTCGGTCGTCAGCATCTCCAGCGCCACCGAGGCATCATCCAGCCTGCCAACGGCATTGATACGCGGTGCCAGCGCAAACTGCACCGCCCGCATAGTCAGTGGCTTGTCTGCAGACACACGCGCCACCGAAAGCAACGCCTGCACGCCCGGTCGCTTCGAACGGGGTATCGCCGGCAGACCATACCAAGCGAACACACGGTTCTCTTCCATCAAGGGCATGACATCGGCGATGGTGCCCAGCGTAGCGAGGTCCAGAAAGTACTGGCGATAGCTCTGCGGGGAAAGCCCCTTCGCACGCACCAGTGCCTCCCCCAGACGATAACTCACCCCCACCCCGCTGAGGTTGGGGAAGGGATAGCGCGAATGCGGTAGATGCGGGTTCACCACCGCCAGAGCGCGGGGCACCTCTTCACCCGGCTCGTGATGGTCGGTGATAATCACGTCGATGCCTAAATCGCGAGCACGTTCCACCACCTGATGCGCCTGGATGCCACAGTCGCAGGTCAGGATCAGCGATACCCCCTGCCGATAGGCTTCGTCCACCACCGGCACCCGGATATCATAGCCGTCACGCTTGCGGTGGGGCACCTTCGCCTGCACACGTGCCCGCAGTTTACTGAGCGTATGATACCAGAGCGCCGCACTGGTGACGCCGTCCACGTCATAGTCGCCGTAAACCAGTATCTTCTCTCTACGCTCTATCGCCCGCAGCAGACGGTTGACCGCAATCTCCGCATCAGGCAGCAGGAAGGGGTCTGGCAGGTCATCCCAATTGGGGTTCAGGAAACGCTCCGCCTGGTCGGGTTCGGTGATGCCCCGATTGACCAGCAGACGCGCCAGTATCTCGCTGACCCCAACCTCTCGCTGGAGCCTCACGATGCTCTCCGAAGGACCTGACTGAACTATCCAGCGTGTTCGCCCCATACTGTTTCTCACCACTTGCGAACGCCCCCGCACACCGGATACAAACACAAAGAGCGGGCAGAGTTTGCCCGCTCCTGATAGATTACGCCCGCCGACGCCGCTTGGGGCGTGGTTTGCTGGCTGCAGTCGTAGCTGCGGCTTCCGGCTCTGCCGCACCATCGCGCCTCACCACCGCCTCTGAGGGTTGCGCCGGCGCAACACGTGGCGTTGCCGGACGCAAGCCGCGTCGCTCCGCAACCTCCTCCCACCACGTCACCACTGGAGCTGCGTTGAAGATGGAGGAGTATGTACCGGTGATGATACCTACCAGCAACGCGATGGTGAACAGGCGCACCACCGGGCTACCCAGCACCAGCAGCGCCATCAGTGTCAGGATTACCGTTACCGATGTGTTGATGGAGCGGGCAAAGGTTTGCAGGATACTCTTGTTGGCGATGTCATGGAAGGTTTCTCCGCGCGTGCGATGGCGCAGGTTCTCCCGAATGCGGTCGAACACCACGATGGTATCGTGCACCGAGAAACCGATCAACGTGAGCATGGCGGTTACGAACAGCGCATCCACTTCCCATCCGCGCAGTTTGCCCATGATGGAGAAAGTGCCCACCAGCACCAGCACGTCGTGCACCAGCGCAATCACCGCTGCCACGCCGAACTTGAAGCCCTCGCGGATGCCCCCGATAGCAAAGCGCACCGCCAGATAGAGCAATATCAACAGCTCCGATAAGATAACGGCTATCAGAGCGTTGCGGGTTTGCTCCTTACTGACGATACCGCTAATCTGGGTGAAGCTCTGCTCTTGCGGCGTGCCTAAGCTGGCGAGCGCGCGTTTGATAGCCTCTTTCTCTTCCGCACTGATCTCGCGCATGCGGATGAACACCAGGTTGCCTTCGCCTACTACTGCCTTGGCATCGCGGAAACCGCTCTGCGCCAGCACGCTCTGTACCTGACGCGCGTTGACGGGCTTGTCAAAACGCAACTGCAGTTCGGAACCACCGGCAAAATCCACACCGAGCCGCAAACCACCGATCGCCCACGCGATGACGCCTATCGCGATGAAGGTGCCGCTGATGGCAAACCACAGATTCTTCTTCCCTACGATATCAAAGTGCAGCGACCACTGCCTGCCCAACCCGAACAGACGGGGGTTGTTGCCGATGCCCAGGTTCACCAGCGTCCACAACATGGTGCGGGTCACGGTAATCGCCGTGAACATGCTGATAGCCACCCCGATCATCAGCATCAAGGCAAAGCCTTTGACTGCTCCTGTGCCTAGCGCAAACAGGATGATGCTGGTGATAATGGTACACACGTTCGAGTCGAAGATAGCGGTGAAAGCGCGTTTAAAACCGTCGTCAATGGCGGCTTTCAGCGTTTTGCCTGAGCGCAGCTCCTCCTTCATGCGCTCGAAGATGAGGATGTTCGCATCCACCGCCATACCGATAGAAAGGATGAACCCGGCGATACCCGGCACGGTGAAAACGACCCCTAATGCCTTGTACGCTGCCAGCGAATAGAGCGTGTACAGTCCCAGCGCGAGCGACGCCAGAACGCCGGGCAGCAGATAATAGCCCAACATGAACAGCAATACGAGCCCCAGTCCCACCACACCTGCCCACAGGCTCTGGCGCACCGACTCCTTGCCCAGCGTCGCGCCTACCTTCGCTATCTGGATAATCTCCAGGGGCACAGGCAATGCGCCGGAGTTCAACAGGGTCGCCAGCTCCGCTGCTTCCGCTGCGCCGAAGCCACCTTCAATGACGCCTTTTCCGCCCAGTATCGCTTCGTTGATGCGCGGAGCGGAGATAATACGGTTGTCCAGCACGATGGCTAATATCTCGCCAACGTGTTTGCGGGTGAAGTCCCCAAAGCGGCGCGCGCCCTCGGCGTTGAATTCAAAAGCCACCTGCGGTCTACCCACCTGGTCATAAACCAGCTTGCAGGTCGGTTTCAGATCCGCACCGGTGACGACGGGGTTTTGCTCGCCCATCTCCGCCGCGCGTGCTTTCTGGTCCTGCAGAAACTCCACAATATCTACTTCTTTCTGCTGCACCGTGTCGTAAACAACATTGACTTCCCGCCCGTTTTCTTCTCTCTGCTCGATGCGGTAACGCGCCATCGGGTTGCGCTCGTTTTGCACAGAGGGCAGATACCAGAACTCCAGCTGCGCGGTGGTTTGGATGAGCCTCAGCGCCTCCTTTTCGTCTACAACGCCGGGCAGTTCCACCAGAATACGATCCAAGCCCTGTCGAGCCACCACCGACTCGGTAACGCCGAGGCGGTTGACACGCCGCTCCACGATGTCCACCACGGAAGCCATATTTTCCGGCTTCCACTCGCGTTGTTTCTCAGGGGGAAGCTTCTCGGTCTGTGCGCGCAACACTACGCGCACGCCTCCTTTGAGGTCTAGACCCAGCTTAAAAGGCTCCTTGCCTTTGCCAGTCGTCAGCGGCTGGATGATGACCACCCATGCAGACACCAGCGTGACCAGTATGATCACGATCCACCAGCGGGTATTTGTATCCAAAGCGGAAAACCTCCAGACCCATCCAGAATACAAACGAACCTACAGGAATTATACAAAATCGCGGGTGAAGCGTCAAGCATGGTGGAAGGCAGGGGTAACGGGAGCCGACAGCGTGCTGCTCGCCCCTCCACCTTACCAGCATGTTACCCCTGCCGATAGGTATCAGCGGATGCTTTGGGGAACTGGAGCCATCATGAGGCGAAGATATTGACGGCTTTGCTCGCGTTCCTCAATCTCCACCCAATACACGCTCCCGTCCTTACAGTAGCACTTCTCCTCGTCAGGATGGTCGTCCACCGCATGAACCACAAACAGGTATTCGCCCGGCGTCACCATCAGGCTCACTGGCACACGCACGATGACCCCATGTGTCACCCCCGCCTCGCTGGCGGTCAAACCGTCCGGCTGGGCTACCACCGGGCGTACATGGTCGCTCAAGCATGAGCACGAACCAGACACCTCAGGAACCACTCCACTGACTCACCCATTACCGATCCGCACTACCAGCTCACCCAGTAGACACGTTCCAGCGCGGATAACCCCTCAAGTTGCTTACCCCCGACAACCCCAGTTCGTCGTCCCGTGCTATCCGCCTTCTGTAGCGCGGAGGATAAGTCGATGATTTCAGTCGTGAGAAGGTGTTCGAAACTACCTGAAGCGGTAAACAGAACCAGATTGCTTCTGTCAGGTGAGAGGAGCAATAAGCCGTGTACTAGCCCATCAGACCAAGACGGACAGGCAGTGACCAAAGGTTTCTTCGCGTATATATCCGTAATCAGCACTCTGTCCACAGTCATGTGCGCGTCGCGCGTCAAAATCAAGGGCGATGTCACTATCGCCAGACGGTCGTCAGACACCCAATCCAGAACCCTCCACGGTTGCTGGGCATGGTCATCAGGGAGAGAGGGTAGTCGTTTCACCGGGTTCTGCCGTTCCGTGTTTTCCGGTATCTGCTGCCCTGACGCATCCATGAGGAACCCCACTGTCTCTCCGTCGGGGGTAACTACGCAGGGCACACACGTCTGCTGACGGGCATCTACCACGTCAAAGGCGATATGCTGACCGTCTGGAGACCACACAGGGTTCAACTCGTGAAAACGGGCGGGAAGCTGGGTAAGCCGTCGTAGAGAACTCACCTCTCCCTTCCCGGAGACCTCAGCGATGGCAATCTTGCTTTCCAGACGACCCACCAGAGGCACAGCACGGTATACCTCTAACGCTATCTTTTGCCCATCCGGCGAGAAGCGCACCTTTCCCACGTGATAGCCTCTGAACTCCTTGTCGGTCTGGAGGAAAGCACCGGTTATCAGCTCTTTTCGTTTGTCCAGCCGAGCTGTCCATACGCCAACAGTAAAGCCTGTCCAGCCCTCTGCGCGCTTGTCCGTCTGCACAGGACGCAGAGAAGAGTCAGTTGGGTTCCAGAAGAACAACCTTTTACCGTCGGGGTGCCAGCCTATCAGGTCGCCTCCACAAAGGCTGTCCAGCGGTTCGTAGCGTTTTCCCTGCAAGTCCGACACGCAGAAGGTGTCTGCTCTTCTGAAAGCAAAGTGGGTATGCTGCGGGTTCCAAATCGGACGTTGTGCGTTCTCTATCAACAGGCGCAGTTTGCCGGTTTCCGGTTCGTATGCCCAGAGGCCTCTGCGGAGGACACCGTTCTGCTTGCCGTCCGCTTCGATGAGCATTTCCGTCCCCTTCAGAGGCGGCTCAAAGAGCTGTGCCGACAGCCGGTCAGGCAAAATCAGCAAGCAGAGCGACAGGGCGCAGAAGCCGAGGAATGTGTTTCTGTTCATCTCCACCACCCCATGAATCTCAGAATATCGTTCACCTCTTTTTCCTTATGCCCATGTTTTGTGCAAAATGTCAAGGGGATTCGCGCTACCCGTTCCGAAGATTTCGCTCGCAGCCGCCTCACGAGGGGGAAGCAATAGCAGTGTATTGCACCACGCCCACAGGGTACAATAACGGACAAACATCACCTTCAGGCGGTGGTAGCGTGAGTAAGGATGTGCGTTGCTTCGACCTGATACTTCGCGGCGGCACGGTGGTAGACGGCTCAGGTGGCGAACCGTTCGTCGCCGACGTGGGCGTTCGCGGAGAACGTATCGTGGCGATTGGCGACCTGCGGCAGGCTTTTGCTCCTTGCGTCATTGAGGCGGCAGGGCTGTGTGTGGCACCCGGTTTCATCGATATCCACACCCACTCCGACATCAGCCTGTTGTACAATCCACAGCAAACGTCCGCACTGGCACAGGGCATCACCACACAGGTAGTGGGCAATTGCGGTATCGCCATGGGACTGATTACCGAGGAGCCCATTTTCGCCTACGAACGGCGCTGGCTGGCTCCATATGGTATTCGCGTCACGTGGGAGGGCAGACTGGCGCGTTTTTATGAGCTGGTCGAAGAACGAGGCACTGCAACCCATATCATCCCACAGGTGGCACACGGCACGCTACGCAAGCGCGTGATGGGCATGGAACGCCGCCCGCCGACTTCTGCGGAGCTGGGTCAAATGCAGCAGCTGATAGAACAGGCGGTGGAGGACGGTGTATGGGGGTTCTCTACAGGGCTGGAGTATGCGCCCGGCTCATATGCACAAACGGAAGAGATTATCGCTTTGGCGAAAGTGGCGGCGAAGCATGGGCTGTTCTACTCCACCCACCTGCGCGACGAGGCGGATAGACTGGTGCAGGCGGTTCAGGAAGCACTGCACATCGGTGAAGAGGCGGGGATCGCGATACAGCTGTCGCACCACAAGGCAGACGGTGAACGCAACTGGGGGCTGGTGCAGCGGACACTGCAGATGGTGGAAGAGGCGCGCGCAAAGGGGCTGGACGTGATGCTGGACCAGTACCCGTATGACGCTTACCTCACCTCGCTGCTGACCGGAATCCTCCCCGACTGGGCAACCGAAGGTGGACCAGATGCTATCGTGCACCGTTTGACTGCCCCCTCTGTTCGTGAGCAGATCAGGTCGGAGATTCTGGTACTGCATCCCGACTGGAATGAGCCCGATCACTGGCAGCGTGTGGTGATTGCCGTCGCACGAAACAATCGCGACCTGCAGGGCAAAAGCATCCTGCATATCGCCCGCGAAAGAGGATGTCATCCCCTGGACTGTGTGCTGGACATCCTGGTAGAAGAACATACCTTCGTCAGCGCGGCGCGTTTCACCCTGAGCGAAGAGGATGTGCAAACGGTGTTGCGCTATCCCCTGACCATGATTGGCTCGGATGCCATCGCCACCGCGCCGCTGGGCAAGATGTCGGTAGACCGCGTGCATCCCCGCAACTACGGTACCTTCCCGCGCGTGCTGGGGCGTTATGTCCGCGAGCTACGCCTGCTCTCGTTGCCCGAAGCAGTACATAAGATGACCGGTCTGCCTGCGCGCAGGCTCGGCTTGCACGACAGGGGGATACTTCGCGAAGGAGCTGTGGCAGACATCACGGTATTCCACCCGCTGACGGTGCAGGATAGAGCGACCTTCGAGGAACCGCACCAGCTGCCCATCGGTATAGAGTACGTGCTTGTTTGCGGTAAGGTCGCTCTGGAACGAGGGGTGCCTACCGGTACGCTGGCTGGTCAGGTGCTCCGACGACGCCCGGCTTAGCCCGCTCCTCACAGACTGTCAGGGTCTATTCCCAACTCGCGCAGGCGATGCGCCAAACGTTCCGCTCGCTGGGTCGTCTCCTCCAAACGCCTGCGCAACTCCACATAGGACACAAAACGCTCACCATCAGGCTCCTAACGTGAAACGCACCCTAGATTCGCCCTCTTTCATCCAGCACCACATACCCTGTCTGCAGACATCGAGCAAGGGCGACCTCATCGGGACTGAGTGGAGCGACTTGCCACTGCACGTCCAGCTCGGAGGATATACCCTCCTGAAGCACTTCCATCAACTGCTCCGGGGGAATGCCTCTTAGAGGTGTTTCGGCAGGCTCTTTCCATGGCTGCAGAACATTTCGCAGGCTGTCTGGCAGCGGCGCGATAGGGATGCTCATCTGCTCCATCACCACCTCAGAACGTCGATACTGCGCTCCACCAACCAGCTTGACCCCTTCGGGCGTCGTCAGGTCACCGGGCAGGACATGTTCAAAACAACCAGCGTACGCGCCGCGCAGGGCGTGCACATCCGTACGCGAAACCGGGCGCGTTTCGATCCCCAGCAGTGCAAAACCCCTCGCCAGCGCGCGCACCAGCCGAAGATGCACCTCCAGCACACGATGTGCAGGGGCAAAGCAGCGTACAGGCGCAACCACACACAGCGTCAGGTCGTGCCCATGCAGCACCGCCTTGCCCCCTGTCAATCTGCGTACGACAGAGAGACCCCGCTCCCGGCACAAAAGGGTATCCAGCACCCTCTCGGGGTGCTGGAATCGCCCCAATGACACCGAAGGTCTCGCCCAGCGGTAGAAACGCACGGTAGGAGGCTGTTCCCCTGCAATGACGGACTCCAGCATCGCCTCGTCCACCGCCATGTTCCATGCTGCTTCGCCTGCCTCGTCCCGAATCAGTCGCCAGGGTGCCAGCACACGCACAACTCCTTCGCCGCCTTCGCCTCATCCAGCCGACGCACCGGAGTGTGGTGAGGCGCATCGTGGAGCAATTCAGGGTTCTCGCGTGCCTCTTCAGCAATGCGATGCAGAGCCTCCACAAAGGCATCCAGCGTCTGCACGCTCTCGGTCTCCGTCGGCTCGATCATCAACGCCTCAGGCACGATGAGCGGGAAGTAGATAGTTGGCGGGTGGAAACCGTAGTCGATCAGCCGTTTAGCGATGTCCAGCGCGCGCACACCGTGTTCAGTCTTGTAGCGCTGCGCGGTGAGAACGCACTCGTGCATACACATCCGGTCGTACGCCGCAGGGAAGATATCCTGCAGGCGCACCCGCAGATAGTTGGCGTTCAGCACAGCATGTTCAGCAACGGCACGCAGCCCCTCTGCACCGAGCGTGCGGATGTAAGCGTAGGCTCGCAAGGCATTCAGGAAGTTGCCGGTGAAGGAGTGGATTCGCCCGATGCTGTGCGGACGGTCGTACTCCAGCGCGAAACTGCCATCGGTACGGCGGGTCACCACCGGCACGGGCAGGAACGGCTCTAAAAAGGCTTTGACCGCAATCGCTCCTGCGCCGGGTCCGCCTCCACCGTGTGGCGTGGAGAATGTCTTGTGCAGGTTGAAGTGCACGGCGTCAAAGCCCATGTCGCCCGGTCGGGCGATGCCCAGCAAGGCGTTCATGTTCGCGCCGTCGCAGTACACCAGCCCGCCTGCCTGGTGCACTGCCTCGCACACCTCACGCACCTGCGTCTCAAAGAGCCCCAGCGTGTTGGGATTGGTCAGCATCAACCCGACGGTATCCGCCCCCACCGCCTCACGCAAGGCTTTCAAGTCAATGCATCCGCGCTCGTCGGAGGGGAGGGTTCGCACCGTAAAGCCGCAAGACGCCGCCGACGCGGGGTTGGTGCCGTGCGCCGAGTCGGGAACCAGCACCACTTTGCGCCGGTCTGTCTCGCCCCGGCTGGCGTGGTATGCCTTGAAAATCATCAGACTCAGGATTTCACCATGCGCACCCGCCGCAGGCTGCAGGGTGACCGCATCCATACCCGCGATCTCACCCAGATACTGCTGCAGTTCCCACAACAGCTGCAACGCGCCCTGTACGGTAGATTCGGGTTGCAAAGGATGCAGCCGGGTGAAGTTCGGCAGGGAAGCCACCTTCTCGTGCACGCGCGGGTTGTATTTCATGGTGCACGAGCCGAGCGGATAGAAGCCCACCTCGATGGCGTAATTACGCTGAGAAAGACGCACGAAATGCCGAACGACATCCAGTTCGCTCACCTCAGGAAGGGGCAAATCTTCTCGCAGATTCTCTGAGCCCAGCAACTCTTCCGCCGGATGCTCCGGCACGTCACACTTCGGCAGGTTGACCCCGCACCTGCCCGGCGAGGAAATCTCGTATATCAGGGGTTCCATTGCCTGCTCCGTCGATGAAAGATGTTACCGCTTTATGATAACACAGTGCGCACAGAGCAGGCAACGGTTTACGGCTCAAAAGGGCGGCGGTGGAGGTGAGAGGCGCGTCTCCTCCGTCTGCGCCACATTGCCTGCACGGTCCTGCGCTTTTACTTGCACCCGCGCGGTAGGGTCGGCGATGGTGATGCGATAGGTGCTGGTGCCTGAGACCGGCTGCATCTCCACCTCGCTCTGTGAAGCGTTCAACCCCTTGCGCACCACCCATGCCCGCAGCACGCCCGTGTCGGCATCCACGATATCCGCCTGCACCACCAGCACGTCGCCCTCGTAGCGCGTTTGCAGGTTGCTGATGACGGGAGGCGCGTTGTCCGGCACGCCACTGCCTCCACCCCCACCACATGCGACAAGCAGGCAGGTTGCCAGCACACACAGCCCGAAAAACGCCCTCCACCTTTGCATTGCCACTCCTCCTTACCGCGTCAGTACGATGGGCACGTTCATCCGTGCTACCTGACCGTCCGCACCCATTGCCTTCACTTCCACCATGTATGCCCCGGCGGGCAAAGCCACACCATTAGAGTCACGACCGTCCCAGCTCACCTGTTGCACGCCTGCGGAGCGTGTGACCGTCTGCATCAGCTTGCGCACGGGCTTGCCGGCGGACAGCACGGTGACCTCTACCTGCGCCCCCGCGTTGATGTCGAAAGAGATGGTGTAGCTGCCCTGCGACCGCCCGCCGCTCACGCGCACACCCGTGATGCGCAGCAGGTCACCCATCGGCAGCAGTTCCACGCGGAAGCGGTACACGCCGCCTTGCCTGCTCACGGCGAAGGTATGCGAGCTGGTGTGACGCAGGAACTTGCGCTCACCTGTTTGCAGGTCTACCAGCACAGGGTGGACCCCTCGTGGCGCGCGATGCACGTTCTGCCACCACAGGGTAGCACGCTCCTCGTCGCCGGGGGGCACCACCACCTCCAGCTCCCACGTGTGGCGCGTGGAGCGGGTCTGGTTGCGAATGTCTGCGATGTACGGCTGTCCGTCACGCAACAGGCGCACCTGCAATGTATTTCCTTCGGCAGGCGGCGGAGGGGGAGCTGGTACCTTCAGAGCGCGAGTAGCCTCTGTAGCACCCAGCATCACCTGTCCCACTTTACCCCTCGCCTGCGCCAGCAACGTCACCGACCAGCCAGACTTCGTATCGCGCCCGGCACGCCGCAGCGAGCCCGCACGAGAGTTCGGCGGTGGCACGATGAGGTTGACAGGCTGATAGGCGAACATCCAGACACCTTCCCAAGCCTGCACTCTGTCTATGACGCCCTGCAGGATAGAGTTATCAAACACCAGCTGATACTGGGTGCCGTCCCAGCGCCAGGCGTAGGGCTCTACCAAATCTGCCGCCTCATTGAGTGAGAGTGTGCGCCCATTCTGCTGCACCTGCATAGCTTGTACATCCCACCGCCACTCTGTCAGCCACGGGTTGCCTACCAGGTTCCAGCCGGGCTGCAGGCTTATCGCAAAGGGCTGGTGCATGGCTGGCAGCTCGCCACCGATGTTCGGTTGTGCATCCTGGTTCAGCTTCACCCAGAATGCCTTGCCCGGGCGGAAGATGACATCGGTAGATGGCGATAGCACGTACTGGTTGGTTGCACTATCAAACCATGCTATCTGCGCCGGTTCTACCGACAACACTGCCCTCGAATCGCGGCTCTCGGTAAACACGGGCAAGGTAACGAGGCGTAAGCCCGCAGGTATCACAGGGGGCTGTCCTACTTGCGTCTGCGCCTCTGGCTCGTCGAGGTCAGGTTCCTCGTTGCCCAGATAGTCCTTTGCCCGCGCTTTGAACTCGTAGGTGCTGCCGAAACGCCCGACAAAAACCGCTTCGGTGCGTGTGGTAGAACCAATCCACTGCTGCCAGGGTCCGCCGTCCTCACGATAGTAAACGCTATACTCCGCCACGCCGCTACCACTATCTTCACCACTCCAGCGCACCAAAAAGCGAGGCAGTGATTGCACTTCTGCCAGTGAACTCACACGGGCCACAGGTGGTGCCGCATCAATCGTGTGCACCACTACATTGGTCTGGATGGGTGGGTTCTCATCAAAGACGATAGTAGCGGTGTTGCGTAACTCCGTGCCGTCCGGCAGGTCTGCCTTAGGACGGACGTTGAACGCTACCCAGCCTTCCCCACCAGGGGGGTTCTGGTTGGGTGGCAGGAAGCCGGCAAGGGGATCTTGGGTGGGCTGACCCGTCTGGGGGTCCAGGGACTCAAAGCGCCAGGTGAGCCAGCCGGTGACCGTATCCAGGTTGCCAGAGATGCGCAGGATCAGGTTGTTGGCGGGTCGCAGGTCTACCTGCGTGGTGAAAGCAGGCACATTGGGTGGTGTATTCATCAGCCTCCCACCGACCATCATTGGTCCGAAGGAGAAGGTGCTCAGATCGTAACGAGCGGGGTCCAGATAGTCGGTGATGACCACCGTCTGTGCGGGAGCCGTCGCAGTCGCGACGTTTTCAAAGAAGATGGTATATCCGATGGGCAGGCTGGAGGAGACGAAGTTGCGGTCGCCAAAGCCCGCCGTGCCCACTTTTTCGTTGGGATCCCTTGAACCCCACGAACGGAGGCTGTGGGAGAGATCCAGCTCTTTGTCTGGAGCAGAAGGCACTCTTACCGGCGCGCTGGGTAAAAGCCCACTCACATAGATAAACCATCTTTCATCTGAGAGATAATTACCTGTGGTTGCGTCCAGAGTGCCATCGTAGGTGTAACCGTACACGGGAGGATCACGGCTCTCCCAAACCAGATTGTCGCTGGTTTTCCCTGATTTCAACTTCCGCAGGAAGGCTTCATCAAAGGAGAGCCACCCCATCTCGCCGCTGCGAACCGACCGTTCCAGAGCAGTGATGCCTGAAGTATGTAAACCCACGGTGTCGGTCTTGTCGGTTTTCAAGTACACGTGGTGGTGGGCAAACCCTTTATCTTGGGTATCTGCCAGTGAGTTTGTCTGCAGTGCGACAGCGGTATTGAAGAGGTCCTTCTTCACCCAGGTAAAGGGGCTTTGACCGCTCATCCCGCTGGCAGGGTTGCATCCAATCCAGTAGACGTTTTGGGGATTGTAGTTTCCCTGGGACGACAGATACTGCGCAGCACCGCCGTTCACGTAGGTACCGTAGCTCTCACCGATGAAGACGACTTTCTGTCTGCTGGTGTCAATGCCTGCCGCCTGGAGCATAGCCCCGAGCGTTTTCGATGAGGGCCCCACCTGAGTGCCAGAAGCCCAAATCAAGCTTTGCGTAGCACCAGTATCCCAGTTGAAGAATAGGACAGCCGAGTTAGGCACGGTCTCTTGGATTGTTCGCGCCAGCCTATTAAAATCTTCTCTCTTGGCTACGCCTTCGTCCTTTCTTTCCCAGTAGCCACCGTAGCCGTGGGTCAGCACAAAGACATACTCTGCGCTTTGGACCCTCAACAAAGCTTGAGATGCCTCAGGAGTAGACTCGTGCTGGACATTGGTGTTGCCAGATTGGCTGGAGTAGAGCGTGGTAAACTGTGGTCTAAAAACATTGTTGTTTTGCAGCCCATTAAATACGTACAGCTCGACACCGAACCCGCTGCTTTGTCTGCCCGGGAACTGATTGGGATTAGTAGAGTTGCCGAACACAACGTAGGCTAACAGCGCACGTAAGTCATGACGCAGCGTGGAGTTAGGTGGAAAGTTCCTAACGACCGAAGCGACATAGTTCACTACGTCCTTCACTGTGTTCCCAATAACCTGCCTGGCCTGCTGGACACGCTGCCGCCACTCTTCCGCCGGCACATTAGCAGGCGGACGGGCGGCGTAGGCGTCCCAATCGAAAGCGTTTCGGGGGTTGATCCACTCAGCCTTCAGGCTGTCGGCGACGCCTCCTGTAGGGTTCCCGTACGGCACAACGAAGAAATTGTAAGGGACCTGGTTCCATGCAGGTAACTCATCTGTCAACAACCAGAAATCCTCGTAGAGCCTGCCAGGCGCCAATTCCATCCCGAGCCAGTAGGTGCCACTGCCTTGCGGGTAGAGACGAATCAACTGGGGTGGAAGATCCATACTGATATTGGAAGATAGACTAATTGTAAAAGCAGCAGGGCGGTTGATGCGCAAGTCAGTTGGTGCTGCCCACGTGACAATCCGAACAGGGTCATCGCCCGTTGGTTCCAGGGAAACAGCCGAACGCAGCCTCGCCTCCGCACGTCCACTGCGCACGACGATATCGTAGGTGACATTGGACAGATTCGTGCTGTCAAAGCGCGCTTGGATGAGCCACGTAGACTTGCGAGTGAGCTGCACCGGACGAACCCGCAAGCTGCCGCTCTCCAGCACCACCTCAACGGTTTCGCCAAAGCCTTCTCCCCTGACTGCCAAGTCCAGGGGCAGGTCCATTTGTTGCAGCCAGTAGGCGTTACGGGGTTCAGCTTCCGAAACCCAAAGGGGCCAACGTGCCACGATCCAGAGACTCTCAGCAAAAGTATCCTGCTCTATAACGACCATCCAGTACCAGTAGCCCTTAGAAGGAGCCAGTTGCAGCACATCCGATGCGTCGAAGGAGGCGCGCACCTTATCCCCAGTAACTGACACCTGGGATGCAGCCAGTTTGCCCATGCCCGATGACTGCAGCCAGACAGCGGCTGGAAGTTCAGGCCTGAATTCGCCCCGAAGTTCCAACAGAAGCGGCTGCGGATTTGCAGGGTCAACAATAATGGGAGACGGGGAGATAGATTGCAGAAGAACAGGCTTCCTCACAGAAAATGCTGATCCTCCCTGTTCGTTGTTGGGATTGACTATCAGTAGTTCACCGCTCAGTTGGATAGCCTGCTGCAAGTAGTCTCTGTACCCCGAAAAATCAAAGGTCGCTTGCAGTTCAAACTGGCTGACGACCTGAACGGTAGTGGCGGCGACAGGGTTTAGTCCTACCACATTAGGACGGAATTCCACCCTCGCACCCGGCAGAAAGCCGCTACCTAAGATGGTTAGGGTCTCCGTTCTGGGCCAGGCACGCGCGGGGGTGATGCTGCTAATGACGGGCACGGGGCGCACGATGGTGAAGGCCTGGGAGAGACGACCTGTCTTGCCCGTGGGGTTGCGCACCACCACATCCCACACACTACCTTCCGCTTTCCCGTCCAGGTTCACCTTGCCCCGCAGTTGAGTTGCTCCGTTACGGGCGATATCGGCAGCGGAGATTTGCTCGCCATCTCGCTCCAACCAGAAAGTAGCTCCCTCGTCGAAGCGATCACCAGCGACGGTGAGCTCCACCTGCCCCACATTGGCTGCGCTTGCCGGTGACACAGAGTTCACCACTGGGCGTGGATACGCAATCAGAAACGCGCCTGCTTTGCGTGCCTCTCGCCCACCGGGGTTGCGCACCACCACATCCCATACACTTTCGTCGGGCTTGCCATCCACATTCAGAGTGCCGCTCAGCTGTGTTGCGGAAACGAAGGTTACCCTAGTTGCCTCAATCACATCGCCGTTGCGCTCCAAGCGGAAGGTAGCACCGCTCTCAAAACCATCCCCGAATACGTTCACCTGCACCGCACCTACGGGTGCCGCAAACGACGGGGTAATCTCCTGCACCACAAAGCCGCCGCCAGCAGATAATATCATCGTATAGAACCCTTCGGTACCCGCCGCCACATACACGATGTCTCCGGAGGCGACCGCTTCGCGGGCAGGTCCTTGCCACACCGCGACGGGAGCGAAAGCCGGCAGGCGCGACAGGTCAAAAGCAGTCAGAGATAGCCCATCGCTCACATACGCCATGTTGCCGCTGATACGCACGCGAGGAGATGCCGTTGCCTCTCGGGGATTATCCCAGCTGGCGACCACGCGAGGTTGCGAGGGGTCCGAAACGTCCACCACCACCGCATCGCCGTTGCTCAGCATCACGACGGCCACACTGCCCGACGCATCTACGTCGGCGACATATGAAGAAGAAGCCACGCTGACCTGCCCGCGAAGCACAGGCGCAGCAGGATTCGAGAAGTCATACACCCGCAGCACACGGTCATTATCGGCACTGAACAACAAGCCTCCAGCCACAGCCACTCCCTGAGGATGGTCCGACCAGCTGCTGCTCTTTCGGTATACCCGAACCGGCGCCAGACGATTGCTGATGTCCACCACATCGAAACCACCCAGATGCGCTACCACCAGCCAGCTACCTTGCAACGCGATACCGGACACGTTGGTATTGGGTGTATAGTGGCTGAGAATGGATGGGTTGCGAGGATTACTGACATCAAAAAGAGTCACCTCTTTGCCCCTGCCGATAGAATACGAGACCACCGCCAGACCACTCTGCACTCGCACTCGGGGATCGTTGGTCGGGTTGTTGGGCAGAAGTAAAGTGGTGACCCCACTGATGGCTGAGGGGTTGGTCACATCGTACACGCTAAACAGCCCCTCTTCTGCAGTGAAAGCAAACCCCGAGTCATACGCTACCGCCTGGGGCACTCTCTCCACAAACGCGACCACCGATGTGGGGTCGGTGCGGTTCGTAATATCCCAGACATCGAGACGGGCAGACCTGTAGCTGACCGCACGGTTCGCACCGATATTGGCGCCCCCTACCATACCATCCAGCGAGCCGCGGATACGGGGAGAAGCAGGATTGGAGATGTCGATGACGAGGCTATAACCCGAGAAGTCCATAATCGGCATGTACAGATAGTTGTCCACCCGAACAAGTGGAAAGGTCGGATTATCTCCCTCGAGCACCTCAGCGACGACGTTCATGCTGGCAGGGTTGGAGACGTCGATAACGCGCATCCCACCCTGAATACCACCAAGCCACTGTCCTGCAGCCACAAAGGCGTAGTTACCGGATACATGCACGGAACGTACCACGCCCAGATTGCCCAGAATGCCCAAGCGCTGCGGATTATCAGGTTGTGAGATGTCCCAAACGCTCAACCCCGACGGACCCTCGCAGAGGTACAGGCGATTGCCCACCACGGTGCCACCGTCGCCAGCCAGCGGGCCGGTCAGAGAAACGGTACGAATCAGTTGGGGAGAGGCAGGGTTGCTCAGGTTTAACACCTGTAGCTGTGCCCCCTCGCTCACATAGCCGAGGTTGCCGTGCACAATCAGTCCATCGTAACTTCTGTTCCCATAACTGCCTACCACGCGCAAGGATGCAGGATTGGAAATATCCAGGATCTTGATAGCACCGCCGGGCAAGCCTTCGCGCGCGGTCAACACGTAGGCATAGTTGCCCGCTACCACCACCTGATAGCCGAATATGTCCGGTGAATCTGCCCGGATGCGTCCCCCTGGTTGCCCGTTTGTCATGTCGAACACGGAGAGCAGGAACCCTTTGCCTGTAGCGTACGCGTAGTTGTCGCGCACTGTCACAGAGTAGAAAGAGCCGCCCGGCAACTGCCCCAGAACCTGAAAGTTGATCTGCGCCTGCACCGGAACCGGGCAACAGATGAAGAGTAACCAGATGACCCCGTAAGTGAACGTTGCTGATAGCCTGCGCACTTTCCCAAACATCGGCAACCTCCTGAACACGGTTTGGTGACTTGATTGATCCTCCTTGTGTGAATCCTGTACTGGCAGATGTACACCGCCAGCTATTTGTTGGGAAAACCTTCTAGCGATTCTTGCATGCGTCGCCAGCCTTCGGTTTTCAGCAGCTCTTCCAGCTTGCTCCCTTCACGCACCCCGCCCAGCAGCACATCGCCGAAAACAGGCTCTCTCCAGAAGCCTCCCGTCTCCCACGACTGCTTGTACACGCGCGAGATTTCGCTGGTCTGAGGGTCTTTGACGTAGGTCTGGTCACTGAGCAGGTTACTCCAGGTGGCAGCCATTTTGCTGTTGAACTCGCGATGCTCCTGCGTCATCTGGCGCACCATGTCGTTCAGCTGCTTGTTCTCGATGGTCCAGCGTTCCAGGGCAGAGAGGGCGTGAGCAGGGTTCCCCCGCCAGCTGTGCTGGATCCCTACAAAGAGGGCAAAAGAGGATTCAAACTCCGAAATCGGAGCCTGCCACAGATGCACCATGAGAGACACATGCCCCATCTGGCTACTTGCCACCCAGTCCGAACGCCCCGAAGCACCAAAGTTGCCCCGAACCAGCGCCAAACGCCTCTGTGAGCCGTTTTCCGCCGTGATGACGAGATTGAGCGGGTTGAATACCATCTGTGCACCCATCGCTGCCATTGCCTGCGCACCCATCTGCTGTGCTTGAGCAAACTGTTGCGCCTCCTCCTGAGTCAAAGGCAACTGTTTTTTCTCCTTCAGTGTCCAGCTCTGCCCCGTTTCACCCTGCCAGAGCGCCAGAAGCAGTTGCACGACGTCATCCTCGGACTGCGCAAAAACAGGCTGCTGTATTTGCATACTCTGCCCGTTTACCGTAATCAGGCTGGAACCACTGCCGCCAAAGCCTGTCTGCAGCATCGAACTCTTCACGTCGATGTGGTCTATGCGCGCCATCGTATCCCCTTTTTGGAGCATCATCACCGGCAATCGCTTGGTCCCCTGGCGGATCACCGTGCCCTGGAACTGAAAACCTTCAGGCACATGCAGGGTTGCCGCCTCCATACCACCTGCCTCGGGATCGGTGATACGCTCCGTGCGCCACTTCACCATCTGCTGCGGAGGCAGGAATCGCAGAGAACGCAACAAAGCGGTCATTGCATCCAGTTTGGACTGAGGAGTACCCTCGGGGAAAAGGAAGGTCACTACCAGCGCAAACTTCTCGCCTGGCAGGATGGAGGTCACCTCGCGATAGTTGCTGGGAGGCGTTTTTTGCATCAAGCCGAAGTTCACCGCCATCATTGGCAGCAGCGCATACGGATAACCCAGCCCCTCGCCCACCAGCACGATGCTTTTACCTGCCTTCTTGTAGGCGTATCGGCTTGCGCTGAAGCGCGTTTCCATCGCTTTGCGCTCCTCTATCCACGACTTCGCCGCTTTCTGCAGGTTGCCATCATGGCGCACCGCACGGATGAGCACAAAATGGTACATATCATGAAACAGGATGGCGTTTCCCAGGGCTTCAGCGCTCCAACCCTCTCGGGGCATGTAGGCAAAGCCGTGCAGGCGGTCTACCACTTCCTTTTCTTCCGCACCCCACACGGGATGGACTGTGCTCTCGCCGCACAAGGCGAACAGCGATAACAGCAGGAACACACCACAGGGAAACGTTATCCGAGATTGGTTTCGCATAGCGTCTCCTCCCAGGCAAAGCACCTGCTGATTAGTTATCGTAAATAATATATGGGATGATTTCATGTTTGTCAAGAGGGCGATTTCGCTTGCACCACCTCTGTCCTTTCGATCAGGGGGCACTTGCTTTACACCCCTTTTTTCGCTAACATATACCCGTCAGAGCGGAAAGAACGGGGTCAGTACATGCTGAGGAACAAAGGGGACTGGATAGGACGGATACTGGGTGTAGCGGTCTTTCTGCTGGGTATCGGTGTGCTGTGGATAGTGTTCCGCGAAGCGCATCAGATGTTCACCGCTCCCCTGCCCTCCGCCGAGAAGTCGTTGCCTAAATTGGGGCAAATCGGGATAGACATCCTGAAAAAGCTGGGCTTGCTGATTATCATGACGCTCGCCGGCTCGTTGATTGCGAACAAGGGCGTGCAGATGTACTTCGCGGCGTTGGGGGTCGCGCCCACAAAAGCACTGGAGAAGATGGCTTCAGAGGCACCTGCGCCTGCGCCCTCTAGGGAATCGAAATAGAAACCCAGAGCATCTCGCTCTGGGTTTCCTATGAAAGACCGTTAAGCTCTCTTCCTGCGTATCGCCACTCCCGCCAGGCTGGTTATCCCAATAAACAGGGCGGTCAGCGAAGCGGGCTCCGGCACCGGTACCAGGTCCAACTCCAGCGTCGGTCCGGCAAGGGTGCTGTGGGAGTAACCCGCGTAGGTGGCGGCGACTGCGTCATCGGCAGGAGACACAATCAGGCGAATGGTTCCCGCGCTGTTCAACTGGTTGATGAGATAGACCTTTGCTGCTGACGAGAGCGACAGAGTGTACTCGAACAACGTGCCATCTGCAGTAGGAGTATAGGCTCCCGTGCCCAGCTCATACCGAGGCACCAGTTGCGTGCCGAGTCCGTTGGGCAAATCGGAGGCATCCCAAGCCATCGGCGGTGGTGTGCCGGGATCGATGCTGGTAGTAGTATCCTCGGTGAGCCAGAAACGGATGCTACCCGCCGCGCTGAAGCTGGCTCGGTCTTCGGTCAATTTCAACCGAATGCCCACCACATCGGCGACCGGTTGCCCAATGCTCAGGTTGGCGGCGTTGAAATCCGCCACCCCAAAGCTGGCGAATTGACCGTTGTTGTTACCCTCGATATTAAAAAAGTTTTTACCTCCGCTACCGGTGCGCGGACCGGCGGGCTGGACGGTGGCGTTGTTGAACGCTTCGGCACTGACGGTCATCTGAGCGTGCACGGTTACCGCCACGCTCAGCAGTACCGCCGCCGTTAGCAGAACGCGAAGTCGCATCGTCGAACGCTCCTCCTTTCACAGATCTCATCTGCCATCCATTATAGCAGCTCCACCGCAAAATACCAAGTGCCCAGCGTAAAGATTGGGTTAAGATTCTCCGCTCTCACTGCTCCATAGCAACTTGCCCGGAATTGGGGTACACTCGATTCAGAAGACGAACTCGTCGCAAATGGCAACGACAGGGGCGTCTGTTGCGTCTTAACAAGGTGAAGGAGGGCGGTACATCCATGCCTGTGGAGCAACAAGAAGCGATGGAAACCATTCGCATCCAGTTGAACTTCCCTCTGGAGCGAGTGAAAGAACCCATCGTATACCGGCTGGTGAAGGACTTCGACCTGATACCCAATATCCGCCGGGCGAACATCGACCCGCATATTGGGGGCTTCGTCTTTCTGGAGCTCACCGGTTCGTCGGCACAGCTGCATCGCGCCATCGAGTTCCTGAAGGAACAGGGCATCACCGTCAGCACCATCGGCGTTAACGGCGCCGAGGAGTGGGTGGTCGGATGAGCACGGAGTCTGCCGCTTACCTGCTACCGGTAGAGGAAGACGAAGCGGTTGCCTCCGTTGGCGAGAATATTGTGAAACATTTCTTCACCTTCGCCTCACCGGAGGAACCGTTTGTACTGGAGAACAGGCAGACCCTGCAGCGTGTGGACGTGGCGTACGAGGTGTATGGCGAACTGAACGCTACCCGCGACAACGCCATTCTGGTATTGCATGGGCTCACGGGCAGCTCGCACGCGGCAGGTAAATACGCACCCTATAACCGCACCGTCGGCTACTGGGACGGTCTCATTGGGCCGGGCAAGGTGTTTGACACCGAGAAGTACTGCGTCATCGCGCCCAATGTGCTGGGCAGTTGCCGGGGCAGCACCGGTCCAGCGTCTATGGACCCGAGCACCGGCAAACCGTACGGCTTGCGCTTCCCCATCGTCACCATCCGCGATATGGTGCGTGTGCAGCGGGTGTTGCTCGACCACCTGGGCGTGCGGCGGCTGAAGCTGGTCACCGGCGGTTCGATGGGCGGGATGCAGGCGCTGGAGTGGGCGGTGATGTATCCCGACTACATGGATGCGGTGGCGCCTATCGCCTGCAGTGCGCGTCTGTCGGCGCAAGCTATCGCTTTCAACGAGGTGGGCAGGCGGGCGATTATGCTCGACCCCAACTGGCGCAAGGGCGAGTACTACGAGGACAGCGTCAAACCGCTGCAGGGTCTGGCGCTCGCGCGGATGATAGGCACGATCACCTACCTCTCCGATGAGATTATGCAACAGGTATTCGGGCGCAAACCCGCCAGCGAGGAGAGCGCGCTGGAACATGACCTGCACGCCCGCTTCGATGTGGAACGCTATCTGCACGAAGAGGGCGAGAAACTGCTCAAACGCGACTTCGACGCCAACAGCTACCTGTACCTGACAAAGGCAATGGATCTGCACGACATCAGCCGAGGCTACGCCAGCCTGGAAGAGGCACTCAGCCGTATACAGGCGCGTGTGCTGCTCATCTCGATACGCTCCGACATCCTCTTCCCGCCCTACGTGATGCGCGAGATACATGAGATGTTGAAACGTTTGGGCAAGCGTTCGGAGTATTTCGAGATGGATTCCGCCTACGGGCATGATGCGTTCCTGGTAGAGTATCGCAAGATGATACCGCCACTCCGACAACTGATGCGGCAACTGGAGGAAGAGTAAATGACACCGGTCATCGAGGTTGAGGACGTACACAAGACCTACATTCTGGGCAAGACGCACGTACATGCCCTGCGCGGGGTCTCGCTGAAGGTGTATCCGGGCGAGTTCGTGGCGATTATGGGACCCTCCGGCTCGGGCAAGTCCACCTTTATGAACATCATCGGGTGCCTGGACCGCCCGACCAGTGGCTCCTACAAGCTGGACGGCATTGAGGTCGCCAAACTCAATGACAACCAGCTGGCGGAGATACGCAACCGCAAGATTGGCTTCGTGTTCCAGCAGTTCAACCTGCTGCCACGCGCCACGGCTCTGCGGAACGTGGAACTGCCCCTGCTGTACAACGGAAGGTTCCGTGACCGCCATGAACGCGCCAAACGCGCGCTGGAAGCGGTAGGACTGGCACACCGTATCCACTCCCGCCCGAATGAGTTGTCGGGCGGTGAGCAACAGCGCGTCGCCATCGCTCGAGCGCTGGTGAACGAGCCGGCGGTCATTCTGGCAGATGAGCCCACGGGAAACCTGGATACCCGCCGAGGCGAAGAGATAATGGCTATCTTCCAAAAACTGAACGATGAGGGTAAGGTCATTGTGCTGGTGACCCACGAGTGGGATATTGCCCGCCATGCCAAGCGCATCGTGCGCTTCCGCGACGGCAAGATCGTGGGCGATGAACAGGTTACCGAACGCCTCATCGCCGAGGAGATATTGAAAACACTCCCGGCTGTCGATGAAGAGGAAGAGGAGGAGGCGGTGACCGCATGATGGGGCATACACCCTGAACGGGGAAAGCTTCCCGGATGAAAGAAAAGCGTTTCCGCACGCCTGGAGGCGTGCTGAGAAGGGATGGAACGGGCGAGAGGAGGTGCGCCCTGTGGAGAGAATTGCGATATTTATTGACGGTCCCAACCTGACCTACACCATGCAGCAGCTGGGCTGGGACATCGATTTCGGGAAACTGTTGCGTTACTTCTCGCGAGGAGGCAGGTTGTTACGCGCTTTTTACTATGCATCGCGTCGGGAAGGCGAGTTCGACCCGATGCTCAGCTTCCTGGACTACCTGGACTACAACGGCTACACGGTAGTCACCAAGCCGCAGAAGCGCTACTACAACCCCGCGACAGGACAGTACGAAATCAAGGGCAATATGGACATCGAGCTGGCTATCGATATGCTGCTGCTGGCAGACCATATCGACCGCGCCGTGCTGTTCAGTGGGGATGGCGATTTCCGGCGGCTGGTAGAGGCGGTGCAGATGAAGGGAGTGCGTGTGGTGGTGGTCAGCACCATCCGTACACTCTCCCCCATGATTGCCGATGAGCTGCGACGACAGGCAGATGAGTTCATAGACCTCGCGGATGAGGAAGTCAAACGCGAAATCATTCGCGCCTGAGGTGAGGCATGACCTTTGCGCCACGCTGGCGGAAGCTGCTGCGAGCAAGCCTGTTGGTTCTCGCGGTGGGGGTAGTGCTGCTGTTCATCCCCCTGCCGATGCTACCCGCCAGCGTGCTCACCTACCGGCAGGCACTGGTGGTGTTCGGCGTGGTGGTGGCACTGGGTAAACTCCTCTACGACACCCTTTTCTACGACCATTACTGGCCCTGAGATTTGACTTCAGGGGCGCAGGTGTGCTATAAAATACTCAGCTACCGTTCGCGCGGTGGCTTTTGTCGAATCCCTCCCACTCCGTACTGGGAACCAAAGGATGGAAACACGTATGGCGAGAAGAGTGCTTTTTACGTCCGAGAGTGTCACCGAGGCACACCCTGACAAACTGGCTGACCAGATTAGCGACGCCATTCTGGACGAATGCTTGAGACAGGACCGTGAAGCCAATCTGCCCATCGAGGAGTACTCACGGGTGGCTATCGAGACCTTGCTCACCCGGGGGCTGGCGGTGGTGGCTGGAGAGCTCACCACGCATGGCTACGTGGAAATCCCCGATGTAGTGCGTAAAACCATCAACGACGTGGGCTACACGCACACCGACTACGGCTTCGAAGGCGACACCACCGGCGTGCTGGTGGCTATCCAGAAGCAATCCCCCGACATCGCACAGGGCGTCGACACGGGCGGCGCGGGCGACCAGGGCATGATGTTCGGCTATGCCTGCACCGAAACCGAGCAGCTGATGCCCCTGCCCATCACCATCGCCCACCATCTCACACGCCAGCTGGCAGAGGTGCGCAAAGCAAACCCCGACCTCGGTTTGCGACCTGACGGCAAATCGCAGGTGACTATCGAGTATGTAGACGGCAAGCCTTACCGAATCGATACCGTGCTGGTGTCCGCTCAGCACGAGCCTCGCCTCAGTCAGCAAGAGGTGATGGACATTGTGCGCCAGTATGTGCTTGAACCCGTGCTCCAGCACTACGCGGAATTCAACAAGGAGGATTTTCGCTTCCTGTGCAATCCCACCGGACGGTTCGAAATTGGCGGACCGCAGGCGGATACGGGGGTCACCGGACGCAAAATCATGGTGGATACCTACGGCGGTATGGCAAGGCACGGTGGTGGCGCGTTCTCCGGCAAAGACCCCACCAAGGTAGACCGCTCCGCGACCTATATGATGCGCTATGTAGCGAAGAACATCGTGGCAGCAGGGCTGGCAGAACGATGCGAACTGCAAATCGCCTACGCCATCGGACGGGCGGAGCCGGTGTCTTTGACCATAGATTGTTTCGGCACGAATACCATCCCCGAAGAGCAGATTCTCAAGCGGGCGCTGGACATCTTCGACTTCCGTCCGCGCTCCATCATCCGCGACCTGGGTCTGCTCACGGAAAACGTGTGCTACCTTTGCACGGCGAAAAACGGGCACTTCGGTCACCCCGAGTTCCCATGGGAAAAGACCGATAAGGCACATCTGCTGAAGTAAACGATGGGTATGGACGACGTGGAGCGGGTCATCGAAGATTTTCTGGACGGCAAGCCGCGTGCGGCTAACCTGCGCGAGCTGCGGCAGGCACTGGAGATGAAGCTGCGCCGGCTTGAAGAAGACCCCTCCACGCCTTCGGAACAGATGCAGGAGCTGCGTGAGCAGGTGCGCATACTGTATGAAGAGGAGCTGATTACGCAGTTCGTCGAAGATTCTATCCGTTTTACGCTGTCTGCCGACGCTTTGCAACAACAAATCGGTGAAGACTAGAGGAAAGATTGTGAGGGCGATGTTTGCGTTGAACTTTTATCCCGATATTTACGAGAACCTCTTGCGCAGTCACCGCAAGACGGTCACCATTCGCCTGGGCGACAAGACCGACAAATATCGCGCGGGGCAGCTGGTGTGGGTGACGGTCGGCAATCGCTTCGCCCGCCGGCATAAGCTGTTCACCGCCATCATTGACCGCGTAGAAGTCAAACCGTTGGCGGAGCTCACCCCACGCGACATCAGCCGTGAGAACCCCGAGTTTCGCACCGCCGAAGACGTGCGCGACTTGCTGGAGCGCATCTACGACCGCCCCCTCGCCATGGAGGAGATTGTCACCGTCATCTACTTCTCGCCGGTAGAGGAGTAGAGAGATATGTGGATCTCCCGTCTGTGCCACCGTGTGGAGCGTTCACAGCCGAGGCTGTTCCCCCTCAAACTCAACCCTGCCTTCGCAGAATTGTAGCCAGGAGCCTGCGCAAAGCATACGCAACCTGAAGGTTGCGGCTACACTCTCCCCGCTCCCTCATTTGCAGGGGATTTCGCTGGGCAGGAGAAACCTACCCCCCCGCCCCCTTCCCTACAAAGGAAGGGGGCGTCCGACGCGCGACTCCCCTCTCCTCGCAGGAGAGGGGAAGGAGGAGAGGTTGACCAACCAGGCACTGCGGAAGTGATGAGGAACATGTCGGCATCAGTGGTCAGCAACAACCTGGTTGACCTGTTCGGGGTGTTGTGGTATGGGCAGGGCAGCGCCGAGACGCCGTGGAGGTGGAAGGGGTACCGCTCCAGCGAAGAGGGAATGTTTTCGTTTCGCGCTGCACCCTTCGTTGTGGTACAAGGGCTAGCGCCTGTAGTACTGGTTGGTGGCGGAATAGCGGTCGTCGCTGCCGTATCCTGTGTCGCTATTGCGGATGACGTCCGCGATGAAGTATCGGAGCGGAATGCTCAGACGCCACAGTGGCCCGACAAAGATAAGCTACTGCATTGCGTCGCTACTTGTCTGATTAACCTCCGAGCAGGGATTCCCTGTGCGCTGATAGCAGCATATTCTACTGAACGCGGTGGCGGAGGAGTGCAGGATCCTGGGGACGAACAAGCTAATCTCGATGGCTTTGAGTGTGCCCAGAAGATAAAGTGGGGCAGGAACCGCAATCCACTACACTTTTCTTTGCTCAACGACTGGCAACAGTGCCGATGGTGTTGCCGGCAAAAGGGATATCGCCTGCGATGAAACGAATAATCGCGCTCGGCATAGCACTACTCGGGGGGCTGGCTCTGCTGATAGGAGGATTTCTCATCATAAGCCAACCACAAGTTGCGAAGTCACGCGGCGTATGGTGGCTCTGGTGGGAGGCAAAACTTTCTACCCCTCAGGAGCGGCACCACTGGACAACAAAGCTGCTGGCGAGTAACATCGACCAGGCAGGAAGGCTGAGCTCCCTGCACTACGTTACCTGGGTCGGGACAGCCACGCAGTGCCGCGGCGGCTTTGTTGCCGACAGGGCAAGGTTCTTGAAAGTGAGCTACCTTACCCCAAAAGAATTTCTTCTCGCATGGGAAACCAAGGAAGGTATTGTGTGCCGAGTCGCCGTGTTGTCTGAATCATCGGGTTTGTCTCCGGCGATTGTTTCAGTAGCGAAGGCTCTGCTCGGCACACATCGTAACTCTTATCCCCCGTTCTTGCGAGAGAACGAGGTCATTTCGCTGGTCGACCATCGGAAGTGGCTACGCGATGGCAAGTTGACTTCAGGATGTCCACTCAAGCCTTTGGGTCATGCAAGCAAGTTTGGAAGAGTCGGAGTCTGGCCGGGGATTTACTACATCTTTGGTGAAGACGGAAGCGTTCTTGAAGTAGGCTTTTTCTTCTCGTAGACATCAAACCAGCGAGGACATGGTTGCTCAAAATGGGTGGGGAAGGTTTCCAACTTGCAGGCTGAACGGCTTGTGCTGCTGGCGATTTGTCATCTGCGAATACGTCCTCCGCATGAGTGTCCAACACGCCAGGAGGCTCCTGCTGGGTGCATCACGGCTCGGCAGGAGCCTCGCCCTCCAGAAGGTTTAGCAGCCAGCGCAGGCTGGCATTGTTTGTCAGGGAACGGCTTGAGCCGTGAACCAGAGAACAGACGTTATCCCTCTATCACCAGCGTCTCCCCCTGCTGGATGGTGACTGGCTCTGCAAAAGTGACCTGCGTGCCTCCTTCGACAAGCGGAGTGGCGGTTGCCTGTACCGCCCTGCCTGCCAGGCGCACCTGAGGCTCTGGCACAGCGAAGTCTACCTGCACCTCGCACAACGTCAGACTGCCACGGTGCACCTGTACCTCCGCCCGTTTGTACCCGGCACCGAAGGTCTGCACCACCATGCCCCATCCCGAATCGACGGAGAAGAAGCAGGCGAAGTGCTCGGGATACACGCGGGGAGCGAAACGCAACAGCCCTCGCGGCGCGGAATAGAAGAAGTCGGCTAATGCCAGTAACAGCGCATACGACGACATGGCGCGGGCGTAGTGGTTGCCGCATTCGAACTCGTTCCACGGGTTGCGTCGCTCGCCGTTGTAGCGGTCGCGCACGCCTTTCACGATAGCTAGTCCCTCCTCCACAAAACCCTCGTAGATGAGGTGGCTCGCCACCTGATACTCGATACCTGTCCACACCTCATCCGAGTACGGGAAGGGGAAGAGAGGTCTGCCTCCGTGCGGCCAGGTCGCCAGAAGCAGCCCCGCTTCGTCGTTCAGGGCGTAGATGCGCTGGGGGTTCGCATGTTCCCAGAGTTCGCTTTTCCAGTTGTATCGGAACACCGACTGCAACGCCCTGCGCACATGGTCGGGGTCGAACAGGTCACCCAGCTTCAGCATCCGCGCATACCACTGCCCGATAAGCTGGTCAGACAGACACCCTTTGCCCAGCTGGTACTTGGGAAAGTTCGGACTTTGCGGGTCGGTGGACATCTCGGGCGAGGCGGGACGCACTTCGTGGACATAGTACTCGCCGTTGAACAGATGCGCGTCCATCCACGCACGGCCGCTCTCGTACACCCTGCGGTACTCCTCTGCCTTCTCGTGCTCGCCCAGATAGCGCGCCATCTCCTCCGCCGCCCGCAACGCGCCCAGATAGAAACTGCCCATCATGGTGTTCGGACCGTGAAACTCGATGTCGTACGTGTTGTGCTGCACGCCCTCCATCACACCGTCCTTATCCCTGTCCCATTCGCGCCAGGCATACTCCAGCGCACGCTGGACGCTTGGCCACAGCGCCTTCAGCCACTCGTCGTTGCCGTAGATTTGCCAGTCGCGATACACCTTGAGGATTCCGCCCATCTGCCCGTCCGCCGCCGCGTGGAACGCAGGATCAGGGATGGTACCCAGCGGCAGGGGCATCCGGAAGGTCATGTGCCCATCCTCGTGCAGGTTGATGGCATAGTCCTTTTCACGGATACTGCGCTCTAGCGAGGGGAAGAGATAGGGCAACGCCTGTGCGTAGTTCCACACGTGCGTGCAGGTTCCCTCACAGCAGCCATGCTGAGAACCACACCCCTCGAACCCGTAAAACGTGCCGTCGGGCAGGCGCAGGCAGGTGGTGGTCTTCAGGATGGAGATTTGCGAGCTGACCGCGTCCAGCACCGATTCGGGCAAAGTAGAAGACCACAGCGCGTCTGCAAAAGCGCGTGTGTCACCCTCCAGACGCTCCACATGCTGCGCCACATACTCGGCGACGGCAATGGCGTCAGCGTGGCGGGTCGCGTAGTAGTTCTTCCAGACGGGTTTGGGGTCGGCGGGCGACCAGTACATCTCGAAGTTGGGGACGTGCCACACTATCCACACAGGTAAGCGCACCTCTGCACAGGGCGGAACCGTCGCCTGCAGGGCAATCGTGCCCACATCCGTCCTGTCCTCGCGGTAGGCAGGCTCGGTGTTCTCGCGCAGCTGTCCGCAGCTCGCCTGCCGCCAAAAATCGTCCAGCGTGTCGAACCAGCCGGCACGCAGCCAGTGGGTCTGCACCTGTACCCTGTCGTGTGGGGTCACCAGCGCAAGCGTGCCGTAGCGCGGCGATTCGGGCGGGTGCTTACGGGTAGACATCTTCAAGCCGCGCAGGGCGCCGCTATCGTACGCTTCAATCACTCCGCCGCCCACCTCAGGGTAGCCCAGCTTGTTCTCCATGTTGGCGAACAATACCACCTCCACCGGCGCGTCGGTCGGGTTATACAGGATGAAGTGGAAGATAGCGATGGGCAGCCCCGAATCATCGGCGTTCAGCGGGATGAAGGGGTTGTAAGCCTCCAGGGTGACCCGCAGGGGCACCTTAGGGTCTTCTAAATAGAGACGCGCAAAGGGAAACGCGCCTTCAAACACTGCCGAACGAAAGTGCGGCAGCCCGCCTCCGCTGAACCGCTTTGGCACGCCGGAACCGTCGTCCGTAAAATTGTCCCCGCCGACCGGTCCCTGCACCACGCGCGTCACGGAGTAACCATCGGCGCTCTTCGCATGGAGCGTGAAGTAGGTGTATTCGAACATCAAGTCCTTGTGCGGGCGGTTGAAGATTTCGAAATCCCGCAGCTGCCCCCATCCGCCCAGCGAGATGGAGCCGGTGCCGATGCCTCCCAGCGGAAAGGCAATCTGGTCGAGCTGCCTCCCTTGATAGAGACGGGGTTTACCGGGCGCGAACAGTTCCTCCAGCGGATATGGGATTTGTGGGTTTTTCGGTCGCATCTCTGGTTCCTCTTTTCTCCACAGCGAGTTCATGACCAAAAAGATTTACGCGCTCGCCGAGCTAATTTCCTTGAGGGGATACAGCAGCCATGCCCTCTGTTGTTCTGAGTATATCCTGATTCTCTTCCCACTGTCTATACTAAAAAAGCCTCCCTCTTGCCAGAGCGCCCCCTCAAGCGTTACAATAGCGATAGAGGAGGGGCACACTGTGGATAGCCTCGTGCGACAGATGGTACGGCTTCTACGCAAGCGCGAATCACGGATAAGGAGAGAACGCTAATGCTTTTCTGCATCTGCAACGAACTCTTTCAGGGCTGGGAACTGCGTCGGGTGATGGAACACTGCAAGGGGCTGGGCTATCGCGCGGTGGAAATCGCGCCGTTCACGCTGGCGGACAGCGTGCAAAAGATAACCGCCGCAGAGCGCGCCTCGATTCGTCGCATGGCGCAGAAGGTGGGCATCCAGATTGCGGGCTTGCACTGGCTGCTGGTAAAACCGGAAGGGCTACACCTGACCACCGACGACGCGGAGGTGCGTCGTCGTACTGCTGAGTACCTCACTGCGCTAGCTCACTTCTGCGCCGACCTCGGCGGCAAGGTGCTGGTGCTGGGGTCGCCCAAACAGCGCAGCGTACAGCCCGGCTCCACCCATGAACAGGCGTGGGAGCGCGCTCTGGAAACCCTGCGCCCCGCCGTAAAAGTTGCTGAAGAGCGCGGCGTCACCTGGTGCATCGAACCCCTCTCCCCCGCCGAGACCAACTTTCTGAACCGTGCGGAGGACGCCATCCGCTTCGCGCAGTCGCTGGATAGCCCTGCCGCCCGTATCATTCTGGACGTGAAGGCGATGAGCAGCGAGGGCAAACCCCTCCCGCAAATTATCCGCGAGAGCGCAGGCTGGTTCGCACACTTCCACGCCAACGACCCCAACCTGAAGGGACCGGGCATGGGCGACGTGGACTTCGTGCCCATCTTGCGCACGCTACGGGAGGTAGGCTACAACGGCTACGTCTCGGTGGAGGTGTTCGACTACTCCGACGGCGCAGAGCATATCGCAGAGGTGAGCTTGCGGAACCTGAAACGGGCACTGGCTGAAGTTCAAAGTGGACTCGCCTGAAAACCTGGGGCATGCACATACGGCTCAAGCCGTTCCCTCTCAAACCATATTCAGCCAGCGAAGGCTGGCTTCGTCTGAAGAGGTGCGGCTTCAGCCGCAAACGTACACAACCTTTCCCTAAGCAAACATCATAGACTTCAGAATGACAGCGAGGCGAGGGAGCCTTAGCATCGTCCTCAAATCATAGTGTTGACAAAGCACTGGCTTGCTTATCCCCATTCCCCTCTCCCGAAGCTTCGGGAGAGGGCTACCTCGGCACTTCCCTCTCCTGCACCGCCCCGTCCAGCGTAAACAACGGTTGCGGGCGGAAACCCATCAGGGGCGCTATCAGCAGGTTGGGAAACCGCTGGATGGACAGGTTATAGCGCATCACCGTATCATTGTAGAACTGCCGCGCATAGCGGATCTTGTCTTCGGTGTCGCTCAGCTCCTCCTGCAGGCTCAGGAAGTTTTCGTTTGCCTTCAGCTCGGGATAGGCTTCCGCCAGAGCAACAAGGCTGCGGATGCCTTGACGCACATCCGCCTCTAACGCTTCCTGCTGCGGAGGCGATAGTGACTGGAGAGCCTGTGTGCGCAGTTCAGTGATGCGCTCGAAGATGCGCTCTTCGTGCTGGGCGTAACCGCGCACCGTCTCTATCAGGCGGGGTATCAGGTCGTATCGCCTCTTCAGCTGCACATCCACCTGCGCTCGGGCGTTCTCCACCCGGTGGCGGTAGGTGAGCAAACGGTTATACGTGGCAATCGCCCAGATGAATACCACGAATGCGATGAGAAGCAACCACATAGGTCATCACCCCGCACTGCTACTCCCTCCACCACCGCCCCCACCTCCGCCTCCGCTGAAGCCACCTCCACTGCTGGTGCTGGAGGAGAGTGCGCTGGTCAGGTTTTGCAGGTTCTGTACAACGCTCGTCATACCTGCCATGGATTCCGTCCCTAACTTCTGTCCAGATGCGCTCTGGTACCACTCAGGGCTGGATAGCGCATAGTCGTACTCTTGAGCCATTAGCGCCAGGTTATGTATGAGTTTTTCCGCGACGCCCAGCGACACTGCGTACACCAGATACCGCTCCCACAGGGGCAGCAACTCCGGTCCCGCCTCGCGCATGGCGGAGAAATCGGTCATGAACCGTTTGAAAGCATCCCAGCGCTGGCATTCACGCGCTGCCTCAGGGCTGCGGCGGTGCAGAGACACGGCAGCAATAAGGGATAGCACCACCCCAAGAGGCACCAGAGTAAAGAGGCTGACCGGAACGGTTACCAGCGTGCCCACACCGCCCACTATCAGAAGGTTCTTCCAGAAACGCTTCATCGCCCTCTCGCTCTCGGGATCATCCAGCCGGAAATAGTGTTGCTCAAACCACTGGCGCAGGTCTTTGCCCCACCCTTCTACAAACCGATACATTTGCGTTTTGCTTCCTGAGGTCTTCTCCGCCCATTGACGGAGTTCACCCTCTGTCACCGTCTCCCCGTCGCCAGCCTCGAAAAACAACACACGCAACACTTCGCGCTCCAGAGGTTCCAGCACACGCCCCTTACGACCCTGCGCTTCCACCTTTTCCCCCATGAGCAATGCCTTTCCCATGGGAGTGAGGATGTAACGCCGCTCGGTGCTGCGTAACAAACCCAGTAGAGCCCTGTTTTCGAACTCCTCGATACGCAGGTAGCCCAGCCGTGCCGCCTCCAGCACCGTCGCGGAGACACCTTTGACGGTTTCCGACGGGACAGCCTTGCTCTGAGTCAGGATGGCAGGTACGACAGCGGGAGGTAAGTCGCGCGGCGGCTCACGCACGTATTCTATTTCGGGCAGCTCCGGCTCGCGTCCATAGCGGTTGTAGGTTACCAGCAGGTAGCCCATCAACCCGAACCCCAGCAGGATGACCACCGGTATCTCGGCGGCGACCAGCATGCCGACTATTCTGGAGATGCGCTCACGCCGCTGCGCTTCTCGGAGTTCCTTTTCCGCGAAACGACGCTCCTCTTCTAAAAAAGCCTCGTAACGGTTACTTGCCTGCAGCGGCGCACTGGCGAAAATGGAGGGGTCGAGCATCACGCGTACTTCCACGAAGCTATCGGTGGGGATGTTCGCCTGTTGTATCTCGGCACGGGTGAAACCCGGGTGGATATCCAGAGCGCCCGGCGCAGCACGGCTGTGCACAAACACTTTAAACAACTTCGGGCTGGGAGCTGGGGGCACCAGGATAATCTTCACTTCATCCAGCGGAGCGTGTTCATCCTCTATCGCTTTCCAGTAAAACTGTGCCACATCCGCATACCTCTGCACCGCATGGCGGATACGGTAACGCAGGAGGAACTTTTTCGTGGTGTTCCGTGCCTGATACTCCCAGCGCAGCACCGCATACTCGCCTTCGGTGGTCTGAGAGTAGCGCAGCGGTTGTTTGGTATCGGCATCCCAGACGCCGAGATACTCTATCCCGTAGCGTCCGTACTGCCCTCGCGTACTGCGCTTCAGGTTCGCCCAGCTGAAGGAGCCCGAGAAGCGGAAGACGCGCAGCTCCTCCACCTCGGCGTCGCCGTTCGGCAGAAGGCGATACGTTTGCGCTATTAGCGGATGGTCATACTCCTTTGCCGTCGCCGTCCCGAGCGTCACGAACAAAAGACACACGCTAACCCAGCATAGTCTTCGCATCGCACACCTCTGAGGGAACGCTGTTACTCATTTCGACACTCTCTGAGGGAAACCTGTTTCTTACAGAAGCGTGTATCGAGAGGACGAGGGCGAACCCGCGCACCCTGCAAGAGGATAGCGGAATGGAGAATCCCTCGTGGATAGGGAACTATTTTGCCCTTTCTCGCAGTATTTACGCTTGGATACACATATTTAGTGTATCTAAACAAAAACAACTATCTCGGAGGAGGAACGGATGAGGTTCTGGCAGCGTTTGCACCTGATAGGTGCCGTGTTGTTCGCTTTAGGCTGGTTCGTTACCTCCGCGGCTCGCGCTGCGGAGAAGGACATCGTGGACACCGCCATCGCAGCAGGCAACTTCAAGACTCTGGTGAAGCTGGTGCAGGAGGCAGGGCTTGTGGATGCCCTGCGTGGTGAGGGGCCATTCACCGTTTTCGCTCCCACGGACGAAGCATTCGCCAAGCTGCCCAAGGCAACGGTAGACGCCCTGCTGAAGGATAAGGAAGCGCTTCGTCAGGTACTGCTTTACCACGTGGTGAGCGGCAAGGTGACCTCCGACTAGGTAGTCAACCTCAAAAGCGCGAAGACCCTGCAGGGTAGCAACATTCGTATCAACGCCTCCAAGGGCAAAGTGAAGATTAATCAGGCAAACGTGGTGAAGGCAGACATCCATTGCACCAATGGCGTCATACACGTCATTGACCGCGTGATTCTGCCGCCCAAGCAGACGAAGAAGAGCTACTAATTGCCGACAGGTGCAGGAGGATACGAACCTCCTGCACCACCGTTTTGGGGTATCATCGATACGTGGCACGTATTCTACTCTTCCAGCAAAACCTGTTGCTCCGGCTCTCCTTGTGGTCTATCGCCAGCGTGTTCTCAGGAGGCATCTTCGCTTTGATGGCTCCCCCTCATTCGTTCTGGGCAGCGTTTGGAGGCATGAACGCTGCGTGGGGACTGGTGAATCTGCTCATTGCCAGCCTGGGTCTATACGGTGTGATGAAGAAGATGCGTACAGGCATCGTAGACGAAACTCGTGAAAAACAGCGCCTGCAACGGCTACTCGCTGTGAACGCCGGGCTCGATGTGATTTACATAGCTGTCGGCGTAGCCCTGGCTACAGAAGGCAAAACCCCTTTGTGGCAGGGTTTTGGATGGGGTATCCTCTTGCAAGGAGGCTTTCTTTTCCTTTTCGACACATTCTACTACTATCGCGGAGGCAAACGATGAACCCACTTTCGGAAAAGGTCGTGCTCATTACCGGTGGAACCAGCGGTATCGGTCTGGCGACTGCAAAGCTACTGATAGATCAAGGAGCGTACGTCGGTGTCTGCGGACTTTCTGCCGAAAGTGTTGCCCACACGATGTCTTTAGACCCTTCTGGCGACTCGCTGTTGGCGATGCAGGCAGATGTTCGCCGGCGCGAGGACTGCCAGCGTTTCGTAGAGCAGGTGGTGCTGCATTTCGGTCAGCTGGATGCGGTGATACACTCCGCAGGCGTCGGGCATCTGGGCGCTTTCGCGGATACCGATGACAGCACGTATGACCGCCTTTTCGACACCAACGTCAAGGGGTTGTATCACATCGTGCAGAGCGCATTGCCACATTTAGCTGCATCGGGTGGAGGACAGATTGTAGCCATTGCGGGCATCCTGGGCATCAAGCCTCTGGCAAACGCCAGCATCTATGCCGCGAGCAAGTATGCAGTGGTGGGCATGTGCCAGTCACTGTCACACGAGCTGCGACGCCAAAATATCCGCGTGAGCGTGCTTTGCCCGTCTGGCGTAGACAGTCCCTTCTGGGAGGGTATTCCCGGAAAGCCTCGCGCGGACATGCTGCTCCAGCCTGAGGATGTGGCACAGGCAGTGGTGCAGGTTCTGCAGTTGCCTGCGCACGTGGCGCCCAACCTGTTTGTGCTGCAGCACATCCATCACCAGCTATGGCCATGATACGTTGGGGCTATCCCTGCGAGAACCTGACTCTGGACGCTTCCACCAACCACACGCTGCAGCTGCGCAATCTGGGGGAAGAACGTGTGCGCGAGAAGTTCGAGCAGAACCTGAGCGACCTGTGGCGTATGCTTCGGTGGAACGTCCAGCAGGGCATCGCTCTCTTTCGCATCGGACAACACCTGATACCCTTTGCGTCGCATCCTGCTTTCCCTTATGACTGGCAAAGGCTACATACCGCCGCACTGCGTGAGGTGGGCAAGTTCGCCATGGAACACGCTTTGCGCCTCTCCATGCACCCGGGTCAATACGTCAACGTGGGCAGTCCTCGCCCAGAGGTTGTGGAGCGTTCGCTGGCAGAGCTGCGCTACTCCGCGCAGGTGCTGGACGCGCTGGGATTACCTGATGGCGTGTTGATTATACATCTGGGCGGAGTTTACGAAGGGCAGAGCGCTACAGCACGACGCATCGTACAGCACCTGCGAGGTGAGCCACAGATTCTATGCTGGCTTGCTCTAGAACACGATGAAAGGCTGTGGAGTTTGCGTCAAGTGGTCTCTGTGGCGGAAAGGCTCGGAGTGCCCGTGATTGTGGACAACCTGCACCATCGGCTGAACCCTGATGGGCTGACGCTGCGTGAGGCAATACGTCTTGCCGTTGCCACCTGGGGACATCGAAGAGCCAAAGTACACCTCTCCTCACAGGATACTGAAAAACGCCCAGGAGCGCATGCCGCTCGCATCTCCCCCGAAGACCATTGTGAGCTGCTGGATGCTCTGGATGGCGCAGAGGTAGACGTGATGGTCGAGGCGAAGGATAAGGAACTTGCTGTGTTGTCTCTCATGCATTCAGTGCGGTGAAAAAACGGCGTTTGGCGATTCTGCAGAGCAGCGACCTCACTTGCCTTTCAGCGTTGAAACCTGACCTTCCTGTATGCTATACTTCTTTATACCAGCGTGACAAGAACCGAAAGGCTAGCCTATGTGGCGTATTTGGCAACGTATTCGGGAAGACATCCAGACCGTCTTCCAGAAAGACCCGGCGGCGCGCAGTGTGTGGGAGGTGCTGACCTACCCGGGCTTGCACGCCATCTGGATGCATCGTATCGCTCACTGGCTGTGGAACCATCGTCTGTTGTTCCTCGCCCGCTTGCTGTCGCAAATCAACCGCTTCCTCACCGGAATCGAAATCCATCCGGGAGCGAAAATCGGACGACGATTTTTCATCGATCACGGCATGGGCGTGGTGATTGGCGAGACCGCCGAAATCGGCGACGATGTGCTGATGTATCACCAGGTCACGCTGGGCGGAACTACTCTGGAGCGTGTGAAACGCCATCCTACTATCGGCAACAACGTGCTGATTGGCATGGGCGCGAAGATTATCGGTCCCATCACCATTGGCGACAACTGCCGCATCGGCGCGAATGCTGTGGTGAATAAAGACGTGCCACCCAATTGCACGGTGGTGGGCGTGCCCGGGCGCATCGTGATCCGGGACGGCAAGCGCGTGGAAGAGCCACCGCCCGTGATGGATAACGTCATCAACAAGATCGACCCCGAAGACGAAATCATTCAGAACCTGCGCCAGCAAATAGAGCTGCTGCAACAGCAGGTGGAGCTTTTGCAAAAGCAGATTGACCAGCAGAACGAGCAGTTTCAACAAGAGCTGGAGAGCGTTCGTTACCACACCCTAACACACGCACACCACGATGAGGGAGAAACATGCTGCCGCTGAGAATCTACAACAGCCTCACCCGACGCGAAGAGGAGTTTGTGCCGCGTGAACCCGGAAAGGTGTCCATTTACGCCTGCGGTCTCACCGTACAGGGACCGCCCCATGTGGGGCACGTACGAGGAGCTATAGTATTCGACGCGATTCGCCGATGGTTCATGCACCTGGGCTACGAGGTGCACATGGTGCAAAACTTCACCGACATCGACGACAAGATTATCGCTGCCGCCGCTAAAGAAGGTATTACGCCCGCAGAGGTGGCGGACAAATACGCCCGCAAGTACATCGAAGTGATGGAGCGACTGGGCATCCTGCCGGTACAGTACTGTCGCGTCACGGAGAACATTGACGAGATCGTCGCCATGATACAAAGGCTGATTGAGAAAGGGCACGCCTACGTGGTGGACGGTGACGTGTACTACGACGTGTCCAGCTTCCCCGAATACGGCAAGCTCTCCGGGCGCAATCTGGAGGAGGTGCGCGCCGGTTACCGCATCGAAGTGGACGAGCGCAAGGATGACCCCGCCGACTTTGCTCTCTGGAAAGCAGCAAAACCCGGCGAGCCGTACTGGGAAAGCCCCTGGGGCAAGGGGCGGCCCGGCTGGCACATCGAATGCTCTGCGATGAGCCTGAAGTATCTGGGACCGGGCTTCGACATCCACGCGGGTGGCAACGACCTGGTGTTTCCCCACCACGAGAACGAAATCGCTCAAAGTGAGGCGTACCTGGACGGAACTTTTGCCCGCTACTGGATGCACTGGGGATCGGTGAACCTGCGCCAGGAGAAGATGAGCAAGTCGGTGGGCAACTTCTTCACTGCTGAGGAGATCCTGTCGGAGTTCGAGCCGGACGTGCTGCGCCTGTTCCTGTTATCCACCGCTTACCGCAGCCCGATTGAGTTCAGCCGGGAGCGGATGCAAGAGACCCAATCCGCCCTGCAACGTATCCGAACAGCCCTGCGCAATGCGCAACGGGTGCTCCGGGAGGGCGTAGACGACGCGCCCATCGCGCAGAGATACTACGAACGCTTTGCCAATGCGATGAACAGCGACTTCAACACCGCCGCGGCGATTTCGGTGCTGTTCGATGCGGTGAGCGAAATCAACCGTCTGACCACCGACCTGCAGATTCACAACAACCCGGAGGCAAAAGCGAATCTTGCCTCACTGGTGGCAACGGTACGACTGTTCGGTAACCTGCTGGGCATCCAGAAGCTGGAAGAGGAAGAGCGTGGTCTGGACGATGCCTTCGCCCTGCAGCTGATTGAAAAAGCCATCGCCTGGCGCCAAATGGCGCGGGAGAAACGCGAATGGGCTATTGCCGACCGTATCCGCGATGACCTGCGCGAACTCGGCATCATTCTGGAAGATAGCGTCACAGGCACAACGTGGAGACGAAGCTCCTGAAGAAACAGGGAAGTCATCCCACAGGCTCCGGCATCGGCAACCGCTACGCGCTGCTGCTCTTCCTGCTGATGGGCGTAGCGGTGCTGGCAGGTGCTGCTTCTTTTCAACTCCAGCAGGGCGGAAACCGCTTTCCCCCTGGCTGGCGTATCGCCGGGGTAGACGTATCCGGCAGGAGCCTTGCTCAGGCGCGACAGCAACTACAGCAGTTCGCGCAGGTATGGGAACAGGCATCCCTGAAGATAGAGGGGCAGGATGCAAACGGTGTAACGCGCTGGCACGACTACGTCACCCGCAAACAGCTGGGAGCCGCTATAGATGTGGACGCCTCCCTGCAAAACGCCTGGCAGCAGGTTCAAAAATATCCTCCCTTCATGCGCATGGTGCTGACATGGGTTCGCCGGCAGACAGGCAAAGACATCGAAGCCATTGTGCGCGTAGACCACGCGCGAATGCAGAAATGGTTGCGAGAACGCCAACAGCGTGTAGAATCTCCGCCGCGCGATGCCCGGGTGCGCTACATATCCGCCGGGCGATGGGAAGCCCTGCCTGAGCAGAACGGTGTTCGCCTCACCGGCGACGCTGCCGAAAGGCTGGCAGACGCTCTACGACAGTCCAGCAGCACCTGCATCCTGCCACTGGAGGAGGTACCACCCCGAATCACTCGTCAGCACCTTCAGCAAATCAACTCCGAGTGGACAGTGGTGAGCACACATTTCTCAGAGCGAGAACGCAATCGTGCGCACAACATCCGCAAGGCAGCGGAAAGCATCAACGGTATTGTCTTGCTGCCCGGAGACGAGTTCTCTTACAACAAAGTGGTTGGTCCGCGCACCCTCCAGGAGGGTTTCCGTCGTGCCCCCGTCATTGTGAAAGGCGAGCTGGTGCCGGGTGACGGCGGAGGGGTATGTCAGGTCTCCACCACTGTGTATATGGCGGCACTGCAAGCGGGCTTGCAGATAGTACAGCGCAGTCATCACGCTTTTCCCATCCACTACGCACCGCCCGGGCTGGACGCAACAGTCGTCTACGGGGCGATAGACCTGCGCTTCCGCAACAACACCCCATCCCCGATCGCCCTGGTTACCGAGGCGAAGTCAGGCAGGATGACCGTACGGGTGCTTGGCTCCTCCGCTCACAAGCGCAAGGTGACCATCCAGCGCATCACACACGCCGTGATTCCCGCGCCCGTGAAGACTTTCCCTACCCCCAACCTGCCGACGGGTGTGCGGAAGGTCACCGACAAAGGGCAACGCGGCTGGCGCGTGAGCGTGTATCGCCTTATCGAAGAGCCGGGCAAGCCTCCCGTGCGCGAGAAGGTCGCTACCGACTACTACCGCCCGCAGGCGCGTATCGTGCTGGTCGGACAGGGACAACCGGAGCAGCAAACACCCTCTGCTCCATCCCTTCCGTCCGAATCGCCCACAGAGGAGCAGCTGTAGATGTAGCCCTTTACAATGCCCCGGCATTGGTGTATAGTGGTTCATGGCGCTCTGTTTGGGAGGTGGTGCTACTGTGCAGACTATCACAGACAAAATTCGTTTTCTACTGGATACTAATGTTTGGCTAGAAAGTGATCGTATTATTGTGGTGATGACCCAGTATTCTTTAGACTTCGATGACGCTTACCACTACGTAGCTGCGGAAAGATTCGGGCTGCAGCTGGTCAGCTTCGACCGTGACTTTGACCAAACCCCTCTTAGAAGGCTACACCCTAGCGAGGTCACATAACATTGAAACACGTCGTCTCCGCCAGTTTAGGTTCGAGCAAACGGGATAAAGTCGCCGAGACCGAGATACTCGGCGTGCCCTTTCGCATTGAGCGACGTGGCACCGATGGAGATAAAGGTCGTTTCCGCCAGCTGCTTGTGGAGCTGGACGGTAAAGTAGACGCCATCGGGCTGGGTGGATGCGACCTGTACCTCTGGGCGCAGGGACGGCGATACACCTTCCGCGACGTACAAAGGCTGATTGCGCATGTCCAACACACCCCTGTCGTCGATGGGAGCGGACTGAAGAACACGTTAGAACGCTGGGCGGTGGAACGCATCGAGCAGAAGAACATCCTGGACTGGAGCGAGCAGAACGTGCTGCTGGTCAGCGCGCTGGACCGGTTCGGCATGGCGGAGGCGCTGGCGGAGCGAGCCAAAGCCATCGTCTTCGGTGACGCCCTCTTCGCGCTGGGAGTACCCCTGCCCATCCGCAACATTCATACGCTGGCGAGGCTGGCGCGAGTGGTGCTACCCATCGTCGTTCGCCTGCCGTTTGACTGGGTGTATCCCACCGGTGAGAAACAAGAGCGCAACACGCCTCGTTGGGAACGCTACTTCCGCTGGGCAGACGTGATTGCCGGCGACTGGCACTACATCCGTCGCTACGCTCCCCAGAACCTCAGGGGCAAGGTCGTGCTGACCAATACTGTGCGACAGTCGGACATCGACTTCCTGCGCGAGCGAGGAGCAGACCTGCTACTCACCACCACCCCCGTCTTCGGGGGTGAAACCTTCGCCACCAACGTGCTGGAAGCGGTGATTGTCGCCCTCAGCGGCGCGTCCCCGGAGGAGCTGCGCGAGTCGGACTATCACCTGTGGCTGTCGCGTTTGGGCTGGGA
>BPGU01000002.1:900000-1197101 GCA_026003195.1 Armatimonadota bacterium
CTCCGTGCTGAGCTTACCCGACACCGGGGTGACCTTCGGGTTCAGCAGCTGCGGCGGGTTGTTCACCTGCGGACCGGTTCCGGTCAACGGGTCAGCGTCTGCCCCATAATTGTCTCGCGCGATGAAGCGGAAACCGTAGTTGCCGGGGGCGAGATTGGAGTTCGCCGGCACGTCCGCGGTGAAGATAACGCCCGTCGTGTAGTCGGTGCCGCTGCCGGTCATCTCCAGCGTGCGCTCCGAGTTATCCGGCTGGATGACCACCACTCGTACGAACTCTGGAGCATCGCCATCTGCATCGGTGTAGGTCACCGAGTAGCGGAACGATGCGTTTCCGGTATCGCGCACCGGCGCCACCGAGCCGTTACTCAGAACCGGCTTGGCGTTGGTCACCGTGGGTCCGTCGCCCAGCAGCGGGTCGGCGTCTACGGTGCCGTCGTTCGCCTCAAAGCGGAACTGATAATCGCCTACCAGCAGGGACGAGTTCGCCGGAATGCTACCGGTAAAGGTCACGCCCTGCGTGTAGTCACCCGAGCCGGTGAGGTCCAGCACCTGCTCAGTGCTGTCCGGTTTCAGAATACGCACCCGCACGAAGGCAGGGGCATCGCCATCGCCATCAGTGTACTTCACGCTGTAGGTGAATGCCGCATTATGTGAGCCGGTCGCGGGAGTGACCGTACCGTTGCTCAATATCGGCTTGAGGTTTAACACTTCAAAGGCGCCGTTGACCTCCGCTGCATCCTCGGCGAACGGATCCGCATCCTGTGCCGCAATGCGATAGGTGTGGTTGCCAATCGCCAGCGGGGCAGGAGCCTGATAGCGATACACTACGCCCGCCTGGTAGTTTGTGCCGCCAGCAGAGGTCATGTTCACGCCCGTCGTGTCGCCGTCGATAAACAGCCTCACGAACTTGGGCGCATCGTTGTCGGCATCCTGATAGGTCACCACGAAGATGGGACGCGCTACTTTAGAGACCTGCGTTGTCGCCGTGCTGCCATCGGTGGTCACCTTGTTCCCTGACAACACCGGTTTGTGGTTCACCGCTACATTCTGTTGCGCAGTCATGAACTCGCCGTTCTGGAAGCGGAACTGGAAGGTATGTTGTCCGGGCGTCATCGGCGCAGCCGGCGCGTTCAGCGTCAGGCTATAGGTCACACCGTTGCGGAAGTCCGCAGGTGTGGGACTGGCAGGAATGGTTTCATTCAGCACGTACGGCGTGCCGTCTATCAGCACCTCGATATTGCCCACCGGCGGTGTGCCGTTGGGGTTGGTGAAGGTAATCTGGAAAGCGTACGCCGCATCGCTGCGCCCGCGCGGCTCGTTGTTACCAGCAGGAGTGATAGTCACGCGCGGGTTGGAGAGTTTGTTGAAGTCGTTTACGTTGGGTCCGCTGAACTCGCCCGTCGTCGGCAGGCGGACGGTGTTGCCGCCATCCGACGCCACAAAGTGGTACTGGTGGATAGCGGGTTCAGCGCCCAGCGTAGTCGCGTATTCAAACAGCGCGCCGTTGACATAGTCCGGTGTGCCGTTGGGTACCATGTCGTACTCGGTGCCGTCAATCCACACGCGGATGAATCCGCCGTTCGTGGCTACAGGCGCCTGCCCTTCAGCGTCCTTGTAGATCACGCGGAAGGTGTAGAGCGTGCCCTGGTCACCGCTGGTTGGAGTGACCGTGCCACCCGCTGGCTCCAGCAGTTCGGGCGCCGTGTTGGCTACGACATTCGGTCCCTCTTGCCAGTCGGTAGTGACCACCACTGTACCGTCGGATGTGGTGAAGCGGAACTCGGTCTGCCCCACCGGCAGCTTGATACCGGTCACCTGGTAGACCACACCGTCCGAATACAGCGTGCCGCTTCCTGGCGCGATGCTCAGGTCGCGCTCGAAGATGCTGCCCGGGTCGGACGTGTTGCGGTACTGCACCTTGATGAACGTGGGTGCGTCGTTGTTCTTGTCCACGTACTTGGTGCGGAACGTGAACGACGTAGCCGTGTTCCGGAACGTATCGGACGCCAGGTAATCACCACCCACGTCTGCCGGGTCGGGTGCCCAGTTTACGTCGGTTCCGACTGCGGTAGCGGGTTTCACCAGATATGGCTGTTTGTTGTCCACCACAATCGGTCCAGCGATAGTGTTCTCCACCACCACCTTGTTGGCATCATCGTTCGGGTCGGTGGTGGCGTTGGCTGGCAAGAGTGTGGTTTCACCTTCCAGCAACGTGTTGGGGTCGTACGGGTCGCCCCAGTTGTCGGTGAACTCGAAGTAGTAATGTCTCGTCCCCGGCTGCAGTACGATACTGGGGTCGGAGGACGTATCGAACTTATACACCACCCCTTCGGAGTACTGCACGCTGTCCGGGCTTTCGCGCACCATGTTCACCGTGACCCATGTTCCGCGCGGCGCAGGGTCATCCCTCAGCTGGATGTGCAACCGTGCGCGCACCGGACGCTGATTGTTCGGGTCGGTGTACTTCACGCGGAAAACGTAGTTAGTGCCCTGCTTGCCCGTTGCTGGCGTCACCGAGTAATCCGAAAGCACCGCTTTGGTATTCACAAAGGGTCCCATGAAGAAGTTGCGTCCCTTCGTGTGGATACCACCAGCCGGTAGCACCGGATCGTCCAGCGGGCGCACTGGGAAGCGCACCGTACGCGTGCCGTCGTTCGCCTCGAAGTAGTAGGTATGTGGTCCTCTGGGCAGCCGCGTGCGAGCCACGTATACGCCCGGGTTGGTCTGGGCGGGGTTTTCGGGCTGCATCGTGAGCTGCAAGGGATAGCTTTCACCTGTGTAGTCGTTGCTGATAAACACCTTGATGTACGCCGGGTCCCGGTCGCCCTGATAGCGGATACGGAATTCGAACACCGTATCCTCTGTGCCCATCACCACCGGGAAGGACTGCGTGCCCGGTGCGGTCGGACCGGGTTGTGGATGGAACGGTCCGTTGGGCAGCGCCTGGTCCGGGTTCCAGAAGACAGTGGTATCGTCCGCTGCCTTGCGCACCGTGCCCAGATGCAGGAAGTTCGGCTGGAACATGGAGCGGAAACCGCTCAGCACGGGCGTAATACGCGGATGCTCTGTAGACAGCAGCGGATAGGCAGGATCCTGGAACGGATTGCCTGGCTGGTAGACCGCCGGAGCACTGTCCTCTGTGGGGAAGTGGTCTACGCCCGCACGGAACTCGTAGCCGTGCACACCGTGCGCCCCTACCATGAAAGCATTATCTGTGGGACGTCCATACTTGTACGGCAAGCCGTATCGGCTATCACCCGACTGACTTTCGTAGTGGGTGGGTTCCCAGACATACTCATAGACCACACCGTTTCGGAAGTCATCCGGTGTCAGACTACCCAGCGGAATGGGATTACCGCCGGAGTCGAGCTTATAGATTGGCACCATCCAGTGCGGCTCGCCATCGATATAGAGGTACACGCCGCCGAAGTCGTTGCCTTCCACTTTTCCCGTGCCCCACACCGGCGTTGCGTGGGGTGCCGCTGTATACGGCGGTGGAGGCATGAAGGTATCCGAGACGAACTCGTGGACGTAGCTACCGTCCGCTCCGTTCATCGTGAATGCCGAGTAAATCGGTTGCGGTGGGATGCCGTACGGATGCCGATAGAGCACCCGGTAGCGATAGCGAGTGGAGCTGGAGCCATCGTCCGGCGCCAGCAGGTCCAGAGGGTCGGGGCGAAGCGGGTCTCTCTGCAAGGGGTCAGATGCTGCCAGCGCTTCGTCATCGAAGAGCGTTTTCACACGCCACAGCTGCGCACGACTCAGAACGTCCGTAATCTGCGGAACCACGATAAGCGTGTCCGGGCTGAACGCGGCAGTGACGGGGTCCTGGGGCTGGTCGGTCATCCAGTTCACCAGCACACCCAGGCTGTGTGTTCCCACTCCGATGTCGCTACCTTTCATGGCGGCACGGTACACGCCACCTCCGACCGGAGTCAACGCCAACCTCGGTAGTCCATCAATGGTCAGGAACACACTCATGATAACCTCGTTGTCCGCACCAGGCGTTACCACCGCCTGGAAAACAAACCATGTACTGATGGAGCCGTCGGCAGTTGCCCCTTGCTGAAGTACACGGTGCGGGCGGACCGAAGTGCTACCCACGCTTGGAGCAGCCAAACTGCTTGTCGCCCACGTGAGCACCCACAGGCTGGCGAAAGCCAGAGTGAGCCACTTCCACCCGTTGCGCATGGTCTTTTTCTCTCCCTTAACCATTTTCTTCGCCAATCCTCCCCTTGCTTACCGCGTGATCACTACCGGTTGCACGGCGCGTGCGGTCTGCCCATCTTCGGAGGTCGCTGTGACCTCTACCAGATAGCTTCCTGCAGGCACCGCGATGCCTGCGCCGTCGCGTCCGTTCCACGTCAGATTCGTTACGCCGCGCGATGCGGCTTCTCCTGCTTGTAGCGTCTGTACGACCTTTCCTGTCGCACTCACAATGCGCACCTTCGCGCTGGCGGCGTCACTCAGGGCGTAGCTGATAGCCACTGCGCCGCCGCGCGTACGCGTGACCCGCAACGAGGTGATGCGCAGTCCCGCCGTGCCACGAGGTTCCGCCACTATCTGGAAGCGTCGGCTACCGGACGCGCCCACCGTGAAGGTGTAGGATGAGGTGGCACGCAGGTCGCGCGTGACCTTCGCTTCAGTGTCTACCAGCTTCAACCGCAGGGATGAAGGCACGCCCTGCATTCCGTTCCATCGCAACACTACCGTGCTGTCAGGCTTCGGCGCAGTGACCACCATCTCCCAAACCTGTCGGCGGGTGCCGTCGGCGCGAATGTCCTGAGCCAATATATTCTGCCCATCGGGCGCAATCAACATCGTGCGCACGCTCTCTTCCACCGGAGCAGGCGGCTTGGGCATATCGTAGAGGTCGATGCCATCCACCGCGCGAGAGGCTGCGCCGATGATGGCAGTTGCGTCCTGTTTGCCTTCGCTTTGTGCACTGAACTGCACTCGCCAGCGTACAGAAGCCGCACCTGCTCGGCTGGGGAAGGTGATGGTTGCACCGGGCGTGACCACGTTCGGGAACACCACTTCCAGATTACGGCTTTCCACGTATATCCAGTAGCCCCGTCCGGGTACCATCAGCGCAGAAGGATCACTATACAGTGAGATGGGTTTGTAGCCGGCAGGTGGCGTAGTATCGTAGTAGAACAGCACGCTACGCACTAGCCCACGCTGCACCGCCTCTGCATAGGTCATAGCGAACCATTGCGTGACATCAATAAAGCGGATCAGTCCGATAGGCACCGGGTAGGGGTACGGATTACCAATCTGCACCCATCCCTGCGGTAGCGCTAATCGCAAGGTACCACCAAAGGCGTCTCCTGCTATCTTCGCCCCACTGAGTGTCAGGGTCTGGTCGGTGTTGACCCGCAACCAGTAGCCTTCGCCGGGGCGGATACTGTTGACCAGCGCATAGCGTCGCTGAGTGGAATCCCAGCGTAACAGAGCAAAATCGCCCTGCTCCAGCCCCAGAATCGCGGCAGGGTCTGTGTTGTCGAAGGCGAAGGGCAAGCTCACCATCTGGAAGCCAGACTTCAGGTCCACCCTTGTCGTCATCGGCACAATCAGCGGCCGGGAAACGCTCTTGGACAGACTACCTGGCGACACTGTGGAGTAGACACGATAGGTCAACTCACCCATCTTCTCACCGGTTGGCTTCACGCGCCAGCTCACTGTCGCCACTTCGCCGGGCAATACGGAAGGAACCATCTTGGTCACGCTCTCTCCAGCCGCGAGCGCAAGCCCCTGCGGAAGCGAAATGGAAAAGCTGACATTCTCAAACGTGACGTTTTGCAGCGAGTTGAGCGACCGATAGTTGGTCACAGAAGCCCCAATGGTAAACTCCTCAGGCGACAGCTGGTTGGTTTTGCTGGCATCCAGCCCCACCACGCCGGGCGACTCGGTGTCCAGCGCGTAGCGACCAGAGGGATCGTTAGTACTGGTAGCCAGTCCGATCATAGTGACAATGGTTCGCGATTTGCCTGGCATCAGCGATTGCGGGTTCCAGTAGCTGGCGATGGCATGGTCATTCACCTCCAGATCAGGGCTGGAGGTGAAATCCCACAGGTTCGCTGACAGCCGCGAAAACTGACTGATTACCACCCTGTCGGGTGTGGTCAGTCCGTTCTGCTTAAAAAGCCAGCGCAAGATCGGCGCGTTCATCGTCCGAAGCGGCGCCGCATCCACAGAGGGGGGCACCTGCCCACCTTGCAAATCCAGGTCATTCTGAACGGGGAAGTAACCAGGTACGAGCACGTAGTCCGATGTTGCTGTTGGGAAGCCGCTGCCCACCGCTTCGTCTATCAGGAAGCGTAGCCCGACCTGTTGTGTTTCCGTGCCCTCGTTGGTGATGGTCCAGGTGACGCGGGCATAGCCGCCGACCAGCTCCACCACCTGGTCCACACGGATACCCGTGTCCGCATGACGCCAGCGACCGATAATCATGTATCGCCCGCTGGGGTCTGCGAAGGGCTCGATACCATCTACCCACTCGCCGTCGTCGCTACCCCATACCAGGTCCTCTGTCCCGTCGGCGGTCACGATGCGCACCGTCACCACACCGAAATTGCCACAGGGATAGGGGTAGGCGAACACCAGCGCTTTATTGTCGTCGTTGGTGGTGAAGCGCGCGCCTTGCACCGTGCCAAGCGTGATGCGCCCGATAGCATCGTAGTTCGTGCCACCGATACCCACCTGTCCATCCAGACCGATACCGGTCATCAGGATGCCGTTATTGATATACACGGCACGGAAGTCGTTGCTTGGCTGTGCCAGCGCGACGGCTGAGAGAAGACTCACCAGCAGCCCCGCTATCAGCACGCACGCCGTCCATCGTCGTTTGCTCCAACCGACGATCGTGAAGGGTTTCATCATCTGTCCTCCCTGTGTATCTTCCCCGTGTGTCATATTGCTTCCACCGTCTATCGAGTAATCACAATCGGTGTCACCGTGCGGGTGCGTTCGCCATCGGCAGCCGTCGCCTCAATACGTACCAGATAGCTTCCCGCCGGCACCGCTACACCCTTGCTGTCACGCCCGTTCCACGTAGCGCTGTGGACACCTGCAGAGCGAGTGTTCTGCACGAGGCTCGCAACCGGTTTGCCGGTTGCGTCAGTGATGGCAATCTGCACCTGCGCTTCGGCAGACAACATGTAGTCGATGGTGAAGCCGCCGCCTCGCGTCGCCCGCACACGCACCGACGACACGCGCAGGGTGGAACGCACCTCCGGTTCGGCGATGACGGTGAAGTTGCGGGTGTTCACGCCACCGGTCTGATAAGTGTAGCTGCCTGTCGTGCGCATCGCTATCCGTTTACCCGTCACCTCATCCACCAGCGTCAGGCGCACTCGTGCAGGTACATCCCTGATACCTTCCCACCGCAGGGTGACCGGCTCGTTGACCTGGTCGGTCTCTACCTGCAGCCGCCACACTTGACGGCGATTGTCGTTACGTCGCACATCCTGCGCGTACACTCCCGAGCGTGTTCCCCACTCGGTGTTCAGTATCTGGACGCTCACATACGGGCTGATCGCAGGCGGTTTCAGCACATCCTCTCGCCCGTAGCCATCTACCGCGCGACTGTTCACGCCGATGAGCGTGTTACCATCTCGCACTGCTCCCGCCGTTGCAGCAAAACGGAGCAACCATCCCTTGCCACCGGAAAGGGTAGCATCCACAGAAGCAGAGCGTCCACCCGCAGGCAGGGGCATCACAATCAACGTGCAGTCCTGGAAAGCGCGCACCCAGAAGCCTTCCCACTTGTAGAGCACCCCAGCGGGCGCGGTCTGCCAGGTATACACGCCGTTCTCATAGCGGAACAACTGAGGCAGGATAATCTCCTTATCCGCCGCCTCCTGCAGGCTGATACGCATTCCACTACTGGTCTCCACCTCGCAGGCGACCCACGGTACGTGGAACGCAAACGGGTTGCCGATCATGTTCCAGCCCTTTTTCAACGGGATGCGATAGGGAGTTTCCGGCGCAGGGCTACCTTCGGTCAGCACCGAGGTGTCGGTGGGCAGGTCGATGAAGTACGCCAGCCCCAGCGGAGCCATCGTGCTGCCTCCCTCAGGTCCTACTTGCTCAGAAGTCTGGTCAAACGAGGCGGCAGGGTCCTTGGGTGCACCCCAGGAACTGTACTTCGCATATCGCCCCTGCTCGGGTAGCCAGCGGAACATCTGGAAACCGGAGCCCAGCATTGCCTCTGCCGCGACCGACCGGTTCGGTTGCCCCGTTTGCGGCTGGAAGTACGGAATGGAAACCATCGACCGCCCTGCCTGCAGCACGCGCGGAGATATCTGGAAGGTTATCTCGTCGGTGCTGGAGATAGTCGGGTCGTTCACATTGCGGGCAGTGACTTTCACCGTATGCGTGCCAGGTGCCAGCCTGCGGGTCAGCCGAATAGTCGCCACCACGCCACTGGGGTCCAGCACGTAGTTGTCGGCAATTTCGGTGGAGCTGACAGCCTGTCCGTCGATGGTGATGCTCACCAGAGCGGCTGAGGTATTGGTCACGCTAAAGACCAGCGTCGGCTTCAGTGTTTCTACCACTTCCGACCGCGCCGGGCTGACTACCGCCGCCGAGGTCGCTACCCGGCGAATGGCATTGTATACATCGAGGATTCCGTAACCAAACTCGGGGTTCGGTACGGAGCGTCCATCTGCTGCGGCGGTATCCTGAATCAACTTCTTGACCTGGGCAGGATTCACCCCTTGTGAGAGCAGGATAGCCACCGCTCCAGAGACATACGGGGTAGCCATAGAGGTGCCCAGGGCATACTCGTAAGTTCCCCCGGTCGCCGTGGTCAGGATATCATCTGTCACATTGCCAGTTGCCCAGGAGTTACCACCGGGGGCGGCTACCGTGTTATAGGAACGGGCGGAGGAGTATATGGCGCGTTCGCGTCGAGGTCCCACCGCCGCCACCGACAACACCTGATTGCTCACCGAGGCGATGTTCGCAGGCCACATCGGTGGGTTTCCTTCCATGAAAGAGTTGCCTGCCCCTGCAACAAACACGATACCCTGTCTGGTCGCAGTCAGGATCAACTGAGTCACGGGGTTCGTCAGGTCTGGCTGGTCGCTGACGTCCACTCCTGCAAGGCTCATGTTGACCACGTTTGCTTTCTGGTCGATACAGTACTGCACAGCACGCAGAAGAGCGTCCATGGGGAAGACACCGCCGCTACTATTGGGAGATGCCTTTACCGGCAAGATCTTCACACCCTCCCAAGTCACTCCGGCGATGCCGATGCCGTTATTGGTGGTCGCGCCAGCCACTCCAGCCACGAGGGTACCGTGTCCCCAACCGCCACCAGTGCTCGGGGCAGAAAGGTCGTTATCGTCGTCCGCCACATCCCTGCCCGGCAGGAGACGGTCTTTCAGGTCCGGGTGCGTCACTTCAAAATCGGTATCGACGACAGCCAGCACAATGCTGGACTTGCCTCTCTGAAACACCCACGCGCGCGGCATGTTGATCATCTCGTGCCCCCACTGCTCGCCGTAGCGGGGGTCGTTCGGGCGCACCTCTCGCTGCACAGGGTAGTAAATCCTGTTCGGTCCCACGTAAGCAAAGAGACCGGTGTCCCTCAGCTTTTGCACTGCTTCCAGCGTTTGTTCATCGGTTACTGCGCCCTCTTTGGCACCCTTCATCACCAGGTGGTACACCCCCGGCACACCCAGATAGTTCACCGTTATATCCATCTGTTGCGCCAGGCTCTGGAGCTGTTCCACACTGGTACTCGGGTGGAGTGAAACAATGAGTTCTCCCGCCACAAACTGACGCACAGTCTGTTGTGGCATGGCAACTGCACTCCAAACACTGAACAGAACAAACGTCGCCAGAATGCAAAACATCCGCGCGCGCATTTTCATCTGACACCTCCGACGCATCAGTCGTCTTTTCTCATCGCTTGTGGTTCTCTGCACGCGCCCCCTCTCCCCATCTCGTGAGAGGGGGCGCGTCTCTTTTCTCTTCTGCCGTTAGGGAGCAGGGGGAGGCTCCTCCACCGGCATGAACGAGAACGGCTCACTCCAGATGTATCGGTACTGTCCCTTGCTGTCTCCGGTCCACGGAACAGGACCAGGCTGGTCATTGATGTTGCGTGCTCCTGCTCGCCAGTACAGGCGCTGTGCACCAGCGAACTTCGTGCGCAGGTTGACGTTGCGAATGGTGATCGTCGAGCCTGCGGGCATCAACACCTCATCGGTGTAGAGCGAGAGTGCTTTGTTCTGGAAGGTGGGGTCAGTGGAGACCTCCACTCGGTAAGCTTGCGCACCAGGCACCGCCTGAAACTCAAAGTCTACCGTACCGAGGTTGACATCCTGGCTGCCATTGGCAGGGCGCAACAACACCGGCTGGGTCAACGGAGTAGCGGGTCCCGTCCACTTCTTATCGCTCTCCCGGTAAGTGACATCCTGCTGTTGTTGTCCTTGCTGTCCCGTTTGCCCAGCATATGGCGATACAAACCGGTAAATGAGCGTCACCGCGTAGCGATAAGACTGTCCTGCCGTCACGCCGGGCATATCTTCTTCGTCGGTGAGGTCGGGAGTATCCACCTCCTGCCCCGGCGCGATGTCCACGTAGCTCACCGTGCGAGCCGTCTGCGTATCCACGACGTAGGTCTCATTCGAACGGGCAGTGAGCACTGGCACGCGCGGGCGGGTGGGGTCTGCCGGTTCACGATAGATATGGTACAGGATACGGTCCTGATTCGCCTGAGCGAACACGCTCGGTTTCCAGGAGATTTTGACTGCTGGTCCGGTCGGGTCAGTAATCGCCTCTGCCACGACGTTGTCTACACCGCTGCTGCCTCCCCGAGCGATTCGGGTGGCACCAAAGACGATCGCGGCAATCACAGCGATCTTGCCCAGATTGCTCAACCCAGCGGACTTAGGCTTAGCACGAGGCTCCGCGATTTTGACCTTGCCTCTATCCAGCTGCACGGTGGGCAGTTTGAAGACCGCACGTGCTTTGTCTTCAGGTTGAATGCCGAGCGTGCTACTGATGACCTTAGCGAGGGCATCGCTGGTGCTGGGGCGGGTGACCCGGATGCGTCCCACCACATCTCTACCGCGCAGCACTATCATCTCCATACCGGTCTGAATACCACTGCGGGTGCCCCGGTTGAGCAACACCTCATCGGTGCCAACGGTATTCAAAACAGTGGCTTCAGGGATGGTATAGGAGGCAATCGTGGTCGCCGCTTGCAATGCGGCGTTGCTGATCGCTTCCCGGATGAGCTGGTCATCGTCTCCAACGTAGCCCACTCGCGGGTTGCTCTGTCCGGTCACAGCAGCGCCGTTGACGTCCTCACCCGATGCCACGTCGGTCACGCGCACCAGAAGCGTCACGCGAGCAGTCCTCGGCGAGCCTTCCACGACGACTGCTACCACCTCGCCAGACACGATGGAATCCACCGCCAGGGTCTTCCCCAGTTTCATAACCCCCAGGCGGTCCAGTATCGGCTCGAGAGAGAGCTCCTGCAGCGCGTTTTGCACCTGCGTGCGTGGAAGCACGTTAAAGCCCGCGCGCGACAGCTCTATCGCCACCGCATCCGTAGCAGCGCGGCTTAGCAGCGCCTGCTGCAGCCCAGGACGCACGGTGAAGTCCACCACCGCTACGGTACCGCGAGCCGCTTGCTGTGCAGCTGCAGGCACCGGCGTCAAGGACGCTATCCCTGGCAAGACCATCGCCACAATCAGCGTCCAGCTCAACGCGCGAGCGATTAACCCTTTCCGGAAGCGTTTCACCTTTACCGATTCCCCCTATTCGTTCGTTTCATTTCGTCGATATCTTTTCCCCATGCAGGGGCGATGCTCCTGTGATTATCGTGTCAGCACCACAGGCACCACACTGCGGGCAACCTGCCCATCGGAGCCAGTAGCACGTATCTCTACCGTATAGGCACCTGCAGGCAGGGACACACCGCGGTTGTCGCGCCCGTCCCAGGTCACCGTGTGGATGCCTGCAGCTCGCGTGGAGCGCGCCAGCAGATCCCGAATCGGCTGACCATTGCGCAGCACCACCACGCTCACCGACGCCTCGCCGTTCAGCGCGAAGGAGATGGTGCGGCTGTTGCCCCGGCTCAGTACGCTGACGTTGCTGATGCGCAGGCTGGTGGCTCTGGTGTCCTGCACCTCCACCCGGAAGGAGCGGGTGGTCTGCCCTTCTCCGCTGCGGAAGGTGTAGGCAGACAGGTTGCGCAGGGAGCGCCGCTGTCCAGTGGATTCATCCACCAGCACCAGCTGCAGATGACGAGGCACGCGCGCCGCATTCGGGAAGCGCAGGGTCACGTCGGTGTTGGCAACATTGGTGGTCACCGTAAACCGCCACACCTGTCCTACTGCTCGGGAGCGCACGTCCACCGCGTACTGTCCGGCGGTTGCGCCCCACTCTGGATGCTCGAACGCCACCTGCACCATCGGCTGTCCGTCGAGCACTGGCGGTCGCTCCACGTCGAACAAGGCGTCGTAGCCGTCGGAGGCACGGCTAGATACGCCGAAGTAGTTGCTGGTGTCCATCGTGTTGCCAGCGATGGCGGCAACCTGCACCAGCCAGCCGTCGGTCTGAATCGGCTCCGCCGAGCGGGTGAGCGCACTGCGGCTGCGACCTGCCGGGTCAATCAGCAGGGTCACCGCGCGATTTGCTCGCACCCAGTAACCCATCCACGGCTGCAGTTCGGTCGCGAGGACATATTGACCGCTCACATACGTCCACAGCCCGTTGCGTATCGCCTGATTGGCTATCGCCTCCTGCACGCTGACCACGCTCGCTCCATCACGCACCTTCATATCCAGCCAGCGCAGCGGGAAGTTATACGGCACGCCAATCAGGTTCCAGCCGGGCGCAAGCGGTATCTCAAACGGCACGCCCGTATCCGCCGATGCACCCTCCTGCGTAATCACCAGCGGCCTGGGCACGTTCAGGAAGAAGGCGCGTCCCAGGCGCACCCGGTCGGCAGGCACATTCGGATACACAACGTACCGTCCCAGCGACCACGCGAACAGTTTGAAGTTCGAGCGGTCTGCCGGCAGAACATTCAGCACATCCGCCGGGTCCTGGGTGGGATAGTCAAACGGCACCGAGATCAGGCTCAGCCCTGCGGCAAAGGTATGCAGCGGTTTGAGCGTAAAGTTCACGCCGGTGGTCTCGGTGTCTGACTGCACGGTCACCGTGCGCGACTCGGGCACCGGAGTGAACCCGCTCTTGCGCACACGCACCGTGTAATCGCCTGCATCTACACCGGTGATGCGCCAGTTGAAGGTATAGCCGTTCTCGGTCTGTGCCGGTCCGGTGGTGGTGCGATAGGTCTTGTTGCTGGAGACCACCTCCACCTCCACACCCTCTTCGGGCTGCTGATCACCCTGTCGGATAACCAGACCGGAGAGGCTACCCGGCGGCACCGGCTCCAGCTGGAAGTCCTCGGTAATCGTCTGGTTGGACTGCACGACAATGGTCTTTGTCTGCGGCGAGAAGCCAGCCGCCGATGCGGTCGCCTGGTAGGTTCCGCCGTCCACACCGGTAATGGTGTACTGCCCGTTCTGGTCGGTGGTGGCGGAAGCCACCGTGGTCGTGCCGCTCCTGATGGTCACCAGCGCGTTGGCGATGGGATCGCCGTTATCGGCGCGGGTGACGGTACCGGTCACGTTGCCCGGCGCAGGCTTCAGGCGGAAGTCTTGCGTGACCTCACCGGCTGGTGGTATCGTGACGCGCACCGGCTGCGGCGGCTGGTCGGGCGAGAAGCCCGCCTTTGTCGCTGTGACATCATAATCACTGGTAGGCAGGCGCGGGATGACATAGTTGCCCTGTGCGTCGCTCAGGGCGGTAAACTCCTGCCCATTAATGACATCCTTCGCCGTGACCAGCGCGCCCTGAATCGGCGTGGTGCCATCGGGGTAGGTGACCTTGCCCCTCAGCAAGCCGGGTTGCGCCTTAGTGAGCAGGAAGCTGGTTGACCCAAAGTCGCCCCCATGGAAACCAGCTAAGGAAACCTTCTGCGCCGTGTAACCGGGTGCCTGCGCTTCCACTTCGTAAACAGATGGATCCAGCCCGCCGATGCTGAAGGTACCGTCTCGACGCGTAAAGGCAGTACCTATCTGCGGACCGGTAGTGCGTTCGTTGCCACCGCGGAAGATAGCACGCACCAGTACGCCTTCGATAGGTTCGCCGCCCTCCACATCGCGCACCGTACCCACAATCGTGCCTGTACGCATCCAGCAGATGATGTTATGCATCAGTTTGCCACGGATATTCCGACCGTAGGCGGTGTTTTCGAAGGTGTAGTAGTGACGGTTCAGACCTTCCAGTCCAAAGCTGCCGTATACTACCTTCCCACCGGTGCCTGCGTCGAACCAGTAGATGAGCCCCTGTGTGCCATCTTCAAAGCTCAGCTCCGTGCGTGCTGGCGCGATGGGGCTGATGGCGTCCACGTATCGCTGGTTCGGCGCGCCATCGTTAAAGTACAGGTTGTTGACGTCAGGACCGGGCTGCAAATGGCGCGGAGAACCTCGCCATGGTGGGTCATACGTCAACCCGTTGCTGGTGATTTCGTAGTAATTATGCTCATCCCAGGTCGTATGTGCAAAGGGATAGCTGAGGTTATCCGTACCGGACAGGCTATTACGATTCAGCGGGTCCAGAGAAGGATGCTGGTCGTTGACGAACTGCGCTCTCAACACCGTGGTGTAGAAAGCGTTTGCCTGCGTGCCATTCAGCGTTAGCGCCCAGCCGATGTCCTGACCGAAGACGAACAGGCGTCCGCCCTGTGCCACAAACTGCGTGAGGTCGCGCTGCGTGTTCAGGTCAGTAATCGTGCCGCTACCTGCCCACACATCCCCTGCGTAAGGCGCTGCCCAGATGACGCACCGATCCGCTACCAGCACCGTCTGTGTGGCGCCACGCGGGTTGGATGGGCTCGGCTGCTGTTCACGACGTGGCAGATAAGCCGCGTATACCGACTGGGGTATCGGGCCGCGGCAAAGAATGCGCCAGATGTCGTAGTTTTGCGAGTCGGTGACGAGCGAGTCGCTGGACCAGAAAGCAAGGTTAGGCCAGGGTGCACCGCTTGGCTGGCGGGTTCCATAAGACCCCACACCCAGCGTATTCCATGTATCCGCTACCGGCTTCGGCTCCGTATCGGTGTTGCTAGAGAAATAGTTACCTGCCCACGGCAGGTAGTTAATGTCGATATCGGTGAGCCACGACTCGGTGCCCCAGTAGGTGAAGTACACATTGTCCAGCGCGAAGTTGATGCCGAACCGCCCCTGGAAGAACTTCTGTCCCAGCGTGTAATCCGAGACGAACAGCACCTTGCTGGATGCGCTGAACGGCCTGGTAGAGAAGCCCCAGACGTTGTCGTAAATCTTCCAGTTAGACTGCTGGGTGGGGCGGAATGGGTTCACCGCCCGGTCGTAGGCGATGATGTCCATGTACCAGTCGCTGGGGTTGTCTGCCGGTGTTGCCCAGGTGTTGGTATAGATGCCGTCGCCAGCAACCTCGCCTTCGGGTTCGTGTCCACCCTGCGAAGCGGGACCATCGTCCCACAATTGCAACCAGTGGCTCTTCGGCGGATGCGCTGCGCCGCTGAAAGCACTGAAGTCATCCGAGCCCGGTTCGTACATCTCTCTCGGATAGCCCAAGAAACGACTCGGCATCATCGTGGGTCTGCCGGGCATGGTACCGGTCAGCGTGACATAGGTGTTGGTTGCCGGGTCAATAGGCTGGCAATCGAACTCATAGGGAACAAGCGTCAGGATGAGTGAGCTTCCCTCCGCCGTCGTCGGTCCTGCGTTAAAGTAAAGCTTATGCTCTATCCCCTGAGCGTCCTGATACTTGCTATCGGGGTCCTTAATCTGAGCATAAACCGCCGCCACCCCGCTCTCGAGGTCGCGCACCCTGGCACGAATGCGCACCGTAGTGCCGGGAAGTGAGACGCGCGGTATCACCTGCACGATCTCATTGGTGTTCACATCCGCCTTTTCCAGCGACGGCGCCGCGAGGTCGACTATCGATGTAGAGAAAATATCCCAGTTACCGGTGCGGTTGCTCACGTGCGCCAGTTTGAGGGCGGTAGTGAACTGCGACCAGGTAGGCATTTCCTCGTCGGTGCTGTAGGCAGGATCGCGCGCGTCGATGTGATAAATCTGTGCGGTAGGTTCTACCGTCTGCAACCCGGAGCCATCGGGCAGAACGGTAGCGTCCATGAAGTAGATGTCAAAAGTGCTCCCGACCGCGTCCGGGGTACCGTCGCCGTTGGTATCCTGTCGGTTGGAGGCAAACGCCAGCCACAGGATGGGACGGTTTGCCCCGGTGATAAAGCGAGGGAGTTCGCGCAGGCTCCACGTTGCCTGTTTGTTAGAGCTCTCCACGCCGTTGGCAGAGAAGTTGGTGACACGGCGAACCACCGCCGCGCTGGGATCCAGCGCATAGGGAGTAACCGTCCAGATGTCGGTCGTCGCTTTTGCACTGGTTCCTGCCGCGTCCGCGCGGTTGGAGGTAAAAGCGAGCAGTTTCCCATCGGGAGACCACGCAGGTTCCGTGTCATTGCAATTACCGGCGGTAACCTGGCGAATGACGCCGGTATCCACGTTGATGACGAAGATGTGGTAGACGTTGCCTACCTTACCCGCAAAGGCGATTTCCAGCCCACTGGGTGACCAGGTAGGCTGGCGCACCTCGGTGAAGGGAAGGTCAGTTCGCTCGCGCGTGAGGCTCAGAACGGCGCCCGTAGTGAGGTCGCGCACGAACAGGTGATAAGGCGCTGCGGCAGAGGCTCGTGCCACGTATGCGAGCCGGTTCTGGTTCAACGAGAGCGCAGGCTCCATCTGGTCGCCCTCTTCGGTGGTAACCTGACGGATGCTGTTCCCATCGGGGCTCATGACGTAGATATGCCAGTTCGTACCTCGCGCCCCGTTATCTGCGCTGACACGGTTGGAGTAGAAATAGATAAACCGGTCATCGCCTGACCACACAGGACCCAGCTCATCCGCCGCAGACCGTGTCAGGTTCGTCGTCTGTTCCGGCGTCGCTCTGCCCTGGAGCATGTCCCAGTCGCGCTTCAGGTCTACAGGGGCGCGATCAGGGGTGCCGACAATGGGGAAACGTGGGAAGCGGGGCTTCGACTGCGCCAAAGCCACTGACTGGCTCAAGAGTACCGCAGCGATAGTCGCCCCCAGTAAGAACGTCCACGCCCGCCACACGGGCGATACCCAACAATGAGCGCCTCTCAATGCCATCCTTCCTCCTCACTTCTTGCGGTGCTTGCCGTCTTACCCACGACTATTTCTTCACCAACCGCTTCAGGGTTCCTGCAAGATTATAAGGGCACCTACGCGCGTTGTCAACAAACCGCACAGTAGTTTACGCCACTATTTCGCAATTTCCTGCTGCAACTCCTGCCAGACGCGCCAGCTTTGCGCGCGAGTTTGTTCCAAATGTTCACGATTCCATACGACCCAATCGGCAAAAATCCTCTTGACACGGGTAGAAATCTGCGAAGCGAGGCGGTCTGCGACCTCTTTTTCCCCCAACCCACCCGCTATCAGGCGAGCACGCTGCACTGCCTCCCCCGCTTCTACCACGACCACCCTGTCAAAATGCAGATAAAGCGCACATTCTATCAGCAGCGGCACTTCCACCGCGATCACAGTGTCCGGCTTTTGCTGCTGCACCTGTTGTATCTCCAGGTACATTTGCCGCAGAATGAGGGGGTGGCTGATGCGATTGAGCCGCCGACGCAGTGCATGATCGGCAAAAACCGCTTCCCCCAGCTTCTTGCGGTTCAATTCGCCGTTGGGTAGCAGGTATCCCTGCCCGAACTCCGCCACAATCGCTTGCCAAAGTGCCCCATGCGGCATGCTGAGAGCGCGTGCGATCTGGTCCAGGCTGAGGCTGTGCGCTCCCCACTCTTCAAACCAGCGTAAGACAGTGCTTTTGCCCTCGGCGATCCCGCCGGTGATAGCAACCAGCATGGCTACTCGGCTGGCGTCTGTGCTTCCTCCTCTTTCTTTGACGACGATTCACCCTCTTCCGTTTCAAGGGTGAAGTTCTTGCCCACGACCTCGCCAATGGTGAAGCCGCGTGAGCTGGTGCTGTACTGCTCCATCAGTTGCTCTTTTTCCTGTTCCTCGCGCTGTTTTTGCAGGCGGCGCAGACTCAGCACCATACGATGCTCCGTGGGGTTGATCTGCACCACCAGCGCTTCCACTTCCTGCCCTTCCTGCACCACCTCCGCGGCGCTGCGCACACGCCGTGTGGAGAGCTCTGACAACGGGATGGTGGCTTCCAGGTCGCCCGGCAGGTCTACAATGGCGCCGAAGGGTGCCAAACGCGCCACTTTGCCCTTCACCACCTGCCCCACCTGATACTGCTTCTCCACCTCCAGCCAGGGGTCAGGAATCAACTGTTTCATCCCCAGCGATATCTTGCGGGTAGCGGGGTCCACGCGCAGTACCTGCACGCGCACGTGCTGTCCTTCACGAATCACGTCCGAGGGGTGTTTGATGCGCCTCCAGGACATCTCGCTGATGTGCAGCAAGCCGTCGATACCGCCCAGGTCGATGAACGCACCGTAGTCCACAATACGGCGCACAGTGCCCTCTACCACCTGACCTTCCTGGATGCTGGCAAACGCTTGCTGGCGCTCTTGCTCGCGTCTCTCCGCTTCTGCCAGTCGGTTGGAGAGCACGACCTTCCTGTGCGCCTTGTCTACTTCCAGCACCTTCAGCGGGATAGTCTGTCCCACGTACTTCTCCAGTGCGCTATCCGGCAAGGGGGCGCGGCTCATACCCACATGCGAAGCGGGCACAAACCCACGCACGCCCACGTCTACCATGAGACCACCCTTGACACGCTCGGTGACCGTGCCCTGAAGGGTCTCGTTGGACCGCAATGACTCTTCCAGGCGGTTCCAAGTCACCTCGTAATCCGCACGCTTCTTGGACAGGATAATCTGCCCCTCTTCGGTCTCCGGCTTGAGCACCACCACGTCAATCTCCTGCCCTACCTGCACCACCTCTTCTGGCGATTGGTTGGGCAGGCGGCTCAGCTCGTTCGGAGGAATGACCCCCTCCGACTTGGTACCGATATCCACCAGTACCCCCGTTCTCGTCCACGTGCACGACCGTCCCACGAATCAGGTCTCCCTTGCGCACGGTGCGGGTGGCACGCTCCAGTTCCTCCACGCTCATCTGCTGAACGGCGCGAGCGAACTCATCCTCCTCAGAGGTTGGTTCTGAAACAGATGGTTCCAGAGGTTCCTCCTGGGTTGGTAATGCAGTGTCTTCTATCAGTTCTTCCGGCATAATACTTACTTGCTCCCTGTGTATTCACGGCGCGAAAGCGCGCTATAGGTTTTGCCAACGGGCATTCTGTTTCCTGCTTTTACGTCGCCAGCTTCTCCATCTCCGCCCAATTATCACCGGCTTCCACATCCACCTTCAGCGGCACGCGCAGGCTGGCTACCCCGGACATGCATTCTCGCACCAGTTTCGCCAAAGCAGGTATCTCCTCTGGCGGGGCGTCGAGCACCAGCTCGTCGTGCACCTGCAGCACCATCTGCGCTTTCCAGCCTTCTCCTCGCAAGCGACGATCGAGCTCAATCATCGCCAGTTTAATGATGTCAGCAGCGGTTCCCTGCAAGGGCGAGTTAATCGCCGCACGCTCCGCCGCCTGCCGCACGTTGCGGTTGGCATGGTGGATTTCGGGCACATAGCGCCGCCTGCCGTACAGCGTAGTCACAAAACCGTGTTGTCGCGCGAAGTTCAACGTCTCCTCGATGTAACGGCGCACACCGGGCAACTGCCGGAAATAGTTCTCGATAAAGGCGCGTGCTTCCTGCACGGGCATCCCCAGCTCCTGCGACAAGCCATAATCGCTCATGCCATACAGCACCGCGAAGTTTACCGTCTTTGCCTTGCGACGCAGCTCAGGTGTGACGCCGTCCTCGGGCACCCCGAACAACAGCATGGCAGTGGCAGCATGGATGTCTCTGTCCTCCGCAAACGCCTGTAAGAGCCTCTCATCACCGCTCACATGTGCCAGCAAGCGCAGCTCAATCTGCGAGTAGTCCGCTGCCAGCAGCCTGTTGCCCGGCGCCGCGACAAAGGCACGGCGTATCTGCCTGCCCACCTCGCTGCGGATGGGGATGTTCTGCAGGTTCGGCTCACTGCTGGAAAGGCGTCCCGTCGCCGCCACTGTCTGGTTGAACGAGGTATGGATGCGCCCGGTAGCGGGATGCACCAGTCGCGGCAGCACATCGGCGTAGGTGGACTTGAGCTTGCTCAGCTCGCGGTATTCCAGAATGCTACGACATATCGGATGCTCTACCGCCAGCTGCTCCAGCACCTCGGCGTCGGTGGAGTATGCGCCTGTGCGTGTCTTTTTGCCTGCAGGAAGTTTCAGTTTCTCAAACAGAATCTGCCCCATCTGCTTCGGCGAGGAGATGTTGAACGGCTCTCCTGCCAGCGTGTAAATCTCCCCTTCCTTGTTACGTAGCAGCCCGTCCAGCATGTCGGAGAGCCGGTGCAGATACTGCACGTCCACCGCTACACCTGCCAGCTCCATCCGCGCCAGCACCTCGGAGAGGGGCATCTCGATACGGTGCAATACGTCTGCGCAGCCGACCGCTGCTACCTGCTGGTTCATAACCTGCTCCAGGCGCAGACAGGCAGCGGCTTCGGCACAGGTGTACGCCGCGAGACCGCTTTCACCGGTCGTATCCTCCACGGGCAGCTTCTCGCCCAGATAGTCCTGCACCAGGTCCGGCAGCGGGTAACTGCTCCGTCCGGATTGCAACACATAGCCCGCCAGCATCGCATCGAAGAGGAACTGCCGTGGCTGTACACCCGCCCGAATCAGCGACGCCTGCAACGGCTTGATGTGGTAACTCGCCTTCGCCACCGCTTCGCTCTCCCACAACGGTGCAAGCAGGTGCAGGAGACCGCCTCCCTCTTCCTCAAAGAGCGAAGCCATCTGCGCTCTACCGGGCACGTATATCCCCTCCTCGCGCGAGAGGGCGATAGCTACACCGCTCATCTGCAGCTCCATCACATGCGTGCCCTGTACCAGCGCGCGGACGCCCACCTTCGGCGTGTGCAGACACCGCTGTACCAGCCGACGCACCTCGTCCTCGGTGCGCGCCACACTCCACTTCACGCCGACGGTTTGCACCTCTGCAGGCGTCTCCAGCGGAAGCTGGGGCGTTTGCACTTTCAGCCACTTCGCGCGAAGCTCGGGCAATCGGCGCAGGAAGGAACGGAACTCCAGGCTCTCCAGCACCTGCTGCAGGCGGGCAAAATGTTCGGCGGTAGGCTGCCAGCGCGGTGGGGTATCGGGCACAGGCGCGTCGCGCACGATGGTCGCCAGCCGTTTGTACTGGGGGATCTGCTCACGGTACTGCTCCAGCAGAGCGCGCAGTTTGGGGTCCTCTACCTCGTGCAGGCGCTGCAGGAGGTTCTCTACGCTGCCGAACTGCTTCAGCAGTGCCGCCGCCTTTTTGTCGCCGATGCCGGGCACGCCGGGGATGTTATCGGAGGGGTCGCCTTTCAACGCCTTGAAGTCGGGCAGTTGCGACGGCTCTAAACCAAATCGCTCGCGCACCGCCTGTTCATCGTAGCGCACCGTCTGCCCCATGCCCTTCTGCGGCATCAACACAAACGCGCCTTCGTCCACCAGCTGCAAGGCGTCCTGATCGCCCGTGACAATCAGCACCTGATACCCCTGTTCGCGGGCACGTTGTGCCAGCGTGCCCAGCACATCGTCCGCTTCGTAACCTTCCAGCGCGATGACGGGAATGCCCATCGCCTCCACCAGCTCGCGCGCGGCGGGAACCTGCACGTAGAAGCTTTCGGCGGTTTCGGGGCGATGCGCTTTGTAGTCGGTGAACTCCTCGTGGCGGAAGGTCGGTGCGGCGGTATCCATGGCGACCACCATCGCGTCGGGTTTCTCCTCTTCCAGTATCTGCCACAGCATCCCCGCGAAGCCGTAAATGGCGTTGGTAGGGCGTCCGTCGGTGGTAGAGAGCGGGCGCGTGGCGTAGAAGGCACGATACAGCAAACTGTGTCCGTCAATCAGCACCAGTTTGGGCGCGCGGTGCGGTTGTTCGCTCATCCCTCTTCGTTCCGTCCCGATGTTTGTACGAGTATGCTAACCGTTTGACGAGGGTTTGTCAAGAGGGTAGCAGGCAGAGGGGTTTGTTCAGACGATTCTTACCTCTGGAGGGCGATGCTTCTGCCGAGCCGCTGGTGTTGGAACCGATTCGGAGAGGGATCGGGGGTGAGGTTGGTCCGGCGCAAAAGATGGCTTCGCCGAGCGGCTCCGTGAAAAATCGTGCAGGAAAGCCCCCCACACATGGACCGGCAGGAACCTTGCCCCCGGGAGGGGGCGTGCGTGGTATACTCTACTCGATGTCGCTACCCGAACTGTTCCTGCAACGGCTATCGCGAATCGTTCCGCCGGAGCGGTACGAGGGGTGTGTGCGCGCGTTCCATGAGCCACCCGTCGTGGGGGCGCGGGTGAACACCCTGCTGGCGGAGCGCGAGAAGGTGCTTTGCGCGTTGCGCGAAGCGGGATTTGTGCTACACCCCGTTGCCTGGTATCCCGACGCCTTCTGGATACCCTCCGAGCAGCGCGAGACGTTGCTCGCCTCCGAATGGGTGCAACACGCGCTGGTGTACGTGCAGAATCTCTCCAGTATGATACCCCCTCTGGTGCTGGCTCCCCAGCCGGGCGAAGAGGTGCTGGACCTGTGCGCTGCGCCCGGAGGCAAAACGCTGCAGATGGCGGCGATGATGCGCGGCGAAGGTAGCCTGGTGGCGGTGGAGTCGGTGCGCGGTCGGTTCTTCAAGATGCGCGAGAACCTGCAGCGGCATGGGGCGAACTTTGTGCACACCGTGCAGGCGGAGGGCGAGTGGGTGTGGAAACGGTGGCAGGGACGGTTCGACGCGGTGCTGCTGGATGCCCCCTGCTCCAGCGAGGGCAGGTTCCGCACCGACGACCCAGCCTCCTTTCGCTACTGGAGCCCGCAGAAAATCGCCGACATGATACGCAAGCAGAAGGCGTTGATGTACTCGGCAATACAGTGCCTGAAGCCGGGAGGCAGGCTGGTGTACTGCACCTGCACTTTCGCACCGGAAGAAAACGAGGGGATTATCGCCCACGCGCTGAAAAAGTTTGGGGAGGCGATAGAGATAGCGCCTCTTCCACTGGAGGTCGAGGGAATGGCTCCCGCGCTGAGCGAATGGGAAGGACGCACCTATCCGGTGTCCGTTCGCCACGCCCGGCGGATTTTGCCTTCTGCGCAAATGGAGGGTTTCTTTGTGTGTTTGATACACAAGAGGGAGGATGCTGATGACACCCCGTGAGGTCATACGCCGCAACCTGGAGCGCGACCACCCGCCGCGGATCGGCATGGACTTCGACGGCGGCAGAATGAATGACTTCTGCTTTGCCGGTTTCTCGCCCTCCGCAACGTGGCAGCAGAAGCGATGGGTGGAGGGCGAGGTAGAATACTTCACCGACGAGTGGGGCAACGTCTGGCATCGCCCGGTACACGGTGGTCAACGGGGCGAGGTGTTCCAGCCTGCGCTGGACGACTGGGCGAAGTTGAAAGACTACCAGCTGCCCGATATGGACAACCCCAAACGCTACGAGAGCGTGCGCCAGCAGTTCGCGCAAGAGACCGAGCGCTACCGGGTGGGTTTTCTGCCGGGCTTTCCCTTCGCCATTTGCCGCTACCTGCGCAAGATGGAAAACTACTTTGCCGACCTGGTGCTGGAGCGCGAGCATATCGACGAATTGCACGAGCGCGTGACCGCCTTGCTGGAGCGGATTATCGCGCTGTATGCGGAAGCGGGCGCAGATGCGGTGATGTTTGCGGAGGACTGGGGCGTGCAGGACCGCCTGTTGATACATCCGTCCATGTGGCGTGAGATATTCAAACCGCTGTTCGCCAGGCTCTGCCGTACGGCAAGGCAACACGGCTTGAAGGTCATCATGCACTCATGCGGGTATGTGTGGGATATTCTGGAAGGCGTGGCGGAGGTGGGTATTTGCTGTGTGCAGTTCGACCAGCCCGCGTTGTACGGTCTGGAGCGACTGGCGGCGAAGCTGCGCGAGCTGAACCTGTGTCTGTACTCTCCGGTGGACATCCAGAGCGTGCTTCCGACAGGAAACCGTGAACTCATCGAGCGGGAGGCGCACCGCATGGTAGAGCTGTTTAGCGGCGGGTTCATCGCCAAGAACTATCCCGACCTGAAGGGCATCGGCGTTCAGCCCGAATGGGACGAGTGGGCGTATCAGGTGTTTCTGAGCTATGCGCGGTCAGCTCACGTGGTGTGACTATCTGCCGGTAGCGTGGCGTGCGCTGCTGGATCATCGGCTGCGCTCCCTGCTCACGATGCTGGGGGTGATTATCGGTGTGGCGTCGGTGTTGCTGCTCATCTCCATCGTGCAAGGAGTGAAAGCGGAGGTCACCCAGCAGATAGAGCAGTTCGGAGCGAATCTGCTGTTTGTGGTCTCCGGGCGCATGAACGCCTCGCAACCCTTCAACCCGATGAGCATACTGGGATTGAGTACCCTCACCCGTGAAGACATCCAGGCGGTGGAGCGCGTGCCCGGTGTGAAACGGGCGGTGCCCATCATGTTTATCGCGGGTGGAGCACGCCGTGGCGACCGCTGGGCAGCAACTGCTATCGTGATGGCTACCGATTCCACGTGGCAGCAAATCCGCAGCACCCCGCTGGTGGAAGGCAGGTTTTTCACCCCGCAAGAGGAGACCGAACGTGTGTGCGTGCTGGCGCACGGCGTGAAGCAGGATTTGTTCGGCGACGCTCCGGCAGTGGGCGAGCGCGTGGTGGTCAACCGCGTACCGTTTCGGGTGGTGGGTGTGCTGCAGCGCGACGAATCGAGCAGCATGTTCGGCAACATGGGTTGGGACCACCTCATTTTCCTGCCCCTCACCGCCGCCCAGCAAGCGATGCGCTCAGACCAGATACACCGTATCGTGATACAGGCGGCGCCCGGAGTAGAACCGGAAAGGCTGATAGCGCAGGTCAGAACCGCTATCCGTCAGAGCCACCTGGGCAACGAAGACTTCACCGTGCTCACGCAAAAAGACCTGCTGAAGCTCATCTACACGGTGCTGAACCTGCTGCAGATTGCGCTGGCAGGCATCAGCAGCATCTCGCTGATTGTAGGCGGCGTGGGCATCATGAACATCATGCTGGTCTCCGTCACCGAGCGCACCCGCGAAATCGGCATCCGCAAGGCGGCAGGTGCACGTCAGCGCGACATCTTCTGGCAGTTTCTCACAGAGGCGGTGATTCTGTCGCTCACCGGTGGCGTGATAGGCATCCTCGTGGCGACGGTAGCGGTAGAGGTGTTCCGTCGCACCACCATCCTGAAGCCGCAGATAACGCCCGGAGCGATAGCGCTCGCCTTTGGGGTGAGCGTGCTGGTAGGGATTGTGTTCGGCGTTGCCCCCGCCATCCGCGCAGCCAGGAAAGAACCTATAGAGGCACTGAGGTATGAGTAAAACAAACTGGCTGCCCGGGATGGATTCGAACCACCACTAACGGCTCCAAAGGCCGCTGTCCTGCCATTAGACGACCGGGCAGCACCATGTATTATTATGCCTTTTGCAAGCCCTGTTGTCAAGGGTGATATAATGGGGTGGGAGGTGACCACCCATGCAGACTGCCCTGCGTGGTAGAGGTGATTTCCGACGATAGCGTGCATCGGGACCGCATGGAGAAGTTTCTGGATTACGGGCGCGAAGGAGTGCGCGAATACTGGATAGTAGCCCCCCGCTCCGGGCGCAAGGCGATAGATGTGTTCGTGCTGGAGCATGGCAGCTTCGTGCCGCTGAGTGTGGACGAAGAAGGGTGGCTAGAGAGCAAAGCGCTACCCGGCTTCCGAGTGAAAGAAGCATGGTTTACCGCCGAGCAGTTTCCTAATCCGCTGGTGGCGTGAGGAGAGTTACTGCCAGAGGCTCTGCGCCAGCAGCTGATACAGCAGGTTTCCCCCTCGCAGGACACCAGCCCTCTGAGTCGTGATCCCTCCCATCCTGTTTGCCAAAGCGCAAAGCCGTGTGTTATACTGACGGAGGTCACCTTTGTGACGAAGGAGGATGGGAGATGAGCACGACCATTGAAGAGGTCATCGCACGCGAGATTCTGGACTCGCGCGGGAACCCTACCATTGAAGTGGATGTGTATTTGAGCGGCGGCGCACGCGGACGCGCAGCGGTACCATCGGGAGCGTCTACCGGCAGCAACGAAGCGCTGGAACTGCGCGATGGCGACTCCGAACGCTATGGCGGGAAGGGCGTGCTGAACGCGGTGGAAAACGTGAATGAGCGTATCGCACCCGAGATTATAGACATGGACGCGACCGACCAGGTGGCTATCGATAAGCTGCTGTGCGAACTGGACGGAACGCCTAACAAGAGCAAACTGGGTGCAAACGCCATTCTGGGTGTCTCGCTGGCGGTAGCGAAGGCAGCTGCAGAAGGTGTAGGCGTACCTCTGTTCCAGTACCTGGGCGGCGTGTTTGCACATACCCTGCCGGTGCCCATGATGAACATCCTCAACGGAGGCAAGCACGCCGACAGCAATGTAGACCTGCAAGAGTTCATGGTGGTGCCTGCCGGCGCGGAGGACTTCCCCGAGGCGTTGCGTATGGGCGTGGAAGTGTATCACAGCCTGAAGAGCGTGCTGAAAGCCCATGGCTACAACACCGCTGTCGGAGATGAAGGCGGCTTCGCACCCAACCTGCGCTCGAACGCCGAGGCGCTGGACCTGATTGTGGAAGCCATCGAAAAGGCTGGCTATACCGCGGGCGACGACTGCTACCTTGCGCTCGACCCCGCCGCCTCTGAGTTCTATGAAGGCGGCATGTACCACCTGAAAGGCGAGGGGCGTGTGCTCACCAGTGAAGATATGGTCGCCTACTACGAAGACCTGGTCAACCGCTATCCCATCATCAGCATCGAAGACGGTCTGGCAGAGAACGACTGGGACGGCTGGAAGGTGCTGACCGATCGTCTGGGTAACCGCGTGCAGCTGGTAGGCGACGACCTTTTCGTTACCAACGTGCAGTTCCTGAACAGGGGCATCGAGATGGGCGTCGCCAACTCCATCCTGATCAAGGTCAACCAGATTGGCACGCTTACCGAGACCCTGCTGGCGATAGAGACCGCCAAGCGAGCAGGCTATACGGCGGTGATTTCACACCGATCTGGTGAGACGGAAGATGCCACTATCGCCGACATCGCCGTGGCGACCAACGCCGGACAGATTAAGACCGGTGCACCCTGCCGAACCGATCGCGTGGCGAAGTATAACCAGCTGATTCGTATTGCCGAAGTGCTGGGCGACGCCGCTGATTACCCGGGCGTTGCCGCCTTCTACTCGCGCCGAGCGAGATAGTATTGCCCTTACCCCAGCCCCTCTCCCGCGAGGAGAGGGGCTAAGAGTATCTGCCATGCTGGGGAGGCTACGATGCGCTGTACCAAAATTGTCTGTACCATTGGACCCGCTACCTCATCGCCCGAACGCCTCCGCGCTCTCATAGAGGCGGGAATGGATGTCGCCAGGTTGAACTTCTCGCACGGAACACACGAGTCGCATGGGCAGGTCATCCAGTTGATCCGTCGCATCAGCGCGGAACTGGACAAACCGGTAGCCATCTTACAAGACTTGTGCGGTCCGAAGCTGCGACTGGGCAAGCTACCCGAAGAGGGTATCTCCGTAGAGAACGGACAAGCCGTGCGCTTTGTGCTGGCGGAAGAAGGTAGCGATGCCGAAAGCATTCCCCTGCCCTCCTCCACGCTGTTCGCGCTGATGCGCCCCGGCGAAAGAATCCTGATCGACGACGGACGAGTAGAGATTGTGGTCACCGAACGCAACCTGAACGCTATCCACGGTCAGGTGCGCATCGGCGGTGTCATCCGAACCCGCAAAGGGCTAAACGTACCCGATACACGCCTGCCGGTGACCTCCGTCAGCGAGCGCGACCTGGAAGACCTGCGGTTTGGTATCCAGCAAGGCGTGGACTGGGTAGCGGTATCCTTTGTGCGCGAGCCGGAGGACCTTCAGCCGGTACGTTACACGATTGAGGCTGCTGGAGCGAGCGTCCGCGTTATCGCCAAAATCGAGAAACGCGAGGCGGTAGAAAACCTCGACAAGATCCTGGAGGCGTCAGACGGCATCATGGTCGCTCGCGGCGATTTGGGAGTAGAGATGCCCATCGACGAGGTGCCCCTCATCCAGAAGGAGATTATCGCCCGCTGCAATCGCGCAGGGAAACCCGTCATTACCGCTACCCAGATGCTGGAATCGATGATCTCCGCGCCGCATCCCACCCGCGCCGAAGCCACTGACGTAGCGAACTCCATTCTGGACGGAACCGACGCGGTGATGCTGTCGGGTGAGACGGCAGTCGGGCAGTATCCGGTGGAAGCGGTGACGGTCATGCATCGCATCGCCGTTCGCACCGAAGCGGCGCTGAAAGAGGGGGTAGTCGCCCGCCCGAACCAGCCGGTCGCTGGCAGCCTGAGCGTTACCGAAGCCGTCGCCGAGGCGGTCTGCCATATCGCATACGACATCGGTGCCCGCGCGATTATCTGCGCTACCACCTCGGGAAGCACTGCACGCCTGGTCTCCAAGTATCGCCCCAAGACACCCATCGTCGCTTTTACCCCCTCCGAAAGCACTTACCGGCAGCTGGCACTGTCGTGGGGCGTGCAGCCGCGGCTGATACCGGAGGTGCACACGATGGAGGAAATGTTGCAAACTGCGGTGAATACAGCCGTAAACATGGGAATAGCGCAGGAAGAGGATAAGGTCGTGGTGACTGCAGGCGTGCCGTTCGGTGTGTCCGGCAACACCAATCTGATTAAGGTGCATACCATCGGACAACCCATTGTGCTGAGGGGGTGAACATGGCATATCGGGACGCAAGGAAGGGACGGCTTCCGGTTTCGCGAGGCAAAAAACGTCAGGAAAGACTGGTGTTCCGCACCGTTCGCTGGCTGCTGGTGGGCATTGTCTGTGTGATAGTGGGCAAATGGGCATTCTCTTTCGGTGAAAACGTGATGATGTTAGCCCGCGAGGCGCGCGAACAACGTCAGGCTATCGCCTCCCTGCGCGAAGAGGCGGATTGGCTGAGCCAGCAAAACGCCGCTCTGCGTGAAGAGATACGCAAGTTGAGCACACGCAGTGGCGTCATTCTGGAAGCCCGTAAACAGGGATACGGCTTTCCGGGCGAAAAGCTCGTGGTCGTGGAACCTGCGCCGGGACAAACGATACCGCCCGATACCCGATAGGACGGATTAAGCTTTGGTGAGCACGGCACGCAACGCCTCTTCCAGCTGCGGGTAGCGGAAAGCGTAGCCTGTCTGCAAAGCCAGCCGGGGGACGACTCGCTGGCTCCAGAGCAGTGTCTCACCCAGCTCACCCACCACCAAGCGCAGTGCGAAACCCGGTACGGGCAACCATGAAGGACGTCCCATCACCCTGCCCAGTACCTTGCAGAACTCTCCAAGCCGCACAATGCCCGGAGCCACCGTGTTCACCGCTCCGTCTACCCTTTGTTCCTGCAGGACGTGCAGAATCAAGCCCGTCACATCATCCAGATGCACCCACGGGAACCACTGCCGTCCACTGCCGAAGGGACCGCCCACAAAGAATCGGAAAGGCAGAAGCATCTTCTCCAGTGCACCGCCGCCTTCGCCCAGTACGATGCCGATTCGCAGCTTCACGACGCGCACGCCTGCCTCGCGAGCCTCTTCTGCTGCCTGCTCCCAGCGCACTGCCAGATCCGCGAGGAATCCTGCGCCGGGTGGGCTGGCTTCGGTCAGCTCCTCTTCGCCCCTGTCGCCGTAAATGCCCACTGCACTGGCGTTCACCAGCACTGCCGGGCGCGGGGTTGCCTGTCGCATCGCTTGCACAAGGGCGCGCGTGCTGTTGACCCTGCTGTCGAGCAGCTTCTGTTTGAACTCTGGAGTCCATCGCCGCGCTGCTACGCTTTCACCCGACAGGTTCACCACCGCATCGGCGTCCGACAACACCTGCAGAAGCCCGTCGGGTTGCTCGGGAGACCACTGGGTGATGCCCGCTCCCTGCGGTACCCGCCCCCTGGCGCGGGCAGCGTCACGTGTGAGCACCGCCACCTCGTGCCCCGCCAGCAGCAACTCCCGACACAACGCCTTACCGATGAAACCCGTACCACCAGCGATAATGACTCGCAATGCCTTCCCTCCTTCCCTCTTATTATAGCACCTTGCGCCTTCACAGCATATCATGTTACATTAGGGAAAACGGACATGGGAGGTTGCCGTGAGTTACACCATTGGCATGGAGGCGATACGCCTGCAATCGCCACGAAGGCTGGCACATACGGAATATTGCAGTCACTACGCGCTGGTGCGGGCGGTGACCGGTAAGGACCCGGTGAAGCACCCTGACGCCTGGCGCGAATTCCACGATGCATGGGAGATAGACCTTCTCTGGGTAACCAACGACGGACCCGTTCCCTGGTCGCAACGCGGCAGAACCACCGACATGGGGCATGCAGAGTTCCTGGAAGGGGGCATCGACCGTCGCGACACCGTGCATTGCCCCTTCCGAGACGTCGAAGAGGTGTTGCAGTTCGACGCGGTGGAAGAGTACGGTCTGCCCGACATGGAGGAACTGGTGCGCTACTACGAAGAGGCTTACCAACAGGGACAGACAGCCAACCCCAACCAGATATTCACGGGCGGATACTATAAGACCATCGTATCGGGAGCGATCGAGGCGTTCGGCTGGGAAATGTTGCTGGAAGCTGCCGCCGATCGCGAGCGATTCGACAGGGTGCTGGAAAGCTTCTACCGATTGTCCCTGCACCATTATCAGGCATGGGCGAAGACCTCTGCGCCGGTATTCATCTGCCACGACGATATGGTGTGGTCGGAGGGACCGTTCATGCACCCCGATTTTTACCGCTCCGCTATCTTTCCGCGCTACGCGAAACTCTGGCAGGTGTTACACGAGGCAGGTAAGGTAGTGCTCTACTGCTCGGACGGCACGTGGACAGAGTTCGTGGACGACATCGCGCAGGCGGGAGCGGATGGATTCATCTTCGAACCCACCACCTCGCTGGACTATGTGGTGGAGCGATACGGTAAGACGCACGTCATCGTCGGTAGCAAGGTAGACGCTCGAACACTCACCTTTGGCACGCGCGAGCAGATACAGCAGGAGATCGACGAGACCCTGCGTATCGCTAAAGACTGCCTGGGTTTCATGTTCGCGGTCGGTAACCACATCCCCAGTAACGTACCTGTGGACAATGCACTGTTTTACTTCGACTACCTGAGCAAGCACTGGTGGAGGTAAGCTAGTCGTCTGTCAATCCTGATCGTTCTGAGTGTAACAGGATGGCAAAGTCATCCTTGTCATTCTGAGCGCAAGCGAAGAATCTCGTTATAGCGACACTTGGAGATGCTCCACTGATGATTAGCACGAAAAAATTGGTTTGCGCCATCTGAAACAGCAATACTTGGTATTGCAAGAGAGAACCTTGACGAACTACTCGCTACCTCTTGCGTAGGGAGCGCAAACAGGATCACCCACCACGATGTCCTTCCAGAACAGGTAGGGCGTTGCCATCCAGAAGCTCTCGGCAAGGGTGTAGCCGTCGGTGTAGCGGTCGAAGAGGATGTCGGCGCGACAGAGAGCGTCGGCGTACGGTTCGGAGACATACCCCTTCACGCCTGTGACACCCACCTTGATCAGGTCGGCAATCAGCGACTGCCCTTTGTCGGTGGGCAGGAACGTGCGTGCGCTGGTGGACACAGCGGTCTCAGCAATGGCTCCCGGCAGGAAGGTGTTGCTCAGATAGAGCTCTTTTTTGTACTGCGGGTCGTTGCTTCCCCAGGAGTAATAGCCCATCAGCCCCTTCTGGTTGCCGATGAACTCTCTGGTATCGTCCAGCAGAACGCGCAGCTTCTTGCGCTGCAACAGCTGGGCGGCGCGGCGCATCGACTCGTTCACCTCGCCGTACGCACTGCGCTGATGGGAGGGGCTGATATCCAGCAGAAACAAGCCGTCTGCACGTCGTGCTTTCAGAGCACGCTGTAGCAAGGCATCGGCATCGGCGAAGGTGTAACCATCCAGGCGGGTGGCAAGGTATAAACCGCCGTACCGTGAGGATGAGAACGGTTCCTGCCTGCCAAAGTAGGGGTTACGGCTACGCACAGATACCGACAGGTTCATGCACATCAGCAGGCTGTCCACCGAAAAGCCGCGCTGGGCGGTTTTAATCGGTACGCCTTTGACCACAAGCAGGAAGTCTACCTTTTCGGCGAGTTTGCGTTCTCGCAGCGCCTTACGCACAGACGCCTGGATGTCGGTGAGGTAGTCGCCTTCAGGAATGCTCTCGGAGGTTGTGCAGTTGAGCAGGATGAGATGTTCCTCTGGCACTGCCCGGTCGCGGCAGTACTGGCGTGCCAGCTTTTCCGATTCGGGCTGAGCACGGTTGGCAATGACCACTACTCTACGACCGGGCGGGTTTGCCAGAGGCTGGAATCGCATGGCGCCTCTCCTCAGCTTCCCATGGCACGCGCTCCTGCCATCGTCGGTGCACCAGCAGGGCGCTGTGCCTGAAGCTGGTCTATTCCCAGCAGAGCGTTGAACTCCTTGATGTCTTTCGCCTTCGCCAGAGCCTCCTCGTAGGTGACGATGCCGCGTTTCACCAGCGATGCCAGCGACTGGTCCAGCGTCATCATCCCCTGCTTGGTTCCCGTCTGTATCAGCGAGGTGAGCTGATAGGTCTTCGCTTCACGGATGAGGTTACGCACGGCGGATGTTCCCACCAACACCTCGAACGCCGCGATGCGCCCCTTGCCGTCCGCCCGCTTACACAGCGTCTGCGAGATCACGCCCACCAGGTTCACCGACAGCTGCATGCGGATTTGCTGTTGCTGGTGAAGTGGGAACACGTCGATCACGCGGTCTACCGTTTGCACTGCGTCGGGCGTGTGCAGGGTTCCGAACACCAGGTGCCCCGTTTCGGCGGCAGTGATGGCGAGGTGGATGGTCTCCAGGTCGCGCATCTCGCCCACCAGAATCACGTCGGGGTCCTGACGCAGTACGAACTTCAGCGCGTTGGCGAACGAGTGGGTATCGGTGTCCAGCTCGCGCTGATTGACCAGAGCCACCTTCGGCTCGTGCACAAACTCTATCGGGTCTTCTACCGTGACGATATGCACCGGGAAGTTTTCGTTGATATAGTGCAGCATCGCCGCCTGTGTCGTGGACTTGCCTGAGCCTGCGGGACCGGTCACCAGCACCAGCCCACGCGGTCGCTCGGCGAAGTAGCGGCACACGGGCGGCAGGTGCAGTTCCTCCATCGTCTGAATACGATAGGGGATGACGCGGAACGCCGCTTGCACGTTGCCACGCTGCTGATAGATATTACCGCGGAAGCGTGACAGCCCCTTCACCTCGTAGGCGAAGTCCAGCTCCAGCTCTTTCTCGAATCGCTCGCGTTGCGCTGGCGAGATAACGCTAAAGCACAGATCGCGTACCTGTTCGGGGCTGAGCCTGCCGTACTCTTCCATCGGGTACAGGTCGCCGTAAATGCGCACCATCGGATACTGATTTGCCTTCAGATGCAGGTCGGAACCGTCTCGTTGCACCACTTTGGTCAAAAGCTCGTCTACGGTAACCGTCATGGTTCATCTCCCTGTGTTTGCTCAGTGTTTGGGATAGATAGCAGTTTTCGGGAAACCGCTCGCGCGGGTATAAAGTTCGGGTTCACTCGCTGTCGGTAGGCAGTCGCGATGGCATGGACACAGATGCCTGTAGCCACCGCGACGTTCAGCGAGGTCGTGGCGCCGTAAAGCGGTATAGCCACACACTGTTCGCATTCCGCCAGCACATCGGGCGGCACACCGTGCAGCTCCTCGCCGATGACCAGTGCGATGGGAAACCGCCACTCCATGCGCTCCAGCGGGATAGCCTGCTCGCCCAGATGTAGCGCCACGATGCTGTAGCCTTTTGTCCGCAGGGAACGAATTTCTTCCAGCGGGTAGCCCCAACGGTGCGGTTGCCACTTTTCTGCCCCTACCGCTCCTGCGTAGTTCTTCTCGCGCCCGTCGCACCGGCTGAATACCACTTCTTGTACCCGGAAAGCCTCGGCGATACGTAAGATGTTGCCGTGGTTGATTTCCTTATCCAGATAGCTGCACACAATCACCAGCGGTAGCCGGGGCAGACTGGGCAACCTCTCGCGCAGTCCGGGGTCGGTTTCTGGTCGCCCGCTGGCTTCCCATTCGCGGCGTATATGTTCGGGCACGGTGGCGTTCATGCTATACCTGAACACCTGCCATCATGCGCTGGGCACGCTGTTCGAAGTCGCGCGGGTTGGAAGACTTGGCGATAGCGTCTTCGAAGTCTACCAGTCCCTTGCGCACCAGATTCAGCAAGCAGCTGTCCAGCGTCTGCATCCCGTACTCTGCACCGGTCTGGATGTCCATGTAGAGCTGGTGGGTTTTGCCTTCACGAATCAGGTTGCGCACTGAGGGGGTTGCTACCATCAGTTCAAACGCCGCCACGCGCCCTGTGCCCTGTGCGTTCGGAAGCAGGGTTTGGGACAATACCCCCACCAGCACCACCGACAGCTGCATCCGTATCTGCTGTTGCTGCTCCGGTGGAAACACGTCCACGATGCGGTCGATGGTCTGGGGGGCGTCCTGCGTGTGTACGGTGGACATGACAAGGTGCCCGGTTTCGGCGGCGGTGATGGCGAGGTGAATGGTCTCCAGGTCGCGCATCTCGCCTACCAGAATCACGTCCGGGTTCTGGCGCATCACGTGGCGCAGCGCATCGGCGAAGGAGTGGGTGTCCACGCCCAGCTCGCGCTGGTTGATGATGGAGAGTTTATCGTGATGCATGTATTCAATGGGGTCTTCGATGGTCATGATGTGGCAGCGCTTATGCGTGTTGATATGGTCAATCATCGCCGCCAGCGAAGTGGACTTCCCTGAACCAGTGGGACCGGTGACCAGGAGCAGCCCTCGCGGACGCATACAGAGCTCTTTGACCGCCGGTGGCATCAGCAGCTCGTCGATAGTGCGAATGCGGAAGGGTATCAGACGCAGCGCCGCCCCCACGCACCGCTGTTGCCAAAACATGTTCACGCGGAACCGCGCCAGCCCCGGTACCTCGTACGAGAGGTCGAGCTCTTTGTCGCGTTCCAATCGCTGTTTGCGTTCCTCGTTGAGGATAGCGTAAAGCAAGTTTTTCACATCTTCGGCGGTGAGGCGCGGCAGGTCGGTGCGCTTCAGGTCGCCGTGAACGCGCAGGATAGGTGGTTCTCCCGCGCGCAGGTGAAGGTCGGATGCATCGCGCTGCACCACCATGCGCAAGAGGTCGTCTATATGCATACTCTGTGTTTTCCTCCCAATATCGGCTGTAGGTGCTCCACAATGATTAGCGCCGAAGCATTTGACGCAGCTCGGTCAGGTTGCCCGCGTATGCCAGCGCATCCTCCTCGGTGATCAGCCCCTGTTTCACGTACTTGTACAGGCACTGGTTCATCGTCTGCATTCCCCAGAACTGCCCTTCCTCGATGGCGCTGTAGATTTGCCCGACGCGCCCCTCCTCGATCAGTTTGGCAATGGTGGGGGTGGAGATCATCACTTCCACCGCGGCGATTCGTCCACTGCCGTCTTTCAGGGGCACCAGCTTCTGCGAGATGATGCCTCGCAGGGAGTTCGACAGACGCATACAAATCTGGGGCTTGTCGTGAGGTGGGAACATGTTGATGATACGGTCCATCGTCTCCGCCGCGCTCGGCGTGTGCACCGTCGAGAAGACCAGGTGTCCGGTCTCCGCCGCCTGCAGGGCGACATGCATGGTCTCGATGTCGCGCATCTCACCGATGAGAATCACGTCTGGGCTTTCGCGCACCACGTACTTCAGGGCGTCGCTGAAGCTATCGGTGTCGATGCCCACCTCGCGCTGGCTGACGATGGCGAGTTTATCCGGGTGCACGAACTCGATGGGGTCCTCAATAGTGACGATGTGGCAGCGGCGATTGCTGTTGATCAGGTCAATCATCGCCGCCAGAGTAGTGGACTTTCCACAGCCGGTCGGACCGGTCACCAGCACCAGACCCTGCCGCTGTTTGGCGAGTTCGGCAACTGCCGGCGGCATCTTCAGCTCTTCCAGGGTGTAGATGCTCAACGGGATGAGGCGGCACACCATCGCGATGCTGCCTCGTTGCTGGTAGATGTTGGCGCGCACGCGGGTGATGCCCTCAATCGTGAAGGCGAGGTCCAGCTCGTGTCGGTGTTCAAACCGACCGATTTGCTCGTGTGTCATCACGCTGTAAGCCAGATTGCGCGTGTCATCCGCCGACAGCGGAGGCAGGTCCATCGGCTGAATCCTGCCGTGCACCCGCAACGTGGGCGGCGTGTTTTCCTTGATGAACAGGTCTGAAGCTTTGACCGACGCACCGTAGCGCAGTAACTCGCTCAGTTCCAACATCGGCGTTTATCCCTCTCTTGTGGATTCATGACGTTGTGCAGATGCCGGTAAACGGGAAGAGTGGCGCATTGCCCAGCGCATCACCAGATACGCCAGCGCTCCCAGCGCCAGCGAGACCAGCGCCCAGCCTGCGATTCGCCACATCAGCGCGGTTTCCTTTCGCGGCTCTTGCGCCGGTTGTCGCTGTTCCACAGGTTGATGAAAGGGCACTCGCAGGTCCACATCGGCAGCGTGTCTCCAGATACGTACCTGATACCGGTAGACGCCGGGCGTGTAGATGAGTTTCACCTGCAAGTCGCGCGTTGTCCATTCACGCAAGCCCTGAAAAGGCATTTCTCCCTGCACCAGAAAGTATATCTCAAAAGCGTCTAAATCCGAGAAGGCGCGCAAGAAGGGCTCCACCGGTAAACCGCCGCTATTGCGGTCGATAACGTTGCGGGCACGTCCAATCACGTCGGTCATGGGGGGCAACGGGGTGCCAGCGATGCTGCGGGGCGACTCCGTACGCACTTTCAACAGTTTCCCCTGCCAGCCTCCATAGCGTAGCAGGCGTTCAAATCGCTCCCTGGCTTCTTTTTCGGGCACGACAGTGTTGTAGGCGAAGGTCAGGCGATCCTCGCCGGTACCTGTGGAGACGACGACGATAGTCACTTGCGGAGGAGTCTGCTGCGCCGTGACAGCCCCCATGAGGAGACAGATGAGTAGAGCCTGCAGCATAGAACGCATTGGCGTATCGATAAAACTCCCTTTGTGAAATTCACCTCTGGCAACGGCGCAACAGCTCATGACGCTTCCTGCTCAGCGTTTGTGATGATACCTGCCCAAGATACACACTGATTGTATCAAAAGGGAGGGTGAAAGGTCAAGGGAGGGGTATCCGGGAGCAGGTGAACAGCGGTCTGGTTTGCTCCTTGCACCCTGAGTCGTCTGTGCGGGTATCCTGTTTTTGCAGGAGAACGCTGCCTCTGCCTGCAAATATACAAGTACATAAGCGGTTCCAGGCAACTGCAGAAAGAGAACCGGAGGAACATTTCGGTGAACATACTGGTCGTCAACTGCGGTAGTTCGTCGGTAAAATACCGACTGTTCTGTGACTCTCAAGAACGCGCGCGTGGGCTGATCGAGCGCGTGGGCAGTGCAGAAACCCCCAACCACACCGTAGCCGTCCAGCAGATGTTTGTGCAGCTCAGCCAGATGGAGGGTGGTCTGCCGATAGATGAGATTCACGCCATTGGGCATCGGGTGGTGCACGGTGGCGAGCGGTTCACGGGATCGGTGGTGATTACCCCGGAAGTGATGGAGGCAGTGGAAGAATGCGCCAGCCTCGCGCCTTTGCATAACCCGCCCAACCTGCAGGGTATTCGCGCCTGTATGGAGCAGGCACCTCAGGCGATACAGGTGGCGGTGTTCGACACCGCCTTCCACCACACGCTGCCGCTACACGCCTACCTGTATGCCCTGCCCTACGAACTGCGTGAGAAGTACGGTATTCGCCGGTATGGTTTCCACGGCACCTCGCATCGCTATGTCTCGGAGCGAGTGATCGATCTGCTGAAGCAGCAGAACGCTCTCCAGACGCCCAGCAAGGTCATCTGCTGCCATCTGGGCAACGGAAGCAGTATCACCGCCGTGCTGGACGGCAAAAGCGTGGATACCAGCATGGGCATGACCCCCGCCGAAGGGCTGGTGATGGGAACCCGCTCCGGCGACCTCGACCCGGCGATATTGTTGCACTTGCAACGCACCCTCGGCTGGGATGCTGACCGCGTAGACCGCCTGATTAACAAAGAGGGCGGTTTACTGGCGCTGGCGGGGGTATCGGATATGCGCGACGTGGAAGCACGAGCTGCCGCCGGGGATAGTAGAGCGCAGACCGCGTTCGAGGTATTCTGTTATCGGATTATCAAGTACATCGGCGCGTATGCCGCTGCGATGAACGGTGTACATGCCATTGCGTTCACGGCGGGCATCGGCGAGAACAGTCCGGCGGTGCGCAGTAGAGTGTGCGCTTCGCTGGGATACCTGGGTGTGGAGATAGACGAAAACGCGAACCGAACGGGCAAAGGGGAAAGGTGTATCAGTACGCCCGGCTCACGAGTCCAAGTCTATGTTGTGCCCACCGACGAGGAGCGCGTCATCGCCGAGGAGACCCGCAAGCTGGCGGAAGGGCTACGCAAGTCAACTCTGTGACCAAGAGAGGGGGAGTTCCCCGTGAGGCTGGATTTAACCGAGATCGCCCAGCATGTGGGCAAGCAGATGTCTTATGACGTGGACGAACCGGCGAGCTCGATTACCGACGTGCAGGTGCTCAGTCCTATTCGGGGCAATCTGCGCTTTACGAACACGGGAGACCTGCTGCTGGTGCGTGGTATCCTGCACACCACTGTGGAGCTGGAGTGCAGTCGGTGTCTGCGTCTTTTCGAGATGCCTCTGCTGTGCGAGGTAGAGGAGCAGGTGGAACTGCGCGCTATCGCGGCTCGCCCGTTTGAGCACCCACAGGTTACTATTGTGCCGGAGGAGGGTGATACGCTCTTTCTGGACGGCAACATTCTGGACCTCACCGAGCTGATACGGCAGATGCTGCTGATATCACTGCCCATCAAGCCCCTGCATGATGCAGAGTGCAAAGGGCTCTGCCCGAACTGTGGTGCCGACCTCAACGAGGGCGAGTGCTCTTGCGAGCGTCCGGCAGGGCATCCTGCCTTCGCGGCACTGGCAAAACTGCTTGCGCAGATGGAACATCAAACATGATATAATATATCGGCAATTTTTATCGGAAAGAGGTGAGACGGTGGCTCTACCCAAAAGACGGCATTCTCATGCGCGAACCGCAAAACGGCGCACTCACTATACTCTGAACGCGGCGACAGTGGTGAAAATCGGACGTTGCCCGACGAACAACCCGAACTGCCCCGGCGCGCACTTGTCGCACACCGCGTGCCCCGTCTGTGGCTACTACAAAGGGCGGCAGGCGGTACTCACCAAGCAGAAGAGGCGCCGCGAAGGATAGTCGCTACCTAGATGGCGATTTCCCACTCGTCCATACGGATAGCGGTCGATGCGATGGGGGGCGACTACGCTCCGCAGGAAGTGGTGCGGGGGTGCTTGACCGTCGCCCGCGAGATGCCTTTTGTGGACATTACCCTGGTGGGTGACGAGGAGCGTGTTTCTGCCGAACTGCGGGGAGCGTCTTTGCCCTCCAATCTGCATCTGCGCCATGCCTCGCAGGTGATTGAGATGGGTGAAAGCCCCGTACAGGGCGTCAAGCGCAAGCGGGACGCCTCCGTCGTGGTGTGTGCGCGAATGGTTCAGGAGGGAGAGGCGGACGCTTTCTTCTCTGCGGGCAACAGTGGTGCGGCAATGGCAGTCGCCGCTCTGCAAATCGGACGCATCCCAGGCATAGACCGTCCTGCCATCGCTGCGGCGTTACCTGCCAAGAAGGGGCGGTTTGTACTGATTGACGCGGGTGCGAACGTAGACTGTGACCCCTCACACCTGCTGGAGTTCGCCATTATGGGGTCGGTGTATGCTCAGGTCATTCTGTGTATCCCCAACCCCACGGTGGGCTTGCTGAGCAATGGCGAGGAAGAGGGTAAAGGCAATCAGGTGGTGAAACTGGCGCATAGACTGTTGCATCAGAGCGGACTGCCTTTCGTCGGCAATATCGAAGGCAAGGATGTTTTCGATGGCAAGGCAGACGTGGTCGTGTGCGACGGGTTCGTGGGGAATGTCGCGCTCAAAATCGGCGAAGGAACCGCCAGCTTTATGGTGAGCCTGATCGAGGAAGAGGTGCGACGCAATCCACTGTTGATGGTACCTCTGAGCCTGATGAAAGGGGTTATCCGTCGTCTGAAACAGCGCACCGATTACGCGGAGTACGGCGGTGCCCATCTTCTGGGCGTCAGAAAGGTGTGCGTCATCGGGCATGGACGTTCCCATGCCAGCGCCATCGCGAATGGTGTGCGCCTCACTGCGCGCTCTGTGCAGGAGCGCATGGCAGAACGCATCGAAAGCGCGATGCTCCAGCAAACCGCCCTGCTGAGCTCATTACCTCTCTTGCTCCAGGAGAGTGAAGCCGATGCACGGTAAGAGACGGGCTGGCATTGTGGGTGTTGGCGTCGGCATCCCCGACAAGGTGCTCACGAACCACGACCTGGAACAACGCATCGATACCACCGATGAATGGATAGTCGCCCGTACCGGCATCCGAGAAAGGCGTATCGCTCCGCCCGAAGTGGCTACCTCGGACCTCGCTGCGTGGGCAGCCCAGCAGGCACTACAAAACGCGGGCAAACAGGCTGAAGAGGTAGACCTGATTGTGGTCGCTACCGCCACCCCCGACATGCCCTGGCCCTCTACTGCCTGCCTCGTTCAGGCGAAAATCGGAGCCAGCAAGGCGGCTGCCTTCGACCTGAACGCGGTGTGTTCGGGCTTCGTGTATGCCCTGTGGATGGCGGCACAGGCAGTGGAAACCGGTGCGTATCGGTGCGTGCTGGTGATTGGCGCGGACATCCTGTCGCGCCAGGTGAACTGGGAAGACCGTGCGACCTGTGTGCTGTTTGGCGATGGTGCAGGCGCGGTGGTGCTCACCCCTGTGGAGGAGCCTTACGGTGTGTTGTCGGGCGTGCTGGGGGCAGATGGCACCGGTGCGCCTCTGCTCAACGTGCCCGCGGGTGGCACACGTGAGCCGATCAGCCCCGAAGTGATTGCCCAGAAACGCCACACCATCCACATGCGCGGGCGTGAGGTGTTCAAGTTCGCTGTCACCATTATGGGCGAGGTATCGGCGCAAGCGCTGGAAAAAGGGGGTATCCCCGCCGAAGAGGTCAGTCTTTTCATCCCGCACCAGGCGAACATCCGCATCATTCAGGCAGCCGCGGAGCGGTTGAACCTGCCGATGGAACGGGTGTTCGTCAACGTCGATCGCTACGGCAACACCTCGGCGGCGTCTATTCCCATCGCGATTTACGAAGCATGGGAGCAAGGACACCTGAAAAAGGGCGACGTGGCGGTGGTGGTGGGCTTTGGCGCGGGGCTCACGTGGGGAGCGTGTGTGCTTCGATGGGCTTATTAGGGAGGTAGGCAGTGTACGCGCTCGTTTTTCCGGGACAGGGTTCTCAATCGCCGGGCATGGGCAAAGAGTTTGCCGAAGCCTTTGCCTCGGCACGAGAGGTTTACAAAGAGGCGGATGAGATACTGGGCTATTCGCTGAGCACACTGTGCTTTGAAGGCAGTGAGGAAGAGCTACGCCAGACGCTTCACGCTCAGCCTGCGCTGTTCGTGACCAGTGTGGCAACGTGGCGCGCGCTGGGCGAGTTAGTCGACCTGAAACCTGTTTGTGTAGCAGGGCACAGCGTGGGCGAATATGCGGCGCTGGTGGCAGCTGGCGTGCTGGAGTGGCAGGACGGTCTTCGTCTGGTGAAAGCGCGTGCGCAAGCGATGCAGGCGGCGGCAGAGAGGTCGCCGGGCACCATGGCAGCGGTGCTTGGCTTGGATGCGGATGCTGTGGAGGCGGCGTGTGCAGAAGCCTCTTCTGCGGGGGTAGTCTGCGTGGCGAATCGCAACTGTCCGGGGCAGGTGGTGATTTCGGGCGAGGTAGATGCCGTCGCCAGAGCGAGCGACCTGTGTAAAGCGAAGGGCGCAAAAAGAGTCGTGCCCCTGCGGGTCAGCGGGGCATTCCACTCACCGCTCATGCGAGCCGCAGCCGAACAGTTTCGTGAGACCTTGCAGAAGGTCACTTTCCGCCCACCGGGAGTGCCTGTGGTGGCAAATCGCACCGCAGATGTGTTGTCAGCAGATACCGATTTTGTGGCTCTGCTCACCGAACAGCTGCTCCATGCAGTGCGCTGGGAGGAAAGCGTGCGCACGATGTGGCAATTAGGAAGTCGGCTCTTCGTGGAGCTGGGACCTGGCGATGTGTTGAGCGGGCTTATCCGCCGAACAGTAGCGGAAGCGCAGACGTTGACGGTACGCAATGCGGAAGAAGCGCAGCATGCCGCAGAACGGTTGAGAGGCGAGTGATGCACGTGAAGGGCGAGTCTCTTGCCGATCCGTAAAGCAAAACGGGAGGACAAATTGCGACTCGAAGGCAAAGTGGCGCTGGTGACCGGCGCCGGTAAAGACAATCGGGGTATCGGACATGGCATCGCTGTAGCATTGGCGCGCGAGGGCGCAGACGTAGTGGTCGCATCGCACACGCTGGCAAACGCGCTGCGGGTCGCCGACGCAGTGCAGGCTCTGGGCAGGCGTTCGCTGGCGATAGAGATGGATGTGTCGCAGGCAGAATCGGTAGAATCTGGCGTCGCCGAGGCGATCGAAGCGTTCGGCAGGATAGATATACTGGTCAACAACGCCGGTATCACGCGCGACGCACTGGTGGTGCGCATGCGTGAGGAAGACTGGGACGCAGTGCTGGATGTGAACCTGAAAGGGGCGTTTCTGTGCAGCCGTGCCGTCGCGAAGGTGATGATGAAACAGCGCGCCGGTAGCATCGTCAACATCACCTCCATTATGGGGTTGATGGGCAACGCCGGACAGGCAAACTATGCTTCGGCGAAGGCGGGGCTCATCGGTCTGACGAAGTCGCTGGCGCGGGAGCTGGGTTCGCGCAACATCCGCGTGAACGCCGTCGCTCCCGGCTGGATAGAAACCGCCATGACCGACTCCCTGCCTGAATCGGTGCGTGAAACCATCCTGAAGCAGATTCCGCTGGGGAGGCTGGGCAAAGCCGAAGATGTTGCGGGCGCAGTCGTCTTCCTGTGCAGTGAAGAGGCATCCTACATTACCGGGCAGGTCTTGACGGTAGACGGCGGTCTCGTTATGATATAGGGAAGCCGTTACCGGAATCACAGCAAAAGGTCAAAACTTACCATACGGAGGGAACGCATGAGCACGTTTGACCGCATCAAGAAAGTGATTGTGGACAAGCTGGAAGTCGATGAGAACGAGGTCACGCCGCAGGCTTCCTTCGCCGAGGACCTCGGTGCAGACTCGCTCGACGTGGTGGAGCTCATTATGGCTCTGGAGGAGGAGTTCAACATCGAAATCCCCGACGAAGATGCCGAAGGCATTCGTACGGTACAGGATGCGGTAGATTACATCGAAAAGAAGCTCGCTTCGGGTTAGACGAAAATGGGACAGATGTGGCGACGGGTAGTGGTGACCGGTATGGGCGCCATTACCCCGTTGGGCTTGGATGTTCCTTCCTTCTGGGAGGGGCTGAAGAGCGGGCGCAACGGGGTGGCGACCATCACCTCTTTTGACCCTTCGGAACAGCCGGTGCGGTTTGCGGCGGAGGTCAGGGATTTCATCCCCGAGAACTACATGGAACGCAAAGAAGCGCGTCGCATGGACCGCTTCACGCAGTTTGCCATCGCGGCGACCAGAGAGGCGCTGGCGAGCTCGGGGCTGGAGATTACCGACGAGAACCGTGCACGCATCGGCACGTTGATCGCCAGCGGCATCGGCGGGCTACAAACCCTCGAGGAGCAGCACAAGGTGTTTCTGGAACGCGGTCCCGACCGGGTGAGCCCCTTCCTCATCCCGATGATGATTGCGAACATGGCGTCGGGACAGGTTGCCATTCAGTTTGGGTTGCAAGGACCCTGCACCACGGTGGTGACCGCCTGCGCGGCAGGCACGAACGCTATCGGTGACGCCTGGGAGATTATCCGTCGCGGCGACGCTGATGTGATGATAGCAGGTGGTACTGAAGCGGCTATCACTGCCCTTGCGCTCGCCAGCTTTGCCAACGCCCGTGCGCTCTCCACCCGTAACGACGATCCCGAACACGCCAGCCGACCCTTTGACGCCGAGCGGGATGGTTTCGTGATGGGTGAAGGCGCGGGCGTGCTGGTGCTGGAGGATCTGGAGTTCGCCTTGCAGCGCGGCGCGCCCATTCTGGCGGAAATCACTGGCTATGCTATGACCGCCGATGCCTACCATATCACTGCTCCTGACCCGGAGGGCGAAGGCGCGAAGCGCGTCATGGAGCTGGCAATGCGCAAGGCGGGCGTCGCCCCTGACGAGGTGGACTACATCAACGCGCACGGCACCTCTACTCCCGCCAACGACCGGCTGGAGACACTGGCTATTAAACGCGCCTTTGGAGACCATGCCTATCGCCTGGCTGTCAGCTCCACCAAGTCGATGACAGGACATCTTCTGGGCGCGGCAGGAGCCATTGAAGCCATCGCCACGGTGCTGGCTATCCAGCACCAGATTGCGCCTCCCACCATTAACTATCAGGTTCCTGACCCGGAGTGTGACCTGGACTACGTGCCGAACGAGGCGCGTCCGATGAAGATAGATGTTGCCCTGTCTAACTCCTTCGGATTCGGCGGACACAACGCCACGCTGGTGTTCCAACGCTGGGAGGGCTAGATGGCGGAACTCACCACCCACGAGCGCGTGAGGCGGATGTATGAGTACCGCGAAGCGGACCGCGTGCCCATCACCGACAGCCCCTGGAGTGCGACTGTGGAACGCTGGCATCGGGAAGGGATGCCTGAAGGTGCCGACTTCGCGGAGTTCTTTGGTCTGGACCGCTTCGCCTACATCGGCGTAGACAACAGCCCGCGCTACCCGGGCAAGGTGGTGGAAGAAACGGACGAGTATATCATTACTACCTCGCCCTGGGGCGTCACCATGAAGAACTGGAAACATCGGGGCGGCGTGCCGGAGTTTCTGGACTTTACCATCGTAGACCGCGACAGCTGGCAAGAAGCGAAAGCACGCATGACCCCGACTCCTGACCGTATCCCCTGGGACGTGCTTCGGCAGAACTACCGTCGCTGGCGCGAAGAGGGCTACTGGGTGAGCGCAGGGCTGTGGTTTGGCTTTGACGTGACGCACTCGTGGGTGGTGGGCACGGAGCGCGTGCTGATGGCAATGGTGGAAGACCCCGAGTGGCTGATGGACATGTTCCACCATTTTCTGGAGGTGAACCTTGCTCTGCTGGACATGGTGTGGGAGGCGGGGTACACCTTCGACGAGATTACCTGGCCCGACGATATGGGCTACAAAGGGCATCAGTTCTTCTCGCTGAAAACCTATCGTGAGCTGCTCAAGCCTGTGCACCGACGAGCCTGTGAATGGGCGCAGGCGCATGGGGTGTATGTGCGGCTCCATTCCTGCGGCGACGTACGTCCGTTTATCCCCGAGTTCATCGAAATCGGCGTGCAGATGCTGAACCCTGTGGAGGTGAAGGCAGGCATGGAACCGACCATGCTCAAAAGGCAATACGGAGACAGGCTGGGCTTTCACGGCGGGTTGAACGCGGTGCTGTTTTACGATATGGACGCCATGTTTGCGGAGATGGAGCGCGTCATTCCCGTGATGAAAGAAGGTGGTGGCTACATCATCAGCTCCGACCACTCCGTACCCGACAGCGTGAGTCTGGAGCAGTTCCGTGCCTTTGTGCAGAAGGCAAAGGAGCTGGGAAGATACTAAGTTACCCATCACAACCGGGCAGGAGCGGTGGGGGACATCGCGGCAGATTCGCGGACAGGAACCTCCTGCGAAGCGAGCGCCACCGCGGAGAGCAACACCAGCACAATCCATATCACGTCAGACAGCAGTAAATGCACCAGCTGCATCCACACAGGAGCTTTCAACACCACGTTGACCGCGCCAGCGGTGAGCTGCAGCACGAACAGCATCAACAGCGCCATCACCAGGCGAGCGACCAGAGGCTGGGGGCGATGGTTCGATATCCAGATGCCCGCCGCCGAGAGATAGACCCCCGCGACGACGGAGATCACCGGGTGAATGGGGCGGAGGGCAACCAGTGTGCGCACCAGAGGCGATTGCTCCGGCGAGATGCCGAGTCCCAGAGTCAGCGTATCTCCCAGCGCAATCACCGCGCCTGTCATACCAGTGACCAGCAGCGCGAACAAACCTCCTGCCAAAATCTGCAAGAGCTTGCCCTGTCCGCGCAGGCGAAAAGGCGTACCTCCAGATGCCCACCACGCCGTGAGAGCCAGCGCGGCTAACAACAGGAAGGTATTCGCAAGGTGCACCGGCATCGATATCGCCCGAGCCACAGAGGTGTTGTGGGCAACCCACTCGAAGAGCACCAGCCCCGCACCTACCAGTGCCTCCGTGACGATAAAAAACAGCGAGAGCGATGCTCCCAGCCGCACGATGTGCTTACGGGGATAAGCGCGGAATGCCCAGACAAACATCGCCAGTACTGCCAGCAGAGCGATGCCGCTGGTGGCGCGATGAGTGAACTCGATGAGTGTCTCTACCGAGTGCGGGCGAGGTATCACTTCGCCGTTACAGGTAGGCCAGTGGCTACCGCATCCCGCACCGCTTCCCGTCGCCCGCACATACGCTCCCCACAGGATCACCAGCACATTGTATGCGAGCACGCCCCAGCAGAACTTCGCCAAGCGGTTCATCGGTATCGGCTCCCTTTGTGTGTCTACCCTGATTATACCCTACCGTTCGGCTATCGCTATCGGGCGCGGGCGTATCTCGAACACCACCACCGACTTCTCGCGAAACCGCTCCACCAGCGCGCCGCGCGCTATCGCATCCGTCAGCAACCTGCGCCAGTGCTCGCTCTCCGCCCCCAACGGCACAAAAGCCAGATTCTGCAGCACCACATGGTAGCCCATGCGATGCAGGGTGCGTACCAGCATGTCGCCATCGGTAAAGGAGTTGTAGTCGATCAGGGTGTGATGCCCCGGATTGCCCCACAGGTAGCGTCTTTGCAGGTAGAAGCCGCGCGTTTCGTCATAGAGTATTACTCCCGCTTCACGAGGGGTGTTGCGATTGATCCAGTCGCACGCCTGCCACAAGCCCGGCAAGGCACGCTCCAGATACGCCGAATCGCCATCGCTCCACACGGTAAGCGACCTGCTCCACAGGGGCGATATGCCCACTGCGCACCACAACACTTGCAGCACAATCGCCACCTGCATGGCTCGCGCCGTCCATCTGCAATCCCTCTGCACCGCCAGCCAGCCGCACCAGAGCGACACCAGCGGAAAGATGGTCATCAGGTAGCGCACCTGCTGCATCAGCACGAACCAGAGCACCAGCGACACCAGTGAGAAGACCACCCACCACCGCCCAGCATCGGGTAAGCGTCGTACGAAAAGGAGCGGTATCAGCCCAGCCAGATACACAAAGCCCGGCGACCCCACAAAAGGCAGAGGGTCAAAGAAGCGGTTCCAGTAAAAGGTGAGATTGAACGGTGACATGAGCAGCTGGTAGGGTTCCCTGCCCATGCCGAACGCCAGCTGCGCCTCGCGGTAGATTCGGGCGTTCTCTGCCGTCCAGTTCCGCCCGCCGAATATCTCGTAGAAGTAGGGGTACACCGGGTTGCCGGTATACACGTATGTTTTGATGTACCAGGGTGCACCCACCAGTACCGCAACGCCCACGCACAAAGCGATCTCCGCAAAACGCACCGGACGCCGGCGCACCGCTTCCCAAACCAGCAGCACTGCCAGCAGTCCCACACTGCCCAGTGCGGTCATCTTCGTGCCCAGCGCGAGACCGCCCATCAGCCCCGCCAGCACCAGCCACTTGCGTCGGGGGGATGCATTTTGTTCTGCTGCGGCGTTCCACGCTGCCAGCAAACAGAGTAGCGTGTAGGCTGTGGTGGCGAGGTCAGCGTAGGCGACGGTGGATTCCCACAGCACCACCGGCACTGAAACCAGACTCAGTGACGCCCAGAAGCCGTTGAACCCAGCCCGACGCGCAAAGGCGAGCACTCCCGCCAGTGTGACCAGCAGGGTTGCCCAGTGGAACACCTTCGCTCCGCCTGCCCCCATCCCTGTGCCCAGCGCCCAGAGATACTGCATCTCGATCACAAACGGGAAGTTGGAATGGTGCATGAAAGGGATATAGCCGATGCGCCCCTCACGCAACCAGATGGCAGGCGCAGCTAAGTGGTAGGATAGCCCATCCCAGTCGGTAGCGGCGGGAGGCGAAGCCACCATGGGCAACACCAGCACTACCAGCAACGCCAGGGGAAGTGCGGTCCGCCAAGACGGGGGAGGCGTGCCCTCCTGCAGGTTGCGCGTGAGCCACCAGCTCGCTATTCCCGTTAGCAGAACGGACACGAACAGTGCCCACAACACTTCGGGACGTAACCACCCCAGTAGTCCAGCCGCAAGCACCAGATAGGATAGCGCACCCGTGCCCAGAGCCAGACCGAAGGCGAAACGCTCGCCTCTGTCACCGAACGGCAATCGCCAGAAACGACACCATTGCTCCCCCACCCAGGCGAGCAGGGCGAGTACGGGCAAAACCCATACCCACCCCAGGGGCTGATAGAGTGTTATCTCACCCACTGCAGTATCTCCCCATCTGACGCAAGCATTGGTGATACGCTCAGCGTCGGGGCGAAGTCTTGTAGCGACGCTTTCCGTGCCTCCTCCACACCCAGGTGATGGATCAGCACTCTGGCGGGCAAAGCCAGCACCGCTGCCGTTGCCCAGTCGCCCAGTCTGCGGATGCCGGGTATCCACATGTTCTGCAGGAAGAAGCGGTTACTGCCGTCGCAACCGTTCAGGTCGGCGACTACAGCGTGCACCTTGCGGTCGCAGGACGCTGCCAGCAGCGCCCACCACCCTGCATTGCCAACGCCTATCAGAGATGTTTGCCTCACCCCACGCTGCGAGCGCAGTAGCGCAAGGGCAGTGAGCGTATCCTGCACCTGCCACTGTGCATCGGTGCGGTTAAAGGTCTCCGGGAAATTGCCTTGCAGCTCGCGCTTGCCGAAGCGTCGCAGGTGCTCGCCCGTGCCGAAGGCGTCCAGCGTCATCACCACCATGCCAGCTTCCAGCAGGCGGTGCAACAGGCTCTCCGAGCGTGTCCATGCCTCCGTGCCCTCCGGGTGGAGCAACAGCACTGCTTTGCCAGAAGCACGACCTGCAGGGCGGAACAGCGCGCCGAGCACTACCTCACCCGTTCCCTGACGTCGGAATGCGAGGCGACGATGAGGTAGAGGAGTTGCATACTCCCGGTCATCCAGCACTTCCACCCGCGAAGGCGACACCGCCTCTACAGCCAGCGTATGCATCCAGGCGTTGCCCAGCCACCGACGGAAGGCGGGAACCTGTTGGGGCGTGCGCGGGAAGCGTTTGCGCAGTTGCTCCGCGTCTCGTTGACGCAGAGATTCCAGCACCGCGTCACCCTTCTGGTATCCTGCAGGCAGCACCCCATCGGGAAAGACGCGCACTTTCTCCGGGGGGTCTACCCTGAAGGGCGGCTCGTGCTCGGGCGCGTGAACGCCCAGCCACTTTCCGAAAAAGGCGTATACTGACTCTCGGCTGGCGCGGTTATAGTTGTGGTCTGCCTCGTAGCGCACAGCGGAGACGCGCGACTCTGCCCCCAGCAGGGCATAGATCGCTCTGGCAGCAGGATATTCCTCCTCCATCGTGTTTTTCGTCCAGTCACCGGTCGCGGCAACCAGCAACAGAGGGCGCGGCGCGGCAAGCGCGGCGATTTCCACGTTATTCGTATCCAGACGCAAACCGGGCGCGTTTTCGCAGAAGCACCCTCCCTGATAGTGCGCAGAGACCATGCACACCGGCGCGGCGGCAGTCACACGGGGTTCTACCGCTGTGAGCAGAAAGGTCTGCGTGCCTCCCCCCGAAGAGCCGGTGCAGCCGATACGGCGCGTGTCCACCTCCTTCAGGGTGTGAAGCAGATCCATCGCCCGCAGGCTGTTCCATAACTGCAGACGCAACAGATGAATTCCCCACAGCTCCCATTCTTTGGAAAGACGCTGGTGGGGCAGTTGCAGGCTATCGTTGTAGCCTACCATATCATAGCTCAAGGCGATATAGCCCTGCTTTGCCAGATTGACGCACAAGCCCGCATACGAGGTGGCGCTGTTGTCGTTGGGATTATCTTCTAACCTGCCAGAACGAGCGTGGCCGTGCGGACACAGCACCGCCGGAAACGGTGGTTTCTTGCCCACGGGACGGTACAGGTTCCCTGTACACAGGAAACCGGGGAAGCTTTCAAAGTACACCTTCTCCACGCTGTAGTCTTCGTGCTCGATGCGCCCGAAGAAACGCGCTTTCAGAGGCGCACGCGGTGGGAGTGGCAGTAGCCCCGCGCTGTTCAAAATGTGCTCCCGCAACCACCTCGCCCGCGCCTCCCACTGCTGGCGAGAGGAATAGGCAGGCGTCGGCAGGTGCATCTCCCCATGCCGAACGTTCACAACGCGCTCGTCGCGAGAAGGAATATCCATATCACGTCCTCCGAGCTCCAGAATTGCTCTCTTTCACTCTACGCCAGTACTTGTATGGTTCCTGCTTTCTCTTCAAGGGGTACATGTGCCGATGTGTGGTAGAATGAAGGTTAAGGAGTGGGAACGCCCCAAGACTGAGATCCTGGAGGATGGATAGGGGGGAGAGTCTGCCTGTGCGAATGATCGTTTTGCGAGAACAGGGAGGTGTACGGTGCGAAAACTGTATCACTGCATTCCAGTCGTTCTGACGCTGCTTTTTGCCTCTCTGGCAGGGGCGCAGGGTGAGAATAGCCCCTGTGCGAAACTACTGCCGGGGGGCGAGCTGAAAAACTGGAAAGAGGTCAGCGGTTCCTATCTCTACGGTAAGGGCGAAGGCTTAACCAGCATCTACGATGGGGGGTATCAGCTCTACCTGAAAAACGGTGTGCTGGAGGCGGCGCAAAAGCTCTACCAGCGCGGCGACCTGTACGTTACGGTGACCACGCACACCATGAAGGATGCAGTCGCCGCGCGCCGGTTTGTGGAACACTGGCGCAACACACACCGCAAGCAAAAGCCTCAACCACTGAAGCTTACCGGAGCGGGTTTCTGGATACAGGCGGATGGTGCCACCACCCTCTACTGGGCGAGAGGGCGGTTTTTCGTCACGGTGATGGTGACACGCGACGACCGCCCGGCTCTGGAGGCGGGGTTGGAGGTCTTGCGGGCGGTCGCGGGCAAGGTGAAGTAGGGAGCACGGCAGACCGTGCTCCCGGACTTTCTGCGGGTTATGTGTCGGGCGTGCCGCCCGGGATACCCGACAGGTCGCAAGGCAGAGTGTAGGTAGGCACGAGACCCGACGAGCTGGGAGAGGTGCCGGGAATCTGTCCCTTGCGCGGGTAGTATTTGGCGTGCCCATCTACGAAGTTCACGTTGAAACCGTCGGAATGGCGTGGATGTCCGGGGAAATTGCTCCACTCGAACGGACCGCTCGGCAGACGACACGACGGGTCCACCTGAGGACCGGTCACGGCGACGTAGGTGCTGTCGTAGAACATCGTGGTGTTTGCTGGCTCGCCTACGGCTCCTAAACTGACCACGGGGTCATTCTCAAACAGTCCCGGAGGCAACGCCGGGTCCTGGAACAACGCGAAGTTGTAGGCGTAAGAGCCGTACCGGAAATTGCCGCCGATACGTAGCCCCAGCGGTTGCAGCAGGGCTTGAAAGTCGATACCAGGTCGTTGGGACGGACACACGATAATTTCTACGTTCTTCATGTAGGGCATGGTCGCATCGAAAACGGTGAACACACGGTCGCCACTACCTGGTATCAGGATACGGTTGTCCAGGCTGTATACGCTCTGCGGGAAGGTTTCGTCGTAATCCTGCACGTATGCCAGTGTTGCCAGCGCAAACTGGCGCAGGTTGCTCAGGCAGGAAGCAGAGCGCGCCTTTTCTCGCGCCTGGGAAAAGACAGGGAACAGAATCGCTGCCAGGATTGCAATAATCGCAATCACGACGAGCAGCTCGATGAGTGTGAAAGCCCTTCGGATAGTGGACATGGTGCCCCTCCTTATCAGAGTTTCCTCTCCTATTCTAAACGTTTGCACGAACAAATACAAGCGCTTTCCATTAAGATTTTGTGAAATGCTCCCTCGCTTGACAAACCTCCTCTGAAACGTTTACAATCTATCCCTGCAGGGTGAGACGCTTGCAGGAATGGGGAAGCATGGACGGCATCACTTCCGCCAAAACAGGGACACCGCGAGCATCTGCCTCTCCCGCCTTTGCGCGTCAGAGGAGCCTGGACGATGAAGTGCGCTTCGTGAAAGGGGTAGGTGAGGCTTTGGCACAGGTGCTCGCCAAGCTGAACATTTACACCGTCTTTGACCTGCTGATGCACCTGCCCCGACGCTACGAGGACCGCACGCACTTTCGCACTCTTTCCCAGGTTGTGCCCGGGGAGGCGGTGACGGTTCATGGTACGATTATGGCGGTGGATAACGTCTCCCCGCGTCCCAAGATGACCATCACCAAGGTCATTATCGACGACGGCACAGGTACGCTAGAGCTGGTGTGGTTCAACCAGCCATACCTGAAAGACAAGTTCCTGAAAATGCGCGGGCAGGACATCGTGGCGTACGGAGTGGTACAAAACGCCCCCTATCACTATCAGATGCAGACACCCGAGTGGGAGCCGTTGACCGACAGCGACCCGCTCGCCGCACACCGAATCGTGCCAGTGTATCCGCTCACTGAGGGGTTGCCGCAGTCTCGCCTGCGTCGTATCATTTATAACGCTCTGCAGACCTATGAGCCGGTGCTGATAGATTGTCTGCCCCCTGACCTGCGCCGTCGGCTGAACCTGATGCCCTTCGCGGAGGCGGTACGCAATGCCCATTTCCCCGAAAGCATGGAGCATCTGGAGCGCGCCCGTCGACGGCTTATCTTTGAAGAGTTCTACCTGCTGCAGCTGCACATCGCCCAGCGCAAGGTTGCTGAGACCACCGGCGCGCCCGGCATCCGCTTCCAGATTGACAAAGAGGTGCTGTGGCGCAAGCTGCATGAGATCGTGCCTTTTGAGCTCACGAACGCCCAGCGGCGCGTCATCGAGGAAATCTGGAGCGATATGGCGCGCGAGTATCCGATGAACCGCCTGCTACAGGGCGACGTGGGCTCGGGGAAGACTATCGTGGCGGCAGCGGCGATATTAGCGTGTGTGGAGAACGGCTATCAGGCGGCGGTGATGGTTCCCACCGAAATCCTCGCAGAGCAGCATTTCATCGTGCTCTCGCGCCTCTTCCGCAAGCTGGGCATCATCGTGGACCTGGCGGTAGGCAGTCTCACCCAGCGCGGTAAAAAGTCGGTGCGCGAGCGCATCGCCACGGGCATCACGCAGGTGGCGGTAGGCACACACGCATTGATTCAGGAGGGCGTGGAGTTCCGCAAGCTGGGGCTGGTGATTATCGACGAGCAGCACCGCTTCGGGGTACTGCAGCGCGCCGCCTTGCGCGAGAAGGGTCAGAACCCGGATGTGCTGGTGATGACCGCTACTCCCATCCCGCGCACGCTGACAATGACCCTGTACGGCGACCTGGACCTCTCGATCATCGACGAGTTGCCCCCCGGTCGCCGACCGGTGAAAACGCACCGCAAACGCGCCCACCAGCGCGCGCAGGTGTACGAGGCGGTGCGCCAGCTGATCCAGCAGGGACAGCAGGCATATATCGTCTGCCCACTCATCACCGAGTCCGAAAAGATGCAGGCAAAGGCGGCAGAGGATTTAGCCAAACATCTGCAGGAGGAGGTGTTCCCCGAACTGCGTGTGGGGTTACTGCATGGGCAGATGAAGCCGACGGAGAAAGAGGAAATCATGGAGCGGTTCCGCGCGGGTGAGATAGACATCCTGGTCTCCACGACCGTCATCGAGGTCGGCGTCGACGTGCCCAATGCTTCGGTGATGGTGATTGAGGATGCGGAGCGGTTTGGTCTGGCGCAGCTGCATCAGTTGCGTGGACGTGTAGGGCGCGGGGCACACCAGTCCTTTTGCATCCTGATTAGTGACTCGAACGGTGAGGACGCGAATCGCCGTCTGGACGTGCTGGTGCGCACCAACGACGGCTTCGTGATTGCGGAGGAGGACCTGCGCCTGCGCGGTCCGGGCGAGATATACGGCACCCGACAGAGCGGCGTGCCTTCCCTGCGCGTGGCGGACATCCTGCGCGACGCAGAACTGCTGGAGCTGGCGCGACAGGAGGCTTTCCAAACTGTGCGCACCGATCCCGAACTTCAACAACCTGCACATCGCCTGCTGCAGAGCGCGATGCAGCGCAACATGCCGCGAGCGGTGCTAGCAACGGTGAGCTAAAATGGCACAGTGCAGAACAGCTATCTATCCGGGTTCGTTTGACCCCGTCACCAGCGGGCATTACGACATCATCGTAAGGGCATCACGCCTGTTCGAGAAACTCATCGTCGCGGTGGCTCCCAACCCCTCGAAGCAACCGCTGTTTACCGTCGAAGAACGCATGGGCATCTTGCAGGAAGTTTGCGCCTCTTTGCCTAACGTGCAGGTAGAGAGCTTTGAGGGGCTTCTGGTCGATTTCGCTATGCAGCGCGGAGCGCAGGTGATTGTGAAGGGACTGCGCGCAGTAAGCGATTTCGACTACGAACTGCAGATGGCGCTAACCAATCGGCGTCTGTGTCCACAGATAGAAACTATTTTCATGATGACCAGTTCTGAGTACGTGTTTCTTTCCTCCAGCATGGTCAAAGAGATCGCCCGGCTGGGAGGAAGCGTACACGGACTGGTTCCCAAAGCGGTAGAGCCGTATCTCTATCGGAAGCTGGGTAGAGCGTTGCCAAATCGGGAAGCCAATAACAGGGGGTGATACCAATAGAAATCCTGCAACTTTTGAAACAGTTAGAGGAACTGGTGGAGAACACCAAGTACATCGCCCTGCTGAAGCTCACCATTGGGCTGGACCACGACGAGTTTTTTGTGCTGGTCAATCGCATCCGCGCTTCGCTGCCGGAGGATGTGAAGCGTGCGAGCAACGTCACGCGCGAGCGTGACCGCATTATCGAGACCGCCCGCGAGGAAGCGAACCACATTATCGAGGAGAGCAAGGCGGAGGCGGCGCGCATCCTGGAGGAAGCACGCCTGCAAGCACAGCGCATGGTAGACCAGAGCGAGATTGTGCTGATGGCGAAAGAGCAGGCTCAACATATCGTGACCAGTGCCCGGGAGGACGCGCGGCAGATTCGGCGAGGAGCCGATGAGTATGCTCGCGACGTGCTCAATAACCTCGAATCGGTGCTGGCAAAGGCGATAGGAACCATCCAGCGGGGCAAGGAGACACTGGAGGAGTCTCTCCAGGAGGAGCGCGTACCGGCGGGAGCGGGGCGAGGATAAACGGCGGTTTGTGCGAACAAAACATCCCGCCGGAGAACCGGCGGGATGTTCGCTTTGTGTTTAGCCTACTCCTGCGGGCTCCGGCGGGTTTTCCGCCTCAGAGGTTTCCTTCTTCAGGAACACGAGCCTGCCGTCCTCATCCAGAGTGGCGATGACGGTATCACCTTCACTGAAGCGTCCCAGCAGGATCTCCTCCGCCAGCGGGTCCTCAATCAGTCTTTGCACCGCGCGACGCAGCGGGCGTGCACCAAACTGCGGGTCGAAGCCCTCGCGCGCCAGCATCTCGCGCACTTCCTGCGTGATTTCCAGCTCGATGCCCTGTGCGCGCGCCTGCTGTGCCACTCGCCCGACCATCAGGTCCACAATCTGCAGGATTTCGGCGAAGGTCAGTGCGTGGAACACCACAATCTCGTCGATGCGGTTGAGGAACTCGGGGCGGAAGGTGCGCTTCAGCTCTTCCATGATGCGCCCCTTCATGCTCTCGTACTCGCGCTCGGTCTCTTCCTTGGGTTTCGCTGCGCTCAGGAAGCCCATGCTGGGTTCTCCCTGAATGGAGCGTGCGCCCAGGTTGGAGGTCATGATGATGACCGTGTTCTTGAAGTCCACCACCCTGCCCTGCGAGTCGGTCAGGCGACCGTCCTCGAAAATCTGCAACAGGATGTTGAACACTTCGGGGTGCGCTTTTTCTATCTCGTCCAGCAACACGACCGAGTAGGGTTGTCTGCGCACCGCTTCGGTGAGCTGACCGCCCTCTTCGTAGCCCACATAGCCCGGGGGCGCGCCCACCAGCCGCGATACCGCGAACCGCTCCATGTACTCGGACATGTCGAGGCGGATGAGGTTGTTCTCGTTGTCAAACAGGAAAGCCGCCAGCGCACGTGCCAGCTCGGTCTTGCCGACTCCGGTGGGGCCGAGGAAGATGAAGGTTCCTATCGGTCGCTTGGGGTCTTTCAGCCCGGAGCGTGCACGGCGTATCGCCTTGCTGACTGCCACCACTGCTTCGTGCTGACCGATGATTCGCTTGTGCAGCTCCTCTTCCATCTTCAGCAGCTTCACCGTCTCCGCTTCCATCAGGCGCGAGACAGGAATGCCCGTCCACGACTGCACAATGTGCGCCACTTCATCCTCGGTAACTACGGTGCGCATCTCCTGACGCTTCAGGTTCCACTCCTGCTCCAGGTCGGCGGCGCGGTTCTGCAGCACCGTACGTTGCGCACGCAGTTCCTGCACGCGCGAGTAGTCGCCCGACCGGTGTGCTGTCTCCAGATCTTTCTCTATCTTGGCGAGTTGTTGCTTCACCTGCCGCAGTTCACGCGGTGGCAGGGAGTACTGCAGGCGCACCCGTGACGCCGCCTCATCGATCAGGTCTATCGCCTTATCGGGCAGGTAGCGGTCGGTGATGTAACGGTCTGCGAGGCGTACTGCCGCGATAATGGCGTTATCTTCAATCTTCACCCGGTGGTGCGCTTCGTAGCGGTCGCGCAGACCGCGCAGGATTTCGATAGCCTCTTCCACGGTCGGCTCACGCACCTGCACAGGCTGGAAGCGCCGCTCCAGCGCAGCATCCCTCTCGATATACTTGCGGTACTCGTCCAGCGTGGTGGCGCCGATACACTGCAGTTCCCCGCGAGCCAGAGCGGGTTTCATGATGTTCGAAGCGTCAATAGCGCCTTCGGCGGCCCCTGCGCCGACCAGTGTGTGCAGTTCGTCGATGAACAGGATGACCTCGCCCTGCGCTTTGCGTACCTCTTCCAGCACACGCTTCATGCGCTCTTCAAACTCGCCGCGGTACTTGGTGCCTGCCACCAGCCCCGCCAGGTCCAGCGCGACGATGCGTCGGTCTTTGAGCACCTCCGGGATGTCGCCGGAGATGATGCGTTGTGCCAGTCCTTCGGCGATAGCGGTTTTGCCGACACCGGGTTCACCAATCAGCACGGGGTTGTTCTTCGTGCGGCGAGAGAGGATCTGGATGACGCGCTCTATCTCGTTATGCCGCCCGATGACGGGGTCCAGTTTATCCTGACGCGCCAGCTCGGTCAGGTCTCTGCCGAACTCATCGAGGGTGGGGGTGCGCGAACGCTGGCGGGGTGCGGGCGCACTGGTGTCACTGGATTGCAGTGCCATCACCTCTCGGCGGGCGCGTTCCAGGTCTACTCCCAGTCTCGCCAAAACCCTGCCGGCTAGCCCTTCTCCTTCACGGATCAAGCCCAGCAACAGGTGCTCGGTGCCGATATAGTTGTTGTTGAGCTGGCGTGCCTCGTCGTAGGCAAGGTCAATCACGCGCTTCGCGCGAGGGGTCAGCTGCGTCTCCTGACCGAGTCTTCCTTCTCCTCGCGATACCTGTCGCTCGATTTCACTGCGCACACGACTGAGGCTCACGCCCATACGCTCCAGAATTCGTGCGGCAACGCTGTCCGGTTCGCGAACCAGCCCCAGCAACAGATGCTCGGTGCTGACATAGTTCTCACCCAGACGTCCCGCCTCTTCCTGGGCGTAGAAGATAACGCGGCGAGCACGCTCAGTGAATCGCTGCCACATTGCTGACATGGGACCTCCTTGATCGGCAGCGGCGGTGCTTGCGGATGGTTTTTCCCTTCGACAGCGCCTGCAAAGCCGACCTTACTCCACAAAAGGTTCTTCTGTCTATTAGGTTACCCGTTTTGACCCTGCAGATGCAAGCACATGGACGAAGGGTGAACTATCCGTTGCGCACTTGCCGCACCAGTGTTCGCATCCTGATGGCACGCCATTCGGCGTCGTCGTGCTGCCCTTCCCAGCGTATGGCCATCATCATCTCCTTCCAGACCTCAGGGGTCAAACGTCCCCAGCCCGCCATCGCGGCAAGGCTCACGACCGACAGCATCTGCAAGGCATCTGCGGCTCTCAAGGTGCGTTCCTTTGCAAGATTATGATACACCTGTTCTGCCTCTTCGTGCAACTGTCGCGTCTGAGAAGGCAACCATTGCTCTCGCGCACGCTGTTCCGCCTGGGCAATAAACTGCGCGGTGCCCGCTACCTGTGCAGCGAGGGTCGCCTCGTCGATACCGATACTATGTGTGTTGGACACCTGAAACAGCGCGCCGGCAGGTGTTCCCTCACCGTACGGTCCACGGATGGTGCCTCCCAGCTCTGCGGCTGCTTGCCACACGGTGTGTAACTGTCCCATTCGCTCCAGAGCAGGTGTGTACATCATCACCGAGACACGCAGCCCCCACCCGATGTTGAGAATGGAAGCGGTCAACCACCCGTAATTGTCGGAGAAAGCCAGTTCTTCTTGCAGTGCCAGTGCATCCAGGGCAGCGCGCGCCAGCACGATACTCTCGCGTACTTGCAACCCAGGCAGGATAGCCTGTACCCGCAGGTGGTCCTCCTCGTTCACCAGCACGCTGACAGCGCGCGCTTCGTCCACGATCAACGCACCGAGGGGATTATCACGCAGCAGAGGGCTGGCGAGGCGCAGGTCTATCCACCGCTGTCTTTCCGAGGGCTTCATGCGGTGTGTCGGCAGGATGGCGAAATGCCAGGAGCTAAGGCGCGCTGCCCGATCCACACGGTACCGTACCTGTTCCAGATCCGCACTATCGGCACACCAGGGAAAACGCGCCCAGGCGAAGTTGCGGGCATAGCGGGCACGGCTGCTGAGAATCACCTGCTGAGGCTGCAGGGGATGGAGCCAGAAAGCATCCGGCTGCGTACTCGCTTGCCGTACCGTCGGAGGCTGCACGATCTCCGGCAGGAGGTCTCCTTCGTGGCGGGTCGGCAGCGACCACTGCTTCAGCCATTGTTCCACCGCTTGCGGAAAGTGCCGGTAGCAATCGACGCAGCCCGCCACTCCTTGCTCGGCGAGCATGCCGATCTCCGTCGCGCAGTGAGGACAGGCGATCTTTTCCGAAAGTGGCTGTGCTGCCGCTTGCAGTAGCGCAGAATACACCGGAGCCTCTTCGGGGACGAGCCTCGCCAGATATCGGCGGGCGCATGGCGCACACAACAGTCGGCGGTGGCTGTCGGCATGCACCCGCCACTGCGCGGCAAATCGCCCACAAACCTCGCACCGTTGCTCAGACAGGCGTGCCACTGCTCTGGGTGTGTTCTCGGAACGCCGCGATGATGCGATGTGTCACCTCACCGGGCTTGCCCGTGCCAATGGGGCGCTCGTCCAGTGTCACCATCGGTATGACTTCGGCAGCGGTACCCGTGAGGAACGCTTCGTCGGCGGTATACACGTCGTACAGGGTCATCATGGTCTCGCGCACAGGAATGCCTCTCTGCTCTGCCAGCATCATCACAGTAGCGCGCGTGATGCCCGCCAGAATGCCTGCGGAAGATGGCGGCGTGTGCAAAACACCGTTCTTCACGATAAAGATGTTATCGCCGGTGGCTTCTGCCACAAAACCTTCGATGTTCAGCATCAGCCCTTCGCCTGCGCCCACCCGGTTCGCTTCCATCTTCGCCAGGATGTTGTTGATATATCGTCCCAGCGACTTGATGCGCGGGTCCAGACACTGCGCGGGCGGGATACGAGTGGAAACGGTCACCACGTGCAAGCCGTTCTCGTACATCTCCGGCGGATAGAGCGCGAGGTCGGCAGTGGAGATGGCAATGGTCGGCTCCAGGCGGATATGTTTGGGATCCAAGCCCAGCCCAACGCCTCGCGAAACGGTCACCCGAATGTAACAGTTCGTTTCGCCATTCTCACGCACCACCGACCGGATGCGCTCGGTCATCTCCCCTTTGCTGATGGGGATGCCAATCATCAACGCACGGGCGCTGTGATACAGGCGATCCACGTGTTCCTGCAGCTTAAAGATGCGTCCATTGTAAACGCGGATGCCCTCAAAAACGCCGTCGCCGTACAGAAAACCGTGATCGTACAGGTCGATCTTTGCCTCGGCGGGCGAGACCATCTGTCCGTTCAAGTTCACGAAGCGTCGCATTCCCTTCCCCTCCTGTAACAGTTTCAGTATAACGCGGAGGTGGGGAAAGCGTCAACCTGCCGGGCGCATCGGTCTCTACCCGAGAAGGCTTCCGGGCGCACCGCGCGAAAATACCACAGTGTGAAAAAGCTTTTCGTTTTCTTTCTTGGCAGTGTCTTGAGCGCGCTGATGCTGTGGCTGGCGTTCCCGCCGGTGGACTGGGGCTGGCTGGCGTGGGTGGCGCTGGTGCCTCTGATGCTTGCGCTGCGCTCCCTATCGCGTCCACGACAGGGATGCCTTCTCGGTGCGGTGTGGGGGGGCTGTTTCTATGGCGTCCTGCTGTGGTGGATGCAGCAGTTTGTGGCGCGATGGACGGGCAGTTTCTGGCTGGGGCTGGCGGCGTGGGGCGCGCTGGTGCTGTCTCAGACGCTGTTTGCGGGCGCGTTCGGCTGGTTGCACACGCTGGTCAACCGGCTAGTACCGGGATCCACGTTATCGGTTGCGTGGACGGTGGCGTTGTGGGTAGCTATCGAGTGGCTGCGCGGGGCAGGGGCATGGGGCTTTTTGTGGGGGCAGCTGGCGGTATCGCAACACCGGAACCTCCTGCCCCTGCAGAGCGCAGAGCTGCTGGGCGCGTGGGGATTGAGTGCGTGGATAGTATGGGTGAACGCGGCTCTCGCAGAGGCAATCGCCCGGCGGAAGCTGCGTCCGCTCATCGGTGCGATACAAATCTCCTTGCTGCTGCTCCTGTTCGGATGGTGGAGGTTTTCTCTGTCGCCTACCCCGGAACGCCTGACCGCGCTGGTGGTGCAGCCCAACGTGGATACCACCAGCCAGTGGACTCAGCAGATGCAGGATTCGGTGAAAGATGTGATGACCCGTGTTTTGCGGGATACCGCGACCAGCAGGATAGACCTCGTGCTTTTCCCGGAGACGATAGTGCCCGATGCGATGGCATATCCCTTCTCCGAGCGGATAGCCCAGGTCAATGCACAGGGTGCAACCGTGCTCATCGGCAGCTTCACCGAGGAAGAAGGGCGTAGCTACAACAGCGTGATTGCGTTTGCCCCCGACGGGCTGGTGGAGTCGTACCGCAAACAACACCTTGTCCCGTGGGGCGAGTATGTGCCCTTCCGCCGCTGGACGCCCTGGGTAGAGCATTTTGGGGTTGTCAGCGCGGACGTTTCGCCCGGAGAGAAGCCCGTGTTGTTAACCTCCTGGCGCATCGGCACGCCAGTCTGTTTCGAGTCCACGTTGCCCCGCATCTCCTGCGAAATGGTGAGGCAGGGGGCGCGCCTGCTATGTGTGGTGACCAACGACACGTGGTTCGGACACGCGCCTGCTGCGGAACAGCACCTTGCCTTTTGCGCCCTGCGAGCGGTGGAGACACGTCGATGGGTCTTGCGCTCTGCCACCACGGGTATTTCCGCAGTGTTCGACGCACAGGGACGATGCCTCCAGCGGGCGAATTTGTTCACCGAAGCGCAGCTCCGAGCCGAGGGCGTGGAACTGAGGCAGGAAAGGACGCTGTACGTGAGACTGGGGGACCAGATGTCCGCAGCGCTTATCGTGGTTCTGTGCACCCTGTCAGGAGCTGTTTTTCGTGAGCGCAAGCAGTAGAACTGCCCACAGTGTTCTCCAGGGTTTGTATCGGCTACGCCAGATGCGCTATACTATCCTCAAAGACGACCCGTGGAGCCCAGACCATGCCTGAGATACGCGAAGTGAAAACCGTTTGCCCGCATGATTGTCCCGACACCTGTGCGATGCTCGCTCGCGTGCAGGGTGACCGCCTTTTAGGTGTGCGCGGCAACCCGGAGCATCCTGTGACACGCGGCTACCTGTGCTGCAAGGTAAACCACTACGAGGAGCGCGTGTACAGTCCCGACCGGGTGCTGTATCCGCATAAGCGGGTGGGCGCAAAGGGCGAGGGCAGATTCGAGCGCATCTCGTGGGAGGAAGCGCTGGACACCATCGTCGCGCGGTGGAAGCAGATTATCGACAGGTACGGTGCAGAAGCCATCCTGCCGTACTCCTACGCAGGCACCATGGGCGTAGTGAACATGTCTGCCTGCGATGGGCGTTTGTGGAATCGGCTGGGCGCAAGCCGCCTGCTGCGCACAATCTGTTCCACTGCTGCCGAGGCAGGCTATGACTACACGATGGGCTGGTCAGGCGGTATCGACCCCGAAAGCTTCATCTACTCCAGAACGATTATCGTCTGGGGGATGAACCCCGCCAGCACCGGCACGCACCAGATGGCTCTCTTGCGTGAGGCGCAAAAGCGCGGAGCCACCCTCATTGTGATAGACCCCTTCCGCACCCGTACCGCCGAGTGCGCCAACTGGCACGTGCACCTCGAGCACGGCACGGACAGCGCGCTCGCGCTGGGCATGATGCATGTGATCTTCCGAGAAGGGCTACACGATGAGCAGTTCCTGCGGGAGTATACCGTCGGGTGGGAAGCGCTTCGCGAACGGGTCATGCACGAATATGCTCCGGGCACAGTGGCTCAAATAACGGGCGTCCCCGCAGAGGACATCGAACGCCTCGCCATCACGTACGCCACGCAACGCCCGTCCGCCATCCGACTGGGCTACGGCATCGCCCGCAACACCAACGGCGGCATGATGATTCGCACCATCACCTGCCTTCCTGCCATCATCGGCGCGTGGAGGGAGCTGGGTGGGGGACTGTTGCTCTCCACCAGCGCGCACTTTCCCCTCAACATGAAGGCAGTGAAACGCCCTGACCTGTTGCAGGACAACCCACGTGCGGTGAACATGAACCAGCTGGGCGAGGCGTTGCTGACGCTGGACAACCCGCCGATAATGGCGCTCTACGTGTACAACTCTAATCCGGCTGCGGTCGCTCCCAATAGTAACCGCGTGATAGAGGGCATGTTGCGCGAAGACCTGTTTACCGTCGTGCACGAACAACTCTGGACAGATACCGCCCGCCTGGCGGACATCGTTTTACCTGCCACCACGCAGATGGAGCATCTGGACCTACACACCGCGTATGGTCATCTCTACGTGCAGCTGAATCAGCCGGCGATCCCGCCCCTTGGCGAGAGCCGACCCAACTGGGACGTGCTCTCGGAACTGGCGAGGCGGTTGGGCTTTCAGGAGCAATGCTTCCGCGACACCGCCGAAGAGATTATCCGTCAGGCTCTGGATAGCGACCACCCCTACCTGCAGGGTATCACCTACGAGTATCTGCAGGAGCATGGCTTCGCCAAACTCCAAACACCCTCCGACCCGTTCGCCCCTTATCTGCATGGCGAGCCACACTTCCGCACCCCTTCGGGCAAAATAGAACTGTACTCGGAGCGGGCGAAACGGGACGGCTACGATCCCCTGCCTGTATACACCCCCGCTGAAGAGCATGGGGTGAACCGAACGCGCTACCCTCTGAAATTGATGACACCTGCCGCGCACCATTTCCTGAACACCTCTTTCGCCAATCTGGAGCGGATGCAAAAGGGCGAGCGCGAACCGCGTCTGTGGATGCATCCCCAGGATGCCGAGGCGCGAGGTATCCAGCAAGGCGATTGGGTACGCGCCTACAACCAGCGCGGAGAGGTACTGCTGCGGGCGATGGTCAGCGCGGAGCATGTGCGCCCCGGCACCACATGGTCACCCTCCCTGTGGTGGCACCGGGATAGCCCGGGGGGACGTAATGTGAACACCCTGACCTCCGACAGGTTGGCTGACATGGGAGGCGGTTCAACGTTCCACACGTGCTATGTTCAGGTGGAGAAGGTGGACGCAGAGATGGCTAGCGGATAACGAGTGTGCCTTCCACCACCTCGCCCCGGGTGTTCACCAGCCCTATTCCAGATTCTTGAGCAGCTTCTACTGCTGCAGGGTCTGGGCGCATGGCAAACAGGTAAGGCAGATACGGAGGGCTAAAACCTGCTGCCTGCATCCCGAGGCGAAAACTGTCAGACTGAACCCTTTGTGCCCAGGCGTAAACATCACCTTTGCCCAAACGGGTTTTGCTTTCAATCACCACCGAGATACTCTCGCCTTCAGGGGTTTCACCAATCAGCACAACGTCCACTTCCCCATCAAAGCGTGCCGACCGATACCCAGCCGCAAAACGGTAACCCTTCTGCTTTAGTACCCACCAGACCATATCTTCCGCTTCCTCTTCCAGGCTCATCCCCACACGCGCAGCGAGATTCCTGAGCTCCTTGCTCATTTCATCGAGGCGACGGTCAGTACTGCTCCGGTAGGCAATGAACTCCTCTGTCAGCTTCTTCTGCGCTTCCGCCAGTTCGCGCACCGTCTCAGACAACTCGGCAAAACGAGCGTCAGTCTGCGCACGGTATGCGACAAATTCCTCAGCAAGTCGCTTCTGCGACTCCACCAGTTCGCGGATGGACTGGTCTGTCTGCAACCGATAGGAGGCAAATTCCTCAGCAAGCCGCTTCTGCGACTCCACCAGTTCGCGGATGGACTGGTCTGTCTGCAACCGATAGGAAGCAAATTCCTCAGCAAGCCGCCGCTGCTCCTCCACCAGCACACGAACTTCTGCGGTAAGGGCAGCCAGCTGCTCGTCTGTGCGTTGCTGTGCCTGAAGGAGCAACTGCACTTGATGGGGCAGGGCAAGAAACTCCTCTCCCAACAAGTTGTCCAGCAGCCTCGCACGCCACTCGGGGTGCTGTTGCAGGATTTGTAACAAGTCTTCAAACTCGTTGATGGTAAAAGGCATCCTCTGCTCACCTGAGGCTATTATACCATACCAGCGCGTGAGCGTGACTCCCGCGGAATATGCCATAATCTATAGCGTAACTCCATACAGCACACAAGGGGAAGAGGTATGAAACGGACATTCGCATCGGCGATTCTCGTCGTGCTCTGGCTACTGGTGGCCATAGCCGCGACGGCACAAGAGAAAGTGTCTCTGCAGTATAAGGCACAGAAAGGTCAGAAGATGACCTACCGTCTGGAAGCCGACCTCAGCAGCGAGTTCGGCGGACAGAAGATTCAGGTGCTCATCAAGCAAACTTCTGTAGACGAAATCCTCGATGTGTCCGCTTCAGGCGAAATCACACGCCAGTCGGTGGATGAAGAGGTAGAGATGACCGTCAACGGTCAGAAGATGCCTGCCTCTGAGGAGGCAAGCAAGCGACGCACCATTACCGTCACCAAACCCGATGGCACGCTGGTTTCAGTGAAATGGGAAGGGGGACGTGAACCCACCGAAGCAGAGCGCAAGGCGCAGATGCGCTTGATGCAATCCACCCAGATAGTCTTTTCGCCCAACCCTGTCGGCGTTGGCGATAAGTGGACGCGCGAATACCAGGAAGACGCCGAAAAGGGCACCCCCGGCGCGGTAGCCGAGTATGAGCTGCTCGCCCTAGAGAAGACCAGAGGCGTGGACACGGCGAAACTGCGCTACACCTACCGTGAGACGGGACGAGAAAAGAACCTGAGCCTGCAAGGCGAGGTGTGGGTGGAGGTTGCCTCGGGGGACATTGTGGTGATGAACTTGCGGGTGGAAAACTTCCCCTTCGCCCCCTCCGAGCAGGCTCCAACCTTCAGCGGCACGCTGCGTGCGGAGCGTACGGGGGGCAGCCCCATCGGTGGAGCGGCAGCGGCTGCGCAACCTGCCGAAGCTCCGAAGAAGAAGGAAAAGAGCATCGAAGAGGTGGTGAAGGACACCGAGAAGATAGAGGGCGTGTTCACCCTCTACCGCAAGAAAGAGGCTGGTAAAGATACCCTCTACATGGAGATTCGCGAAGACCAGCTGGATCAGCTGATGCTGCTGCAGGTCACACAGAGCACGGGCACGGGAGGTTACTCCCTCGCCGCAGGCAACCCCATAGACGATATCCTCTTCAAGTTCGTCAAACGCGACGAGCAGATTCTGATGGTCGTGCCCAACATCCGCTTCCGCGCTGACGAACGACAGCCCATTGCCCGCGCTGTCAAGCGCTCTTTTGCCGATGCCTATCTGGAAGCTTTCCGCGTGGAGGCGCGCAGTGAAGAGCGCAAAAGCCTGCTCATCAACGTCAGCGACCTGTTCCGCTCGGACATCGCGCAGATTACCCGACTGGCACAGGCAGCCGGAGGCGCATACAGCATCGACCGCGAAAAGACGGTCATCAGCGCTATCAAGAACTTCCCCAACAATCTGGTGGTGCAAACCGCTTATCATCTGGTGCGCGCAGGGGGAGGTGGTGGAGGCTCGCCCTTCTCCATTCCGGGCATGAGCTCTGGCGCACCGCTCGCTGACCCGCGTAGCCTGCCTCTGGATGTCACCTACAATCTCTTCTTCCTGCCCGACAACGGCTACCGCCCGCGACTGGCAGACCCGCGCGTGGGCTACTTCGTGACCGAGTTTCAGGACTTCACACAGGACAAGGACGATCAGACCACGCGCTATATCCTGCGCTGGCATTTGGAAAAAGCCGACCCGAACGCGCCACTCTCGCCTCCCAAGGAGCCTATCGTCTTCTGGCTGGATAACGCCATACCCACCGAATATCGCGATGCGGTGCGTGAGGGCATCCTCTGGTGGAACAAGGCGTTCGAGCGCATCGGCATCAAAGATGCTATCGTGGTCCAGCAGATACCCGAGGATGCCGACTGGGACCATGCGGATATGCGCTATAACGTCATCCGCTGGGTGACTTCGCCCTCTTCGGGCTATGCCGTGGCGCTGTTCCGGGCGAACCCGCTCACCGGGCAGATCCTCAACGCCAGCATCACCGTAGACGCCAACATGACGCGCTTCGCCCGCACCGAGTTCAAACGCATGATTAATCCGCTCAGCGCGTTTGACCCAGAACCATTGCCTGCCAACCCCTTCTTGTGTAGCATGGCGGAAGAGGCGGCTTATCAGGCGTGGTTCGGTGCCACGGCGATGAAGCTGATGCAGTCGTCACGCTCTACACGCATCTCCGAGTCGGAGTACGTGAAGCAGTATATCCGTGAGGTCGTGGCGCATGAGATGGGGCACATCCTGGGGTTGCGCCATAACTTCGTCGCCAGCACGCTGCATTCCACCGCGGATTTGGCAAACGCCGACCGGATCAACCATTTGGGCATGACAGCTTCGGTAATGGACTATACGCCGGTGAACATCATCGCGCTGCACTCGCCGCGCTCGGCGTACTGGACGCAAGGGCTGGGCGTGTACGACTACTGGGCGATAGAGTACGGCTACAAGCCCAGCAAGGCGGTCTCCCCTGAGGCGGAGCTGCCCATGTTGCGCGCGATTGCCCGCCGTTGCACGGAGCCGGGACTGGCGTACATGGGCGACGAGTTCGCCGACAACGTGGACCCGCTGATCACCCGCTTTGACCTGGGCAAGGACCCGCTGGAGTACTGGGCGACCATCTTCAGAGACGTCAGCCGCATGATACCCCAGCTGCCCGCCAAGGCGGTGAAGCCCGGCGAGAACTACTACGAGCTGACCCGCAGCTTCAACGGATTGCTCTCCATGTATGCGCGTGCGGCAAACGCTGTCTCGCGCTACATCGGGGGCGTGCGCCTGCGCCAGAACCATCGCGGCGATCCGAAAGAGAAACCGCCCGTGGTACCTCTCAGCGCCGCCGAGCAAAAGCGCGCCCTGGCGCTGTTGACACAGTACGTCTTCTCGCCCAGGGCGTTGAACTTCCCCAAAGAGGTGTATCTGAAGCTGGCTCCAGACCCCTACCCGGACTATGCCAGCTTCCTCACCAGCCGCCCTCGCCTGGACGCGCCGGTGCGGGATACACTCTCTGGCATTCAGGTGCGCACCCTGCGTCGGCTTTTCAGCGAGCAAACGCTCAGCCAGATTGCCAACAACGAGTTTAAGGCGCGCAAGCCGGAGGAGACGTTGAGCATGACCGCGCTCTTCGAGCAGGTCAGCAACGCAATCAATGCGGAAATCATCAACGGCACCAGCGTGCCCGCGCTGCGCAGACTGCTGCAGAGGACGTACCTGCGCACGCTGGCGGACATGCTGGTCAACCCCGATTCGGAGGCGCCGGACGATGCGAAGATGCTGGCTCGCTATCACCTGCGCCGTTTAAAGAACCAGATACAGGCGGTGCGCAACCGACCGCTGGATACTGCGACGCGCGTACATCTGGACGAGATGCTGAGCGAGATCGATCGCGTGCTCCGTGCGCAATACACTATCGGTTCCGCCTCAGAACCTGCACCCACAACCGTTCTTCCGCGCAGGTAAAGTTCCAGCAGGAGGGTGGTCTGTCTGCGAAATGTCAACAGCACCCTCCTGCTGTACTCACACATAGCTTCTTAAGCAAATAATCGTGATTGCGCGTACAAAATTGTCCCTTTCAAACATTTTTTCGCTCAAACTGTAAAAATTGCGGATTTTTGGATTCACCACCTGACAAAATCTGCAGACGCCGTTAGAATCATAGCAAAGGCTGAATCGTTCAGGGTGCACTGTGTCTACTACCTGCTTCGCTGCAGGAGCGTTCCCCCAACGAAGGACCCCTGCGGTATTAGGCATCATCCCAACGGTGCTGATGAAAATCCTGAAACTTTTGAGGAGGTCGAACCGATGCATCACGCGAGACGTTTCGCGTTCACGCTGATCGAGCTGCTGGTGGTTATCGCGATCATCGCGATACTGGCAGCGATCCTGTTCCCTGTCTTTGCTCAGGCACGCGAGAAAGCACGTGCTGCCGGATGCTTGAGCAACTGCAAGCAGATGGGCACAGCTGTGCTCATGTATGCTCAAGACTATGACGACGCTATCGTGCCCTGGCTGCGACGCGCAAACTACTCTGGTGAACCGCGCGCTCAGCGCCTGTGGACCGGTTTGCTTCAGCCATACGTGAAGAACGGTGGAACTAACCCGCCATCCGGCGTGTTTGCTTGCCCCTCCGGCAACCCGGAGTCTATCAAGAAGGGTGCGGACGCTCCCGATTGCTACCCGGGCGAGCTGGACGACTTCTGGCCCCCGCTGGAGGTATGGTCGCACTATGCAATCACCTTCCAGATGGCAACTCGCGCGGGCAGCGGCACCCAGCAGGACCCGTACTACCAGTACGCCGGTAGCCTGGCATATCCGCCAGATATGGGTGGTTTCACCCGCTATATGCCCGAGGTGAGGCGCCCCGCCGAGACTGTTCTGATCGGTGATGGTATCACCATGGTGGGTGGCGGCTACTTCGTGATCGTGCTGGGTTGCGAGTCGGCGTTCGTGCACCAGGACGGCGCCAACTACGTGTTCCTGGATGGTCATGCCAAGCGCATCGCGCGCAACTCGGAGCGCTACCTGTCTTCTACCGTGGAGAACGGACAGACCGTCTGGTACAAAACCTATTACACCTTCTCGATGGAGTAAAAGACGATGCGTGGCGTAGCCCGGCGCTTTCGTAGCGCGACCTTGCTCCTGCTGGCGGCAGCAATGCTGTTGCCAGTGCTGCTGGCAGGGTGCGGCAAAAAGGAGGAGAAGCTTCCGCCGAACTATTACACCGGTCCCATGAAACCCAAAGGCACCGGCGCGGCGGGAGCCAATAACTAAAACCTCAACCACCGGAGAGCGGCTAATGCCGCTCTCCGGTTCTCTCCCCTCTTTCATTGCCTGCTCGCTGTGGAGTATCATCAATACAGAAAGACGCGAAGGGGTGGTACCACCTAATATGTGCGGACGCTTTACCCTGACACAACCCACGCAGGCGGTAGCAGAACGTTTTGGGGTGCAGTTCGTGCTCTTTGAATTCGCCCCGCGTTACAACATCGCGCCTTCACAGCCGGTGGCGGTGATTCTGCAGAACGGCGAGCGCAGGCTGGAAGCCTGTCAATGGGGATTGGTTCCCTTCTGGGCGAAAGACCCTGAGATTGGTAACCGCCTGATCAACGCCCGCGCCGAGACGCTGGCGGAAAAGCCCGCTTTCAAGTACTCGCTGACGCGCAGGCGGTGCCTGATACCTGCAGACGGCTTCTACGAGTGGCGCAAGGAGGGCAATCGTCGTGTGCCCATGTACATCCGCAGGCGCGATGGGGGGCTCTTTGCCTTCGCCGGGCTATGGGACGAGTGGCAGTCGCCCGATGGCTCTCCACTGCGCACCTGCACCATTATCACCACAGAACCCAACGCGCTCCTTGCGCCTATCCACCACCGAATGCCCGCTATTCTCAAACCCGAGCAGGAGGCGCTGTGGCTGGACACCTCCTTGAGGGACCCGGCGCGGTTGCTCCAGATGCTACAGGCGTATCCCGGAACGGAACTGGAGGCTTATCCGGTGTCCTCGCGCGTGAATCATCCCGGCAACGATGACCCGCTGTGCATCCAGCCTGTGTAAAGGGAGGCAAAAGAGGATGGAGCGAACTTATCGGGTGGTCATTGGAGTGATGGGAGCATCTCAGTGTGACGAGCAGACCTACGAGATGGCAAGGAAGGTGGGCTTTCTCATTGCCCAGCGCGGCGCGGTGTTATTGTGTGGCGGGCGCGGGGGAGTGATGGAGGCTGCTGCACGGGGTGCCAAAGAGGCAGGAGGGCTGACCATCGGCGTGATGCCCGGCGTGAACGCCAGAGAAGCCCCGCCCAACCCTTACATCGACGTGGCGATATTCACCGGCTTGCGCGATGGGCGCAACTGGATCAACGTCTGCGCCAGCGACGCCATCATCGCTATTTCCGGAGGATACGGTACTCTCTCGGAGATCGCACTCGCGCTCAAAATCGGCAAGCCGGTGGTGCTGCTGCGATCGTGGGAGCTGCCTCCTCGCGACTTCGCCCCGCTGTACGTGGCGCAAACCCCTGAGCAGGCGGTGGAAATAGCATTTCAGCAGGTCTCCCCCCTCTAACAGGCTTAACGCCTCGGCGGTGCGGAGGGAACCTTTGGGATTTTCCTGCCGCACATCGGACAGTAGTTCCAGCGCGGTTGGAGTTCCGCGCCGCAGATGCACTTGAGCACTGGAGCCTGCGCCCCCAATCGCTTGGTGGATACCGACGGGGCAGGTGCGCCCTGCGGCTGGATCACAGTGCTCTGGGGCTGGGTGCGCAGTATCGTCGGGTCGACAAACTGGCGTGTGCCTGCTGTGCCTGGCGCACCCTTTACCTGTATCTGCGGAGCAGGCACCAGCAGGATGGAACCATCCGGCTGGAACTGATACTGCGTCTGGGTGGCTTGCGCAATCACATTGAGCGCGTAGCCCAGAGTGACGTTACTCAGCACCAGCTTCGTGACTTCCAGGTCAGGCACCTCAGGTGCTGCCACAATGGGCACCCCTGCTTGCTGCGAGAGCATGGTCAACACGTTGCGCAGTTTGGTGCTTGCCACCATGTTCACCGGTCGCGAGAGAATATCCACCGGAGCCTGCATCATCAGCGGTACCGCTCCCTGCGGAGTGAAACGTGCCCGGACGATGTAGGTTTCTATCGGGCGCCCCTGGGCACTCTGCGAACGCTCCACATGATAGACTAGCCCTGCGCTTTGCATCACGCGGTTTAACGCCTCTTCGAACGAGTCGGTAGCGATACGCAGCGAAACATTACCCCGCACCCCCGGCTCTATCACGTACTGTTTGCCAGCTTTCTGGAACAAATCGTCTAAGACCTCGCGCACATCGCGATTCACTGCTTCAATCTGATAAGCCCGGACGGGTGCCGGCTGTCGGGGTTGAGCCGCCAGCGGAACCGCCAATATCGTCGCTATGATAAGAGCTATCCAACGGTTGCTCATTGTTTTCCACCTCCACTGCTGTTGGGGTATCGCACTCTATCTGCACCGCTCTGGGTTGTCCGTTTGCATCGTAGGTGGTTTGCAACATCACCTTTCCTACCAGCTCACCCTGCTCATTGCGCACCTCTGCATACGCCATGCTGGCAACCGGCTGAGGCGCGGCCGGGGATGTCTCTTGCACGGATTGTGCCAATGGTCGCGCGGCTATCTGCGCAGGCACGGACCTGGAACGCTTCATCGAAGTCGCTTGTGCAGTGTGAATCGGTCGGGTAGTAGACCGACGCTCTGGCGACCTGGGCGGACGCGCGGCGAAAGTTTCGGCTCCTCCTGTTGCAGATGCTCCTCGCTGTGGCTGCACGGAGGCGACGTTTTGTGTACCCGGCTGCTCCACAGACGGTGTCGCTTTCGGCACCGGAACCTGTCCGCCCCACCACACCATACCCAGTACCAGCACGCACGCTACAGCCGCCGTGGCTGTGCCCCATTGCCACCATGCGGCGTGCAACGCGCGTGCGGGTGGGCGGCGTTCGGCAAGCCTGCGCTGGAAATCCTGCCACATCTCCTGCGACGGCGCGGAGATGGTCTCCGGTTTCAGCGCCTCAGCCAGCGAGCGATGCCATGCCAGCTCCTGCGCACACGTGGGGCACTCCTGCAGGTGCTTTTCCACCCATTGCAGGCGTGCACCTTCCAGCGTGCCGTCGATATATTCATCCATCCACCAGCGAATCAGCGCACACTTCATCCTATCTCGCCATCCTCTTGAGGATGTTGCTTCTGGAACAAGCGGCGGAAGCTGTTGCGAGCCCGGTGTAGCCGAACCTTCACCGCCGCCACCGAGCAGTTCATGACCTCTGCCATCTCTTCCAGGGACATCTCCTGGAAATAGCGCAATACCAGTGCCACTCGCTGCTGCTCGGGGAGTTGAGCAAGCAATTGCTGTACTGTCTGTTGCGTCTCTTCGCGGACTGCCTGCTGCTCCGGCTCCGCGTCGATGTCGGCACGGAACTCCCGCAACGCATCCAGCGGTATGTGTGGGTGGCGTTTTTGCTTGCGCACGTGGGTAATCGCGGCGTTCACCGCCACCCGATACAGCCATGTCGAGAACGCCGAACCGCCCCGAAAGCGCGGCAGCGAGTCATATACGTGCAGAAAGACATCTTGCGTGACATCCCGTGCGTCGTCGGCGTTTTGCACAATGCCTTTCACGATGTTGTACACGTAAGGCTGATACCGATGGTACAGTTCCTCGAAGGCACTGGTGTCGCCCGCCAGAAATCGCTCTATCGCCTGGCGGTCGGCATCGGTGGTGTTTACCGTACCGGATGAGTGCGGCAACGCTATCGCTCCTGAGTTCGCCAACGGTGCTCCCCCGTTTTTCGCACGGTGCGGATGTCATGCACCAATAAGACGCCGTATCGGTGCGAAAGGTTACGGGATGCGAGCAGAATGGCTACCTCACACTTACGACATCTTCCCTATCCTGACCTTTTCCCCAACAAGATGCAGGCGAATGTGGGCAGGGCATGGAACTACTACGTTGCAAGGTGTGTGATGCAGGCTGTCAGGCGGAGGAAACTATCGTGAGCAGACATATCGATTTCGAGGCGCACAACGCCGAAGTGCAACAGGTTTGGGAAGCCTATCGGGCGGGGAAACCCGTTCGTGTGCCCATTGTGTGGGGTATCAATCCGCGTTTCACGATGTGGATGCCCGAAGCCAACGCACGCGGTGCGACCTTTGAGCAATACTTCAACGACCCGCAGGTGATGTTAGAGCGTCAGGTCGAGCACGTCTACTGGGTTCGTCATCACGTGCCCCACGACGGCGAAATGGGCATGCCGCAGGAGGGATGGGGTGTTTACGTGGATTTTCAAAACGTATACGAAGCCGCATGGCTGGGATGTGCTATCCGGTATTACCCTGACCAGGTACCCGACGTGGAACCGCTCTTAACTGACGACAAAAAGAACTTGCTGTTTGACAGGGGCATCCCCGACCCGTTTACCGGTGGGCTGATGGCGCGCAACTGGGAGTTCTACGAATACATGAAGCGCAAGCAAGAAGAAGGCTGGACGATGTACGGCAAGCCGATCGCATCGGTGAGCCCGACCGGTTTGGGCACGGACGGACCCATGACGGTGTGCTGCAACCTGCGTGGCGCATCGCAGTTCGCTGCAGACCTGATGGAAGACCCCAACTACGCCCTGCAGCTGCTGGATTTCGTCACCACCGCCATCGTGACGCGCATCAAGGCGTACCGCCGCCACCTGGGTCAACCCGAGAAGATGCCGGGCGGATGGGGCTTCGCCGATGATAGCATCGAACTGTTGAGTACCCGGATGTACGAACAGATGATCTTCCCCTTCCATCAACGGCTGAAGGAGGAACTGATGGAAGATCCCTCGCAGCCGATAGGCATCCATCTGTGCGGTGATGTGCAAAGACATCTGGTTTTCCTGCGTGACAGGCTGAATGTGCGTAGCGTGGATACGGGCTTTCCCATCGATCTGGGCAAAGCACGTCGCGACCTGGGACCAGATGTGGAACTGCTGGGAGGACCGGCGGTTCCTCTGCTCCATCACGGCACGCCGGAGCAGGTACGCGCAGAGACCATTCGCATCCTGCAGAGCGGCGTGATGGAGGGGGGGAAGTTTATCCTGCGCGAGGGCAATAACCTTGCGCCGGGTACCCCTCTGGAGAACCTGTGGACGATGTACGAGACCGGTAAAGAGTATGGACGATACGTGTAGCAGGAGGGAAGAAAGATGGAGTTCTTCGAAGTTCTGAAGCAGCGGCGCTCCGTACGCGCCTACGAGCGTAAACCGATTGAGGAAGAGAAGCTGCAGCAGATTCTGGAGGCCATCGACAGCGCGCCGTCGGCAGGCAACCTGCAGGCGTACGAGGTGGTGCTGGTGCGCGATCGCGAGCGCATCCGCCAGCTTGCGCGTGCCTCGCATGACCAGACCTTTATCGAAGACGCACCGGTGGTGCTGGTGTTTGTTGCCAATCCGCTGCGCAATAGCAACACCTACGGGCGACGGGGAGAGCATCTCTACTGTATGCAGGACGCTACCATTGCCTGTACCTACGCTCACCTGGCAGCGGCTGCGCTGGGGCTAAGCAGCTGCTGGATAGGTGCGTTCGATGATGAGGCGGTGGCGAAGATTATCGGCGCGGAGCCTCCATTGCAACCTGCAGCGATATTACCTATCGCCTATCCGGCGGAACATCCCGCACCGCGCCCGCGTCGCCCACTGGAGGATCTGATACACCATGAGCAACTGAGGAGGTAAACATGGAGAGGCGCGATATTCGCCTGTTTGACCTGTGGCAGGAAACGGTACGCATGCTGACGCACGAGGGCATCCTGCTGTGCAGCATGGGCAATGAAGGCAAGCCCAACGTGATGACCATTGGCTGGGCGACTGCTGGCGTCGTGTGGGGCAAGCCGATTCTGGTGGTATATGTACGCCCCACGCGCTTCACCTTCTATTATCTGGAACAGGTACCGGAGTTTACGGTGAACGTGCTACCGCCGGAGTACGCCGAGGCGCTGCAATTTTGCGGGACGGCGTCCGGGCGCGATGTGGACAAATTCGCGCGGACAGGTCTCAAGCCCGTGCCCGCCCGTAAGGTGAAAGTGCCGGTCATCGAGCAGGGAGTGATACACTACGAGTGCCATATCGTGCATAAAAGCGATCTGGTGCCAGAGAATCTGGTACCGGAACTGGAGAGTGTGTACCCCCAGAAGGACTATCACCGTGTGTACATGGGGGAAGTGCTTGCGGTATATGCCAGCGAGGACGCGCGTGAGAAACTGCAACGTCCTCTCCTGTAGGAGGTGTGCATGAACAGTTATGAGCGTTTTATGACCGCTCTGCTGCGCCGGGGGGAACCCGACAGGGTTCCCCTGTGGGAACTGATTGTCAACGAGCCGACCCTCTCGGCGGTAGGGGCGAAGTCGCTGGAAGACCTCGCGGAGAGGGACCATCTGGACGGTATCACCATCTTTGAGGACATGCAGATGCAGTTGCTCGGCTCGGCGCAGCAGTCGGAAGTGGTCTGGCGGGGACGTACGATTACGGAGGGCACGCAACAGATTGTGCGCGACGAGTGGGGCATCATCTGGGGTGTTACCGAGTTCGGCATCCCCTACCCGATTGAAGGTCCCATTCAGTCACGCGAAGACCTCAAGCAATACACTCCCCCTGACCCTGATGCGCCACATCGCCTGCGTTCCCTGCGCGAGGCGGTGCAACGGTTCAAGGGGCGCAAAGCCATCGTCTTCCTGACGCACGACGGCTTCGAGTTTCCCCACTACCTGCGCGGGGGCATGGAGAACCTGCTGGTAGACTATTTCGATGACCCCGATCTGGCGCATACGCTGGCAGAGATGGTCATCGACTATAAGATACGCCTGATGCGCCGCGCCATTCGTGAAGGGGCGGATGCCATCGTCTCCGGCGACGACTATGCGACTGCACATGGTCTCATCATGAGCCCGGCACACTTCCGCGAGTTCGTCCTGCCCTACCTCAAGCGCAGTATCGATGCCGCGCATGAGATGGGCGTGCCTTACATCAAGCATACCGACGGCAATATCTGGTCCATTCTGGATATGCTGGTGGAAGCGGGCATCGATGCCATTGACCCTATCGAGCCCCTGGCAGGCATGGACATCGGCGAGGTGAAGGCACGCTATGGAGACCGTATCGCGGTCATCGGCAATGTAGATTGCTCGCTGGTGCTGACCCAGGGCACGCGCGAGGAGGTAGGGGAGGCGGTGAAGGAGACTATCGCCAAAGCCTCGCCGGGTGGAGGGCATATTCTGGCGTCCAGCAACTCCATCCACCCCGCCGTCAAGCCCGAGAACTACCTGGCGATGGTAGAAGCGGCGAGAAAATACGGCAACTATCCGATAGATCCGAAACTGGTGGCGGAATATCGGCACAGGAATTACATCCGGCGGTATGTGAAAGTGTAAACCCTTACACGTCCGCATGTGATAGCGACGTGCTGTCGTTCTGAAGGCGAGCGAAGAATCTGCCGGGCTGTCTGAAGAGATGCTTCGCTGGCGCTCAGCAGGACACTGGTAGCCTCGTGTCATTGCGAGGCACAAAGTGCCGTCACAATCTCCTTCCCGGGCAGTGGCTGTACTGCCTCTGCTCTCGCCGTCCTTATCCCACCACCACGTTCACCAGCTTATTCGGCACGACGATGATCTTTTTCACCGTCTTGCCGTTGGTGAATTGCTGTACTTTGGGGCTTGCCAGCGCCAGTCGCTCCAGCTCCTCCTGAGGGGTGTCTACCGGAACCACCAGCACGTCCCGCAGTTTGCCGTTCACCTGCACGACGATATTCAACTCCTCCGCTGCCGCGACCGTCTCATCGTAATCGGGGTAAGGTTGGTTATAGGTAAAGCCTTCGTAGCCCAGCCTCTCCCACAGCTCGTCGGCGATATGCGGGGTAAACGGCGCCAGCACCAGTATCAGCGAGTATATCGCCTCGCTGAAAGCGGGAGAGGCTATCAGCGTATCCTTCAGGTCGTACATCAGGTTGACCCATTCCATCACCGCCGCCACTGCAGTGTTAAAGCGGAAGTCCTCGATATCCTCGCCCACTTTCTTGATCGTCTGGTGCGTCTTGCGTCGCAGTTTGCGCTCATCGGCGGTCAGTTCTGCGCCCTGCAGTTTCTCTTTCCAGTCGCGGTGATAGTGCGGGATGGTGTCCAGCACCAGTCGCCACACGCGGTGCAGGAAACGGTTGGCTCCGCTCACGCCTTCCTCGCGCCACTCAATCGCCTGGTCAAAAGGTGCCACGAACAGCTCGTACAGACGCAGGGTATCGGCGCCGTGTTTTTCCACCACTGCATCGGGCGTGACCACGTTACCCTTGGACTTGGACATCTTGACCATCACATCGGGTTCGTCGGGGTCAGGAGCCAGCACCATGCCCTGGTTGCGCAGGGTGAGGAAAGGCTCTACGAAGTGCACCAGCCCGGCGTCGTACATCACCTTTACCCAGAAGCGGGCGTACAGCAGATGCATCACCGCGTGCTCCGCCCCGCCCACATACACATCGACGGGCAGCCAGTAACGTACTGCATCGGGGTTGAAGGGGCGGTCGGTCTCGTGCGGGCTGGCAAACCGCAGGAAGTACCACGAGGAGCAGGCAAAGCCCCCCATCGTGTCGGTCTCGCGCTCGGCGGCGCCTCCGCACTGCGGGCAGGTGGTGTTCACAAACTCCGGGATGTTCGCCAGAGGCGATTTGCCCGTGCCTGTCGGCTCATAGTGCTCCACGTCAGGCAGCAGCACAGGCAGCTGCTCTTCGGGAACGGGCACGATGCCGCACTTCGGGCAGTGGATAATGGGGATCGGCGCACCCCAGTAACGCTGCCGGCTAATCAGCCAGTCGCGCAAGCGGTAGTTCACGCGCCGCTTGCCGATGCCTCGTGCCTCCATCCAGTCGGCGATACGCTGTTTGCCCTCTTCGCTGGGCAGTCCACTAAACTCGCCGCTGTTCACCATCGTGCCTTCGCCGGTGTACGCCTGCTCCAGCGGTTCGCCGTTCCAGCCGGGAGGGGCAATCACGACAGGGATAGGCAACCCGTACCGTTTGGCAAAATCAAAGTCGCGCTCATCGTGTGCAGGCACCGCCATAATCGCGCCCGTGCCGTAGCCCATCAGCACATAGTCGGCGATGAAGATAGGCACCAGCTGTCCGTTGACCGGGTTGATGGCGTACGCGCCGGTGAACACGCCGTCCCGCACGCGCTCTGTGGAGAGGCGTTCAATCTCCGTCTCGCGCTGGCTGCGGGCGATATACGCTTCTACTTCCTCGCGTCGGTCGGGGGTGGTAATCTCACGCACCAGAGGATGTTCCGGCGCCAGCACCGCAAACGACATGCCGAAAGTGGTGTCCACGCGCGTGGTGAACACCCAGAAGGATTTGCCCGATGGCTTGCCTTCTGCGTCGGCGACCGGCATCTGGAACTCCATGCCCTCGCTACGCCCAATCCAGTTGCGCTGCATCATCTTGATGCCTTCGGGCCAGTTGATGAGCTCCAAATCGTTGAGCAATCGTTCGGCGTAGTCGGTAATCTTGAAGAACCACTGGGGCAGGTCGCGCTTCTCCACGATACTGCCGCACCGCCAGCACGCACCGCCTTCTACCTCTTCGTTCGCCAGCACCGTCTTGCAGGAGGGACACCAGTTGGCAGGGGCGGTGGAGCGGTACGCCAGCCCACGCTTGTACAGCAACAGGAAGAACCACTGTGTCCATTTATAGTAATCCGGCGAGCTGGAGTTAATCTCACGGCTCCAGTCGTAGGAGATGCCTATCATGTTCATCTGCCGCTTGTAATTGGCGATGTAACGGGGCACCGTTTTGCTGGGGTGCGAGCGTTTGCGGATGGCTTCGTTCTCTGCAGGTAGACCGAACGCATCCCATCCCATCGGGTGCAGCACGTTGAAGCCCTTCATGTGTTTGTAGCGGCAGAAGGTGTCGGTGGGGATGTAGTTCCGACAGTGCCCGACCGACAGCCCGTCGCCCGAAGGATAGGGGAAGAAGTCCAGGGCGTACAGTTTGGGCTTCGGGCTGAAATCCACTGCACGAAACAGTTGCGCTTCCTGCCAGCGTTTTTGCCATTTTTGCTCTATCTGTTGCGGTTGATACCTGTCCTCCATGCGTGCCAAACCCCTCCCACACGGTTGCAATCGTATTCAGTATAACGTGACCCGGTAAAGCTTTGCAAGGGTGACGAAAGGGGCGCCAGGACACGAACGGCTCGCGGTGAACTTTGGAAGGAGCGTGTCTGCCAGCGGAGAAGTCTATCGCGATACCGACAGAACTCCACAAACGGGTGGGAGTGCAGGATGAAACCACAATACGCTTTGGCATTTTTCTTCGCGCTATGCTGCATGGCGTGCACGGCGCAGAACCCCCTCACCAACGGCGGTTTTGAGATTCTGGACGCACAGGGCAGACCTGTCGACTGGGAGCTTCTGGGCGATACCGTCATGGTCACCACCGATGCGCACTCGGGAAAGTATGCGCTGCGCTTTGAGCGGGGCAGAGGGCGCAATGTACCGCCTGAAATCGGCTTGAACCGCAACTGGGCTGCCGATAGCGGCCAGCAGGGCAAGATGCTCGCGGAGCGCAAAGGGGGCATCGTGTTCTGGTACAAGCTGGTTTCCGCCTCGCCGGATGCCTCGGTGAGCGTTCAGGTCATCCCCATGAGCGCACGCCCCTTCGAGGATACCGGCTCCGCTCGCGCCATTTACCAGATACCGCTACACCATGCGGGCGACGGTCGCTGGCACCAGGGCAAGCTGGTGTATGACTTCACCGGCAATCCCAAGGTGAGATGGGTACACGTGGGCGTGCGGCTGACGGGTGGCGCCGCGGTGCTGATCGTGGATGATATGGAGTATGTGGAGCGCGTCGGCGCGGTGCTGCAGTTTGAAAAGATGCACTTCTACCCCGACAGGTCCGCTCCCGACAGGGCGGGCATGCTCACGTTCTCACTCACCAACGCGGGCGATACCCCTTCTCAGCCGGTGCAGATAGCGGTTCGTGCCCCTGAAGGCTGGCGCGTTCATCCGTTGCGTGTGCCGGATGCTCGTGCTGTGGCGCCGGGGGATGGGCTGACTTACCGCTGGAGCGTGCAGGGTGTGCTGAAACCTTCCACCGTGCGCCTGACGGCTACCGATGGTAAAGAGAGTGTAGAAGAAATCTTCCGGCTCACGCCCCGGGTAGAGCTGGAAAGCGTGCTGATGAAACCTGCGATGGTCGCGCCCGGAGGGACTGCTGAAATCGTAGCCACCGTGCGCAATCGGGGCGCCGCCATTGCCGAAGGAGTGGAGTTGCGCTGCACGCTGCCGGTTTCCCGGACACCCCTCACTTTCCTTACGAACAACGCGCAAAAAGCTCCAGCCGTTGCGCCCGGGGGGAAGACTGTCGTACGCTGGAAGATACGCGCAGGTTCCCATCCTGGCGAATGGCAGGTGGATTGCACTCTGCGTGCACCGGAGACGTCCCCTCAAAACGGCAGGGGCACACTCCTCATCACCGATGCGCTCCGGCGACCGGCACAGCGGGCAGTGGGCGCGCTGTGGATCAGGCGTGGCTCAGACCGTATCCTCGGCGAGCTGCGCGTGGGCGACCGCGTGGTGGCGCGAATGCCCCATCTGGGCAGTGTGGTGGTGAAATTGCCTGATGGCTCGGTGCAGAGGCTGTTTCCGCGATACCTGCTACCTGTGCGCAGAAATCCCGGCGCACCATTGGTGCTCAATGGCAGTGCGCGTGATCGTGGGGGAGCACGCTGGACGTTTACCCTCAGCGCGCAAACTGTGGACACGCACACGCTAAAGATGGAATATGCCTGCGTTCCCGATCAACCGCGCGACGTGCTGGCTTTCGAGGGACCGATACTGCTGGTGGGCGACGGTAGCACTGCCGACGCGAAGCAAGAAGCGCTCCTGCCCGGTCTGGAGTGGCTGACCGCCGACGAAGTGAGCAGTAGCGACCTGGACATTGCCAGCGACCATCCCGACCGGATACGTTTTGTACCGCACCCGCACAAAGTGACCATTCCCGCCATGGGAGTGAAAACTCCTGTCGCGGTCGTGGGGTTGCTGTGGAATGTGTACGACCACTGGGGAAAGGGGCAGCAGATGCCCCAGCCCGTGTTCGCTGTGCCCGACAGGCTGAAGGGAACCGCCACACACCGCCTGGGGCTGATCGCGCCGAACGTACCTGCCGGTTTGGGCGAGAACCGATTGACGGCGTCAAAACCCTTCCGCGTGACGCCCGATGGATACCTGCGTCTGAGTGCGCTCGTGGTGGTACGCCCTCAGGCAACGGACGCGCTGAGCGTGGTGGATACCTGGTTCGCCCACTTCACGCCTGACCCACCCTTGCCCGCTCCTCAGGGTGATGACCTCGGGCAAATCGCCTGGAGCATGAAGGCATACACCGATTCGCTGTGGGTTTCGGAGGAGGAGGGCTGGTTGCCATTTCAGGGCGGACCGGCGATATGGGCACGCCCGGGCTTTCGTCCCGACTACGTATATGACCTGCTCAAGGCGTTGATCCTCTTGCCAAACCACCCCGAATCTTCGAAGTGGCGCGCGCTGGTAGAGAAAACGCAGGCGCGCGTGGGCATCCCACAGGCGGAAGATATGCAGTTCGAACACGGCGACGTCGAGAACGCTCTGGCTTTTCTGCGTGCTCGTGCGCTGGAGCTGATGCAGTCCCAAAACCGTGATGGTTCGTGGGGCTTTGACGCCGACCGGCGCGACCAGGGCGTGTTCAAAGGGATGGACTACCATCAGCTCGGACCGCCCGACGCGGTGGAGCTCGGCACCTGCGCCCGCAACGCGTACGAGATTCTGCGCTACGCCCGAATCTCCGGCAGCGAAGAGGCGTATCGCGCCGGAGTGAAGACGCTGCTGTTCATGCGCCGTTTTACTGTGCCGCGCGCCGCACAGGTCTGGGAGGTTCCGGTGCACACGCCCGACATCCTCGCTGCCGCCGACGCGGTAGACGCCTACCTGGAGGCATACTGGCATAGCGGCGACCCGCGCTGGCTGGCGGAAGCCCGTCGCTGGGCAAGGGCGGGTTTGCCGTTTGTGTATGTGTGGAACGCGCCCGGCAAGCCGTGGATGCGTTACGGCTCCATACCCGTTTTCGGCGCGACGTGGTATCTGGGAAGCTGGTTCGGTAACATCGTGCAGTGGAACGGCTTGCGCTACGCCTATGCTTTGCTCAAGCTCTGTGAGGCGGATCGGACTGCCCCGGCGCCGTGGAAGCAGGTTGCACTGGGCATCACGCGCTGCGCCATGTACCAGCAGTCCACCTCCGGCAAAAACCTTGCCCTCTGGCCCGATAGCTACCACACCATCACTGACGTGCGCGCTGCATGGGACTTCGCCCCGCGCCAGATACTGAAGAACGTGTACCACTTTCTGGGGCACGAAGAGGAACCGAGAACCGTGCGCCTGCCCAGCGGCATCCGGGTGAGCAGCCGCGGGGTGAAAATGCAGGCGAGCGAAGAAGGCGATACGCTGCGCGTGGTGTTACGCCATCCTCCAGGCGAGCACGGTAACCTGCTCCTCAGCGGAATATCTCGCCCGGCACAGGTGCTGTTGCAGGGGCAACCTTTGTCGGAGGTAGAACGCTGGACGCCGGAGTCCCTCAGGCGGAGCGGCTGGAAGTATTCGCAGGCGCATCGTGCGCTCAGCGTGCGGCTTGCCACCGATGCGGAGGTCACGGTGGAGGTGCGCGGGGTGCGAAAAGTGGACGTGCCTGCCTTTCCGCGTGTCGCCACCGAGCTACGCTTTGAGTTCGTGGAGGATACCGAGGGCTGGGAAGCCGCCAACGACCTGGAACCGTTGCAGGTTCGGCAGGGCGTGCTGGTGACCCGTTCTACCGGTGGCGACCCGTACATGATACGTCCGTTGTGTCAGTTGGATGGCGACTCTATCCAGCGTGTTCGTATCCGCCTGCGTGGCACAGGGGGCAGGGGAGGACAGTTTTACTGGACGACAGCCAGCTCACCCAGCTTCGCGGAGGATAAAGTCATCCTCTTTGAACTGCCTCTGGATGGGGAGTGGCACGAGGTGGTATTGCCTGTGGGTGAGCATCCCCTCTGGCGCGGGCAGACGATTACCGCCATCCGCCTGGACCCGGGCTCTGCACCAAACACGCTGATAGAGATAGACTGGATACGGGGAGAAAACCGGTGAACGCTTAGAGTACGATCACCTCGCTGCCCGCGACGGGCTGGCACACGAACATCTCGGGGGATAGATTGCGCGGGGCGTAGTAATGCTCGGTCAGAGCGTGCTGCACGGCGTCGCAGGCGTCCTCGCGCACCAGTACCAGGATACATCCGCCCAGTCCTGCACCCAGTATCTGCGCGCCCAGCACGCCCGGCACGCGCAATGCCACGTCCACCATCCAGTCAATCTCCGGTGTGCTGCACGCATACGCCCCGGGCTGCAGCGCAAGGTCAGAAGTGGGGTTATTGCTCTCTGCACCTTCGGCAAGACGTTGTAGAGCATCGTCCGAGTAGTCCACGACAAAGGGGCGATAATCGTTGCCGTTGCTGTTCCAGCAGGCGATGCGGTCGCCATCATGAGAACAGTTCATCCAGCGTCCGAAGGTGTCCATCTGTCCGTTTTGCAGCACGTGGGCGGTCCGGCGACTGCGTTCGCACTCCGCCAGCCCAAAAATGACCACTGAACGCAGGGGATAGCGGTTCAGCTTCTCGTCGTGCGTGCTGAGGTAAGGTGTCACCTGCTCGGCGGGAAGGCGTTCCAGCAGGTGCTGGCGTTCTACCACCTCGGGCAGATGCGCGAGCAGGCGGTAGAGATCGGAGAGGGAGATTCCTAACCGCTCCGTATTCACATCCCGCAGGTGCTCGATGCGCGGGGCAAGGTGCGGGAAAAGGTGCTTGAGCCACTCTCTGCCCAGCCCGTAGCACGCCACACGATGGTTGAACTGGTCGCGCGCACCGGCGGTTTTCTTCGCCTGCTGGTGCGAATGGCACACGAGGAACCGATAGCCCTGCGGGAAAGGCACGGTGCCCACCACCCGGAAGGGGAAGAAGCTCATCGTCACCACAGCATCGCGCTGGGCGAATTTCATCGCCGCGTGGTCGCCTGCCCCCCCGCGCGTGCCCACATACCACTCCGCCTCACCACACAGGTCCACAAACTGCTCCGCAGGCAGGTGGAAGCGGTTGAGATACAGCAAAGCCTCCATCGTCGCAACCACCACGGCTGAGGAGGAGCTCAGCCCTGCGCCGATAGGCACATCGCCATCCGCGGTCAGGTTGAAACCGGGCAGCGTGTAGTCGGCAAAGTGTGCTTGCAGGCGAGCGCAGGCAGCCTTGACATACTGTGACCACTCCCCCCGTGCGGAGGCAGCAGCCTGCAGTATCGGCGCGCTGTTGACAAACTCCACCCACGCACCCGGCTGATAGCCCGGCAGCAGATCGTCCAGAGTGAACTCACGCGGAGGGAACTCGCGGGGACGCAAGTTTTGCAGATGCACCTGCCGATCGGCACGCAACCCCACCACGGTGTGTACATCGCGGTCAATGGCTATCATGTTCACGTGTCCGCCCTGGTGGTCGATGTGCCTGCCCATGATGTTCACCCTGCCGGGCGCACGAGCGATAACCACCTGCTGGTCGCCAAATCGCTGCAGATGCAGGGCGAGCAGCGAAAGCAAACGTTCGCGTTTGCGTTCCGCAATGGTTTCATTGCCCCCGTAAGTGTGACGCAGGTGGTTCATGAAGGCGTTTTCGCGCGCCTCAATGAGGCGCAACCACTGACTGACCGTGCGCGTTCCCTGCGGCAGCTCTTGCACCTGCACCCTGCGTCGGGAGAGGAGGTATTGCTCCATCGCCTGCAGTTCCTCCGGGGTGTTGAACGCCATTGCCTCTTCGGGGTAGGCAACGGGCACGGCGTGTATAACGGCTCCGCGCTGTGATAACAGCCCGACAATGTCGGTCAGATACTGCTCACCCTGCGCATTGTCGGCGGTGAGTTGTGCGAGCGCATCATAGAGCAGGGGCGCGCGGAACAGGTAGACCGACAGGTTGACCTCTGTGGCTTGCTCCACCTGTGCTATCGGTAACAGCGTGCCAGCTACCTGGATGCCCTCGGAGGCAGGGACGTCCCCGGAGGTTAGCCTCTCCCCACGCCGTATCGCCTGCCACAGGTCGCCCAGCGCACGCGCCGCCTTCTTCTCTTGCGGGAAGACGTCGAGGACTATGCGCATCGCCTCTTCAGCAGGCAGGGGGGCAGATTGCGTCTTCTGCCGAAGCGTGCGGAACACTTGCGCTCGCGCGAGATCCAACACCTCCACAATGGCACACACCTTACCTTCCGCATCGCGTACCACGCGCCCGGAGGTGGGAAAGTCCTCCACACTGCCTACCGCAAACGCGAGGTCGCTTCGGGTAGAGTAGAAGGTGTCTATCAGTCGGGCGAGGAACGCCTCTTCAATGACCTTATCGCCCGCGACGACCAGCAAGTCACCTTCATACCCCAGCGATTGGAGCAGGTCTACCGCCACGCGGGTAGCATGACCTGTGCCGAGCGGTTCGGGCTGGTGGGCATAGAGGCGTCGCCCGGGTAGGTCCTTCAGTACGCCCATAATGGCTTCCGCGCCCTGCCCGACAACCACACAATGCGTGTGAATGCCGCAGCGCACGTAGGATTCCACCGCCCGCGCAATGGCAGGCACGCCCGCGATAGGAAAGCATACTTTCGGCAGGTGGGTTGCGCCCATGCGCGTGCCCCGCCCCGCCGCCAGGATCACCGCCACTATCGGATGCGAACGGGAGATGTTCATGTCAGGCTATCTGTTCGTAGAGTTGTTATCCGCAGATTCGATGGAAACGGCTGGATTCCCTTTCGGACGGCAACGGTGGAGAGCGGAGCACCTGCCGAGCCGCTGGCTGTTTGGCGCTTGAGGTGGCGGAGTAGAAACTTTGTTCTCTCATGCACAGTGCACTCCATCGCATCCTGACCAACACAGTCAAACCGCTCACCTGTTCAATCCGAGCACGCCTGTGATAAAATAAGAACGATATCAGCAGTGAGGATGGAGGTCTGTTCATGGCGGAGTGGGAAGCCTGTATCGGCATGGAAGTGCATGCTGAGCTGTTGACCGACAGCAAGATGTTCTGTGCGTGCGCCAACGCTTTTGGCGGTGAGCCCAACACCCGTTGTTGCCCGGTATGCACGGGGATGCCCGGCTCCCTGCCAGTGATGAACCGGAAAGCGGTGGAGATGGTACTGCGCACGGCGCTCGCGCTCAACTGCGAAATCTCCATGACCTCCATCTTTCACCGCAAGAACTACTTCTATCCCGACCTGCCCAAGAACTACCAGATTTCGCAATACGGCGACACGCCCATCGGCAAACGAGGCTGGCTGGATGTGCCGGTAAACGGAAGGCTGGTGCGCGTGCATATCCGCCGTGTGCATCTGGAGGAGGACACCGGCAAGCTTTTCCACCTGCCCACCGGCGAGAGCGCGGTGGACTACAACCGCAGTGGTGTGCCGCTGATGGAGATTGTGACCGAGTTCCCGCCCGACATGCATACGGCAGAGGAAGCGCGCGCCTACCTGCAAACGCTGCGCAGTGTGCTGGTGTATCTGGGTGTATGTGATGGGCGGATGGAACAGGGCAGCCTGCGTTGCGAGCCGAACCTCTCCGTGCGCCCAAAGGGCAGCGACACCTTCGGCGTCAAAACCGAGCTGAAGAACCTCAACTCCTTCCGCGCGGTGCAGAGAGGCATCGAATACGAGATACAGAGGCATATCGCCGTGCTGGAATCGGGTGGGAAAGTGGTGCAGGAGACGCGCGGCTGGAACGACGAGCGTGGCGAAAGCTTCCCCATGCGAACCAAAGAGTACGAGCAGGACTACCGCTACTTCCCCGAACCCGACCTCGTGCCGGTGCAGTTTACGGAAGAGTGGATCGAGCAGGTGCGTGCTTTTTTGCCCGAGTTGCCTCTGGCGAAGCGACAGCGTTTCATGGAGCAGTACGCCCTTCCCGAATACGACGCCACCCTGCTGGTGGAAGACCGTGCGACCGCCGACTACTTTGAGGAAGTGGTACAGCTCGGCGCGGAGCCGAAAGCGGTGGCGAACTGGATGAACGGCGACCTCGCCCGCCTGATGAACGCGGCGGGCATCGAGGACATTCGCACCTGCAAGGTGAAACCTCAGCACCTGCGCGACCTGATTGGGCTGGTACAGAAGGGCACGATTACCGGGAGCGTCGCCAAACAGGTGCTGGAGGAGGTCTTCCAGACAGGCGCAGACCCCGCACAGGTGGTGCAGGCGAAGGGTTTAACGCAGGTAAGCGACACCGACCAGCTGGCAGCGTGGGTGCAGCAGGCGATCGCCGAGAACCCCGACGCAGCTGAGAAAGTGCGTAACGGGAAGCTGCAAACGCTGCAGTTCCTGGTGGGTCAGGTGATGAAGCTCAGTCGCGGGCGCGCTAACCCCAATGAGGTGCGCCGGCTTATCGCCGAGGCGTTGGGAGTGCAGCTGGACCCCTCTTGAGGGCGCGCGCCCCTTCGACGCAAAACGCCACCTCACTCGTAAATCACGATGCGAGGAGGCTTCCCCAGACCGTAAGGCACGAACTGGTACCGGTCGGTCCACTGGTCTGCCGACACGAAGCTTTCAGGTCCCACACCGTACAGCTCGCCCTGTCGGTGGTGCACAGGTCCCAGCAGGTTGCGTGGACTGGTAAACATCTCCACCGTGATCTCGTTCTCGCCTTCGTGCACCAGGTCGGTAATGTCCACCTCGTAGGGGTGCCACGCCAGCAAACCGGCGTACTGCTCGTTGACCTGCACACTGCAGACTGGCGCCTGCGGCTTCTGGCACTTCAGCACGATGCGCTGTGCTTCACCCGGCAGGGACAGATTCCAGGTAAACCGCATGGAGCCGCAGTAAAACGGGTATCCCTGCCCGCACCAGTCCTCGAGCGTGATACTCTTCGGCTCTTCTGCAAGCACAAAGTGGTGGCTGTCCTTCACAGGCATCACCCCGAAATCACCGAGTATCATGATGGGTTCCAGCGTCATTCCCTCCACGAAGTGAAGGTGCTGTTCAATCACATTCACACCCTTGCGGAGGGTGCCCGAAATATCCAGCTTGCGGAAACCGATATCCAGCCACCATCCTGTGTCTTTGCTGCTGACCTCCACACCGTTCACCACGAATCGGCTGAGTTCCGGCTTTTCCACCACCAGCGTGACCGGTGAGATCGGCTCGATATGGCTCTCGAAGGTATAGGTGAGCACCACGTCACACGTTTGGGGAGGCGACTTGCGCTCCTGTTCGCGCTTCCACAGCGACACCCCGCCGTTGTGCAGATCGGGGTCTATGCCCAGATGTTCCGCCAGGTGCAGGTGCAGCTTCCACATCGGAAGCCGGGCGGTCGGCGGCTGACCGGGCAGGGTCAGGGTGGCGTAGTCCAGCAGCAAGACGTTCGGCTCGGTGCGCTCTACCCGGTAGTTACCGTCCAGATCTATCTGCATGGCGGGATGCTTCCTGCGCTCGTATGCGGAGCCTGCGTCGCCATCCAGCATCAGCAGGTATGACTGCGCCGGACCGAACGGTAGATTGCATCGCCTCATCCCCTCGGTGCTCTTCTCCGCCGGCAGGGCAATGATTTCTCCCGTTTCTGCTTTCCACAGGCTCAGGTGTCCGTCGCCTTTCACGTGCACGGTCAGCTCGCCCTGGTCGTCGTTCAGTGCGCGATTCACCAGGAATATCACCAGCGCGCCGTCGTCCATGCGCACCAGCCGTGCGTACACCGAGCGACAGATATTGCCATTGGCAGAGGTCACGCGCACCATTGGAGGGAGAAGCGCATCCACCATCTCCTGCAAGGCGGCAAAATCTTCGGGGATGTGCTTCACGCTCGGATGGCTCCACAGCGAGGCGAGCTCTTCTTCGGCAGGGACGCCCTCTATCCGCGAAGCAGTCTCTCCAACAGTGAGGATCTGCCCGCCCGCATTCAGCCACTCTCGCAGCAGTTGCATGGTGGAACGCTCCAGCGTCAGCGCGGGCGGTATCACGAGCAGACGATAACGTGCCTGCCCGATGACCAGATACTCGCCCTCGACGCGAGCGTGTCGCTGCATGATGAGCTCATCACCGAAGTCATGGTCCTGTTGAATCTCGTTCAGCCAGGTGCTCACGCGCATACATGCCTCGCCGTAGCGGGCACAGGGTTGCAGGTTATCCGGTCGGAAAGTAGCCCATCCCGAGCCGATGGTATGCAGTACCAGCAGTTCAGTGCAGGGCGTACCCGACTGAAGCATCAGCGTCACTCGCGCCATATAGTCGGACAGGTAGCGATAGTGCTCCCACCAGGGCTGCTGGTAGAAGATGGACGGAGGGAAATCGCGTTTGCGCCCACCCCACATGGAATACAGGGCAAGGTGCTGGTTCATGTAGGTAACACCCTGCACGAACAGACTGTCGGCAATCCACTTCTGCTCGGCAAAGGAGATGTTCCATCCTGAACAGCCATAGGTTTCGCACAGCACGCGCCGCCTGCCCATCTGACGTGCGACGCTGGAGACCTGCCTTGCCAGCAGGGCATCCGGCAAACGCCTGCCGAGGTGGTCAATGCCGGGCGACTGCATGTACTCGTACAGGGGCATCGCCGCGCCGATAGCCGCAATCTGCTCTGGGAACGTGTCCTCCAGCAGATAGTGCCCTGTGAGGTGAATGCCATGCTGTTCGCACCAGTCGTACAGCTGCTTGCCAAAGCTTTGCACGAACATCTGCGTGAGCAGGCGATGAAAGCGATATCGGTGTACCACGGCGTCGGGTGTCTCGAAAAACAGTGCGGGAAGCGCTTCCGCCAGTGGATAACCGTACGCTTTCTCAAACTCGTCCGGCAGTCGCTCGGTGAAAGGTAGCTTGTCGGGCTGGAAGAACTTGCCGTAGTGCGGCTCATCGGTGAAGATGCCCGGTACCGTCTTGCCGAACTCTTCGCCGACTTCCCTCGCGTAGGCATCGTAGGTGTGGTGCAGGAACGCCGCAACCGCCTCCGGGTTGAGGGTGTCCAGATAGCTACCGCCGTTATACCAGGGGCTGGGTGGGTCATAATGCCAGAGGAAACAGACAGTGGTTCGACCCGGCGGTGTCCTTTCTCCCTCGTGGAGCAGACGAAAATCGCGCAGTTGCCCCTCTTCCTCCACGCAGGAGTAGACCGCCAGAACGCCCCCATCGGTAACGCCAGCCGCTTCCCCACGCTGCCAGGTGATGTGCTTCGCGCGGAACGAAGGGTGCATGGCGGGCACGTCGCCTCCGGCAAAACCAGAGGGCCAGCGGTCCTCATCATACAACCACGCCAGCATCCCGCGCTCTCTGGCAGCCTGGACACAGGTGCGGATGTGTTGCATCCACTCGTGGGACATATATGGGGTGAGCAGACCGGTGCGGGAGTGCATGAAAAAGCCCCCCATGCCTGCCTGCATCATACTCTCTATCTGTCGTACCAGCTCGGCGTCCTCTAGACGGTCGTTCCAGGACCAGAAGGGCGCGCCGCGATACTCCATGCCCGGATGGCGAAACGCTTTTCTCAATCCCATTCGCTTGTTACCTCGCCCTCAATGACGCTATGACCTGCCTGCCACCCAGCGGATAGCTTGCCAGACCAGCCGACGATAACTCGGGTTTTCGTACGCGTAGTGGTCGTGTCCCAGCTGGATGTACACCACGCGCGATTTGCCGTAGGTGTGCGCCCAGCCGATGACACGGTTGCTGGTAGGTTCGTCGGTGGTGAGCAGCGGTTTGACCTTTGGCAACACCTCGAAGTTGCCGTATGTTTCGTCCCGGATGTGGAAATCCTGTATCCCTCGGGTGACAGGGTGATTTCTATCGACAATATGCACCTTCAATTGTACATCATGTTGAAAGGTGGAAGGAGGGCGCTCTGCCCCATTTTGCTTCCATTTTTCGGTGTACCACTTGCCCCCAATGATGAGGCGATATTCGTCCCAGAGCTGGTAGCTCGCCAGACTGTGATGCAAGGCGACCAGCCCCTTGCCGTTTCTCAACAGCTTCACGAACGCCGCCTGGCTCTCTTCGCTGATAGGCTGCCACATATCGTAAAGCACCACCACATCATACCCTTTGCCAGCCTCGGGGGTCAGGCGGGCATGAGCGTTCGGATGCTGTACCTCCTCGAAGGTGATGCCCTCGAAACTCCGGAACATCTCAAAGAAGGGCTCACGCTCGAAATCGTGCCCACCGGTAACGATCAGCACGCGGATGGGTTTGCTTCCGTTCACTGTGTATCCCCCTTTCATGGAGAGTAGTAGTTCCATACTGCTTTCGTGCGCCGGTATACAGGGTTTGTCCACAGGCGCGAGCGGTTCGGGTTCGGATTGGGAGCGGTGTTCTGGTAGATGTGCAGTTCGTTGCCCGCCAGCACAATCAGCTCCTCCCGCCAGTCGCCCGCTACGTCTGCCACATACAGCCTGTCCGCCTTCTCCGGGAAGCGCGCGATGAACCGTCCCGTTATGGCGTCGATCACTGCTACGTCGCCCGACTCGTGCCGCTCCTTTGCCGCGAGGTGTTGTTTGCCCGTGCCGTCCCAGTGGATGGCGTGAATCACCTCGATGCCTTTCTCCGTCCAGTCGGGGGGAGCTACCTTGCTCAGCTCGTAGTCCGCAATGACCTTCCCGTCGGCGTCCAGCACCCAGGGTTTCTGGTGCGTGTCGTATCGGCTGCGGCACCAGATTTGCAGTCCCTTTCGCGCAGGGTCAAACCGACCGACGGCAGCGTTTTGCGGTTCCTGACGTTTGTAGTCTACCTCCCACAGAAGCCGTTTGCTGTTGAACAGGAACACCCGGTTCGCGCCCTCTTCCAGCGCCACGATCTCTAGCCCCTTCACGTCGGGTTGTACATCGGCGATAAAAACGCTGTCCAGATGCCCACGCACCTCGGGCAGTCGGAAGAGCTCCCTACCATCGGGCGCAAGGATACACCCGCTCACGATTTCATCCCTGCCATCGCCGTCGATGTCCGCCACGCGCAAACCGTTGTGTGCGCAGGCAAGGAAGTTATTCACCTGCCACAGTGGTCTGGTGTTGCCCCTGCGCAGTTCCTCCAGCGCGAAGGCGGCGACGTACCTGCCCATTCGGTAACCTCTCGCGTTGGTGGCTTGCAGTACCACGTCGCGGTCACCTTTGCCGCGCAGGTTGACTATCGCCAGATGCTCCCATCGCTCGGCACCTTCGGGCACAGGGATGGTGGCTGTCCAGCGCGTTTGACCCGTTGTGCCCTCAACCACATGCAGGGTGCTGTTGTTGTCCAGGAACAGCACTTCGGTGCGCCTGTCGCCGTCAATGTCACCTGCCTGTACACCCGCGCCGTGGTGCCCCGGCAAGCCGTACGTCTCCGAGGAGCCTCCTACACGCACATCCACTTTCAGCACCCACAGCTTGCGCCCATCCCAGGCGTACGCCGCTACATGCCCGGGTACAGTCACCAGATAGTCCATGCGCCCATCTCTATTCAGGTCAGCCACGATGAGACTGCCCGCGCTGTCCTGCGGGGCAGGAATCTCCATTTTGATGACGAAAGGGTTGCTCGGATACTCAGGGACATGGCGAGATTGCACTGTGATCACCCCTGAAGCCAGATTCGCAAGAGGAAGCATTTCATCCTTTGGAAAAGAGGTTGAGCATAGATGCAAACAGTTACCCACACTCAAATCCCTGGTTTGCCAGAGCCAAAGCGGGGCAAAGTACGCGACATCTACGACCTGGGCGATCAGTTGCTCATTGTGGCTACCGACCGCATCTCCGCCTTTGATGTGGTGTTGCCCAACGGCATCCCCGACAAGGGGCGCGTGCTGACACAGCTCTCGCTGTACTGGTTTGAACGCACGCAGCATATCGTGCCCAATCATCTGATCAGTGCGGACATGGATGCGATGGCGGAGGCGGTGGCAAAGGCAGGCGGTCAGGTAGACGCAGGCGTCCGAGAGATGCTGGACGGGCGTTCTATGCTGGTGGTGAAGGCGAAGCCGTATCCCATCGAGTGCGTGGTGCGCGGGTATCTGGCGGGTTCACTGTGGAAGGAGTACGTACAGGCGGGCGGCAGGGAGAAACCCGTTACCCTGCACGGCATCCCCTTGCCCGCCGGGCTGCGCGAGAGCGACCGCCTGGAGGAACCCCTCTTCACTCCTGCCACCAAAGCGGAAGCGGGGCACGACGAGAATATCAGTCTGGAGCAGGCGGTGCGAATCGCCGGAGAGGTCGCCCGGGATCTCGCCCGCCTGAGCGTGGAGATATACCGTTTCGCCCGGGAAGACGCTGCGCAGAAGGGCATCCTCATCGCCGATACCAAGTTCGAATTCGGCGAAAAGGACGGGCGGATTTTGCTGATTGACGAGGTGCTCACCCCCGACTCCTCGCGTTTCTGGGCGGTGGATGATTACGTGCCCGGTCGCTCCCAGCCGAGCTTCGACAAACAGTACGTGCGCGACTGGCTGGAGAGCACCGGCTGGGATAAGACCCCTCCCGCGCCCAACCTGCCGGAGGAGGTGGTAACAAAGACCGCCGAGAAGTATCGCGAGGCGTATCGGCGCATCACAGGCAAAACGTTGTGACGACAGTGGGGGCAGGCACGCAGGTCTGCCGGAACGGAAAACACCCCTACCGCTTCCGTGCGATAAGTGTTCGCCCAGATGCTGCCGACCAGCTGCCACGTCTCGGCGTTGTGGAACTCCACCCGACCCAGCCTGCCCTGCCGGTCGGTGATCCACACCTGTATCTGCAGAGAGTTGCCAGAGGGGGCAAACAGTCCCCAACCGGGCTCTTCGGGCAGTTCCAGCTCGCTGAACGACCGGCTGAGCAGTTGTTCGAAGTCCACCTGCTCGTTTGGCGAAAAGTCCGCTGCTGTTTTCTGTCCTCATGATATTGCTACCCCCTGGTTGTCAAGGGTCCCAGGAATGAACCCCTCTCCACGGCGAAGCCCCGTCCCAGCCGGTGAAGCCGCAGAGTAACCTCACCCCAACATGCTGGAGGAAGACCCCTTCCCCAGAGCGAACAGGATTTTAATCAGATTGCTATCGTTATCAGGAGGCACATCATGCGTTACCATGCGGTGCTTCTACTCGCTGTTGCCCTTTTGTTGATAACAGGCTGCAGCAAGCAGCAAACGCAGACCACAGCTCCCACCGAGGACAAAAAGTGGCGTGTGGGCGTGACCCTGCTCACCAAGCAGCATCCTTTCTATCAGGAACTGGAAGCTGCCATGCGCGAGACGGCGCAGAAGGAAGGCATCGAACTGCTCGTCCAGAGCGCGGAGTTCAATCTTGCCGACCAGACCGCACAGGTAGAGAACTTCCTCACCAGCGGGGTGGATGCACTGATTATCTGCCCGGTGGACTCGGCGGGCATCGCGGGCGCGGTGAAGAAGGCGAATGCAGCGAAAGTGCCCGTTTTCACCGCCGACATCGCCGCGCAGGGGGGAGAGGTGGTCTGCCACGTCGCCTCTGATAACGTGCAGGGCGGCAGGCTCGCCGGTGAGTATATGGCGAAGCTGCTCAACGGCAAGGGCAAGATAGTGATTATAGACCATCCTGTAGTGACCAGCGTGCAAGATCGCACGCGGGGTTTTCTGGAAGCCATCAGCAAATATCCGGGTATTCAGGTGGTAGACCGTCCTCCCGGCGACGGCGTACGCGACAAAGCGATGGCGGTCACCGAGACCATGCTGCAAAAATATCCCGACCTCGCAGGCATCTTTGCCATCAATGACAGTACCGCATTGGGCGCGTTGAAGGCAGTGGAGAGTATGGGGCGCACGAACGTGGTGATCGTCGGCTATGACGGCGACCCCGAGGCGCGGCGCGAAATCCTGCGGGGCAGCCCGCTCAAGGCGGATGCGGTGCAGTTCCCGCGCCGAATTGGCAGTACGGTGGTAGAGATGGTCGCCAAACACCTGCGTGGTGAGCAGGTTCCCAAACTGGTACCCATCCCCTGCGATATGATCGATAAGCAGAAGCTGGAGAAGGAAGCCAGAGAGACACCCTGAAAAGCCTGAGGGTTTCCCAATTCGGACCCATCCAAGAAGGGCAGGTGGAGTTCGGTAATCTGACCCTGCTGGTCGGTCCGCAGGCAACAGGTAAAAGCCTTTTTCTACAGCTGTTCAAGCTGCTGGTGGACATCAGCGCGGTGAAGGCGGAGCTGCGGCGGTTCAAGCTGCGCTGGAACGGAGAGATTACCAGTTTCTCGAACTGTATTTCGGCGAGGGGATGTCAGGAGTTTATGACGAGCGAAAAACACAGATCGCTATAGACGGACAGCAGATTGAAATGCCACAGAATATCCGCCGCCAAAAGAAGCAAGAAGCGGAAAAGATGTTTTACATCCCTGCACAAAGGGTTATCACCATTCGTGACGGGCTCACCCGCCCTTTCACCGACTATCGCGCGGGCGACCCTTTCGTGCCGCAGGCACGTCGTCTCTCTCAGAGTGGGTTGCGTTACCCCACACGGATATTACATCTGGGTTAGGAGGAATGATTCTCTGCACACCAGAAGTCACTTTACGCTCGCCGACGCCTTTAAGGACCCCTCTGTGCACTGGGACACTCCTTCGCAGAGGAGATGGCTTCGGTTGCTACGCTCCCTCACAAGGAGACACGAAGCAGGTTTTCGATGCGATGTACCGAAGCCATCTCCTTGACATATTCAGCAAAGTGATATATAATGAATTCAAAGTTATAGAACAATTGCGGTGACGACGATGCCTGTGTCCGAACCGCGCTACCGGCGCATCCAGAAGCATATCGAGCTGCTCATCGCCCAGCGCAGGGTGTGCGAAGGGGAACGCATCCCCAGTGAGCGTGAAATTGCCCGGCAGTTCGGCGTGAGCCAGATGACGGTCAACCGCGCCATTCAGGAACTGGTACGGGAAGGCGTGCTGGTGCGTCGGGTAGGTTCGGGCACATATGTGCGAGCCAGGCATCCTTCCGTGCGCACCACAGACCGCGCCACGGTTGTGATGGTGCCTCCCTTCGCGGAACATCTGGAAGAAGATACCTACCTGCGCTGGCCCTTCCATGCGTTCCGGGATAGAGCTATCCGGGACGGTTACACGCTGGTGGTAGAGCCTGCCCTGTACGAAGGCTACGAGCAGGTCGTACGCCGTTATCCCGATGCGGGCTTTATCTTCCTGATACCCGACGAGAAGGGTTACGACACTCTGCACCGCCTGTTGGTGAAGGGCGTACCGTTCGTGGTGCTGGGGGCATCGTGGAAGAATGCGCCTTTCGCCTGCGTGGATAGCGATAACATCGGCGGAGCACGGATGGCTGTCGGGTACCTGCTTCGGCTGGGTCATGAACGTATCGCCTACGTCAACGGCAAAGAATCCGCCACCAACTGCCGCGACCGGCTACAGGGCTACCTGCAGGCGATGGAAGAGCGGGGAATCGCGGTAGAGGAAGACTGGATCGTGCGCCCGCGTTCCAACCGACACCTGAGCGAAGAGGCAAGACACCATCTCACATCCCTGTTGCTGCGCCGGGATGGGGTGACCGCATTCCTCTGCGCGGGATACTATCTCACATTAGAGGTGCTGAGCCTGATACGCACCTTGCGCCTGCGCGTGCCTGAAGATGTGAGCATCATTAGTTTCGATGACCCCTCTTCGGCAGCGCACCTGCAGCCGCCGCTCACCGTGGTGCGCCAACCGCTTTACGCAATGGGCGAGCGGGCGGTGGACAGGTTGTTGAACCTGATGCGCTCGCCGGCGAACGAGCCGGGCGGCGTGGAGTACTTGCCGGTGGAACTGGTCGTACGCAACTCGTGCGAGCGCGTGCCGGGATAACGCTTCCCCGTATGTTGTCAAGCATCCAGCAGCTGATACAGTGAAGTGTTACATAACAAATGAGCGTTTCGCACGATTGCTATAACAGAACCCAAACAATGTCCAAAGCGAAGGAGGTTACACCCATGAAACGCGGTGGTTTTACGCTCATCGAACTGCTCGTCGTGATAGCGATTATCGCTATCCTGGCGGCGATTCTGTTCCCGGTGTTCGCTCAAGCCCGGGAAAAGGCACGCATGACCGGTTGCCTGTCCAACACGAAGCAGATCGGTCTCGCGCACAACATGTACATTCAGGACTACGACGAGACCTTCGTGTGGAACCCCTGGCCCGGCGGACCGGGCGGTGCACCCTCGTGCAGCAATCCGGATCAGCCCACCCTGATCTGGACCGGAGCGCTGATGCCGTACATCAAGAACAAAGGGGTATTCCAGTGCCCCAGCATTGGCGCAGGACGTACCCAGAGCATGTGTCCGTGGTGTCCTCAGGTGGGTGACTGCCGATACTATGTGGCGAACTACGTGGAAGCCAACGGACTGCTCCCCGACTACTGCATCACCTACGGCTTCAATGAGTATGTCATCGGTAACCAGTGCACCCCGCGCACACTCGGATCCATCGGCTCACCCGCTTCTGTGGCAATCTTTGCGGATTCCATCGCCATGATGTGGGCGTCGTTCTACGGCATTACCGTGAACGGCGAGGGACCCTTCTGGTGTGCCTCCGACCCCACCAGCGGATGGATGTACGGTATTCCCGTACACCACGTGACCGGTCCCGCCAATAAGCCCGTCGGCTCCATCAATTTTGTGTATGCGGACGGTCATGCCAAGTCCGACAGAAACTTCTGGGCGGACGATTCGTATCCGGTGTACTGTCGGGGCGGTTACCGGGGCGCACTGCTCTGGAAAGACTAAGAACTGAGGTCCTGGCGGAGCGTAAACCTCTATCTGTTCGGGCGGAGAGGGATACGCTCCGTCCTCTCCACAGGTTACAAACCCACAGGGGTGTGCTCTGTCGCGTTCTGTAGTACTGTGGTCACGGCACAGCATGCACCACTCCAGACACCACATGTCTTGCATCGTTCCACCTTCGGGGCGTATAATGGTTAGCGTAGCAGGTGTTGCCCATGTTCCCAAACATCTGCAAACCCGTCTTCGGTCGTTATCCCGGAGCGCTGGACATACGGTAGAATCCATGCAGTGCTGTGCAGGAAGGTGAGGATCGCGTGCGCAACCTGTTTGAACGCATCAACACGCTGTTTGGGAGTTGGTACGAGGGGCTTTTTGGCGCGGGAGGTGAGCTACCGCCCCGCGAGGTGCTTCGTCGGCTGGTCGCTGCCGCTGAGGAACACTGTATCGAGGGACTGGACGGCGAGCTGTACGTTCCTAATCGCTATAAGCTGGAAATCGCGCTACAGAATCCCGAGGAGCAGGAGGCATACCTTACCTTCCTGCAGCCGCAGGATCTGGCGGATGCGCTGTGGCAGGAGCTGCAACAGGAAGGTTACCGCCTGCGCGGCGGCATCGTGTGCGAAGTGGTTGCACAAGCTGCCCCCTCTGCCTCCGCCCCACGACAGGCGTTGCGTATTATCGCCAAATTTGACCCTTCTGTCCCCCTTCCAGCAGCAACATTGACTCCGTCATCCTTGCCGGTGGAGGAAGCGACTAACGTTGCCAGCTCACCTGCCTTTTCCGCCACCGATGTCGCTTCCGACGTGGCTGCCCGGGCGGTGCTGAAAAGCGAGGACGGCACAACGCTGATGCCTCTGGCGAACCGTCCGGTGGTTGTAGGACGTTCGCGCAGTGCGGGTTGCGACCTGGTGCTGGACGCTGACCGACAGGTCTCACGCCGACACGCTCGTATCGAGTGGGATGCGATGACGGGCAACTATGTTATCTACGACCTGCAAAGCACCAACGGGCTGTACGTGAACGAGCAACGGGTGGATAACAGGGTACTGCGCTCCGGAGACCGTATCCGCATGGGCAAGACGGTGCTGATTTTTGAAAGTGCCGAACCACCTGCGGAGAAACGCGAGACGCCTGCAGCGGAAACGATCTCCCAACGCCCGACTGCCTACTTGACCCTGCACCCCGATACCCCGCAACAGGAGGTTATCCCGTTGCCCCGTGAGGTGCTGATAGGGCGTGCGCTCACGGCGGACATTGTGCTGAAAGAGCCGGAGATTGCGATGCGTCATGCGGTCATCCGCTGGAACGGCACCGAGTGGGTGCTCGAGGATTTGGGCAGCGTATCGGGTACTATGGTCAACGAGAACCGTCTTTTCCCGCACCAACCGCTCAGCCTGCGCTCAGGCGACGTTATCTGTGTGGGAAAGACGAATATGCGCTTCGACATCACCGGGGAATCACCATGAACGTTCTGGCAGGACTGTTCCGATTCGTAGTGCTGGCTGCGCTGGTGCTGTTTGTGCTGTACGTGGCGTGGACTATTCGACAGGATGTGGAGTAGAGGAATGGCAAGCCTGATGACGGGAAAGAAACCTCTCTGGCAGGTGGCTGCCGCCACCGATGTGGGCAAAGTACGAGCGCATAACGAAGACAGCTACGCCATCCTGAACGCGGCGCAGCTGCGCGGTGTGTATGATTTCGCACTGATCATTGCGGATGGCATGGGTGGGCGTAACGCCGGAGAGGTTGCCAGCCGTGCGGCGGTGGAGGCGGCGTCGCAAGCGATACTGAACAACGTGACGTATGCCGACGCCTCTGCCCTGTTACGCTTCGCAGTCGAAGCAGCCCATATTTCTATCCAGCAACGCGCCGAAGAGTATCCCGAGTATGAGGGCATGGGCACGACCCTCGTGATGGCGCTGGTGCGGAACATGGAAGCATGGATAGCGAGCGTGGGCGATAGTCGCGCGTATATCCTGCGCGGCGACCAGCTCCTGCCGTTAACGGAGGACCACACCTTCGTCGCCGAGCAGGTGCGCGCAGGCGGAATGAGCGCGGAGCAGGCTCGCCACAGCCGTTTCCGACACATGTTGACCCGCGCCGTTGGAACGAATGTCGATTACACACCCGATGTGGTCTCGACAAAGGTGGAGCCGGGAGATGTGCTGATACTGTGCACCGACGGTTTGACGAACATGGTGTGGGAAGAGGAGATAGTGCGCCTGCTGCGCCAATACCGACAGGACCCCGAGCGCGCCTGTCGCAGTCTGATTGATGCCGCCAATGCACAGGGTGGGCAGGATAACATCACCGTGCTGCTGGCAGCGGATATGCGCGAGATACCTGCCCCCTGTGAGGAGGAAGAGCTGCAGACCGTCTCTGAACTGCCTACGGTGCGTGACCCCCTGCGTCAGATAGCCCGTTTCACGCAGCGCATCTCGCCTCGGCAGATGGCTTTCGGAGGTGCACTCGCACTGGTTGTAGCCAGTGTGCTGGTGTGGATGTCCGTGATCAGCAAACCAAAGCCTGTGCCTCCGCTGCCGCCACCACCGCCTGTAGTGGACCTCGCCAGCGTGCGATACACAGAACCTCGGGTACTTTCCAGCAAGCCGTTGCGCGGCGCACCTCTGGTCGTGGCGCCGGATGGCAACCTGTATGCCATGAGCGAACAGGGTAGGGTGCTGCGCATCTCGCCAGAAGGGAAGATCCTCATGGCGTCCAGCGCACCGTTCGAAGCGGCTGCCAACCCCGAAATCAAACCGGATATGGTCTACTTCGCTACCGATTCGCAGGGCAATTTCTATGTGTGCGACCGTGTGAGCCGACGCATTCTCAAGTATCGTCCGGATGGAGCTTTTCTGGGAAGCATTGGCGAAGGGAAGCTCAAACGACCGGCAGCGCTCGCAGTGGGTTCAGACGGCTCGGTGTACGTGATAGACGCAGGGAAGCTGACTGTCTTCCGTGCTGTGCTAGGGGGAACCGACAATGCCTCTCAGCCCCATCGGTAAGTATGAGCGTGTGGATGTGCTGGGTTACGGCGCGACGGGCATTGTGTACCTCGCGTGGGACTCGTTGCTGCGCAAACAGGTCGCGCTGAAGGAAATCAACGTTCAGGCGGGTGACATGGAGCGTTTTCTAGAGGAGGCTCGCCTGCTGGACCGCCTGAATCATCCCAACATTGTGCGCGTGCATAGCGTGGACCAGGTGGACGGCAAAATCCTCATCGCCATGGAGTATGTGCCCGGCATCAACCTGCAGGAGCTGTTGCGCCAGCAGGGCAAACTACCCGTCCGACAGGCGCTGGATATCGCCATTCAGGTGCTGGATGCGCTGGACTACGCTCACCGCAACCATACTATCCATCGCGACATCAAACCGGGCAACATCCTGATACGCAAAGACGGCGTGGTGAAACTGGTGGACTTCGGGCTGGCGACCATTTTGGGCACAGGCTCTTACGCAGGCGGAGCGGGGACCTACGTATATATGGCACCCGAAGACTTCGAGGAGGAAGAGCGATCGGACCATCGTTCCGACCTGTGGGCAGTAGGCGTGACGCTGTACGAGATGGTCACCGGTCGCCGCCCGTTCAACGCCACGAACCCGAAGAACCCCTTCTCGTGGCAGGAGGCGGTGCAGAAACAGCAACCGCCGCCCTTGCAGCAGTTTGTGCCCGACGCGCCGCCCGCCCTGCAGACGGTGATAGAGCGCGCGCTGGCTAAGCGCAAAGACGACCGCTATCCCACAGCAGGGGAGTTCGCCCAGGCGCTGCGTCGCGTGCAGGTGATGCTGCCCGAAGCAGGAGATGAAACGCTCGCGGTGGTCTCGTCGCAGGCGTATGGCGTGCAGCAACGCCAGAAGCCTTCTCCCCGTGCTGCACCCGAAAGTCCACGCTCCGCCATCGCTCGGGTGGAACCTCAGGAGGTTTCGCTCGGTCCGGTGCGCCAGGGTGAGCAATGTACCGCCAGAGTGGTGGTACGCTCCACGAATCGTAAGCCGCTGGATGCGAGGCTGGTGTCTCACCCGGGCTGGCTGTATGTGCACCCCACTGTGCTCGATCGCAAACAGCAGGTGGTGACCCTGACCGCCGACACGGGCATGGTCTCTGCACAGGGAGCTTTAGCCGACGTGGTACAGTTTGTGAACGGCGAAAAGCGCATTGATATACCGGTCAAACTGGAGGTGCTTCCCCCACGTCCGCAGTTCCGGCAGGTGGCATACTGGTACGTGCCTCTGTTTATTGCCTGTCTGTTGCCGCTGTTCACCGTGATCCTTGGTGCGCACAACTGGTCGCACTGGATGCCCATCGGTCTGGAGCTTTCCGGATTGCTGGGGGCGATGCTGGTGCTGATTACCATTGGGGCCGAACTGCGCTCCGGGGAACGGACAGCGGCGGTTCTGCTGATGCTCACGGGTTTGTCGGCAACGGGAACCTATCTGGGAGTGCTGGGCGACCCCCAGAACCACCCACAGGGCAGAGTTGCCGTAGACCTGCTGACTATCATGGGAGCGGTGTTGTTCCTGCAGGTGTTCAGCACGCGCCGCTGGAAGTGGTGGGGATGGCTACTGGTAGGGCTATCGCTGGCTCTGTCGGGAGTGATTGCTTCCATGCTGGGAACACGAGTATCATAATGTGGGTGAGTGATGATGCGCGAGAACCCGTTTCCGGGCATGAACCCCTCCGCAGCTGTGGCCGGGGGTGCACTACCGGTTCGTCACCTATCTGGCTGACGCCATTGCACCGTCCTTGCAGGTCAGCCTGTTTCTATCTGCCCTTGCTGTAGGATATTTGCTGGTACAGGGCGAACTGCTTCCACGATGACCTCTTTCACACTCCACAAACAGGTAACCGGCTGGGGACGGTATCCACGCGCCCTGTGCCACCTCTATCGCCCGGAGCGGGTGGGAGAGGTGGTAGGCACGCTGCAACACGCCGAGCCGAACGGTTTCCTGCCACGCGGGTTGGGGCGGGCGTACGGCGATGCCGCGCTCAACAGCGAGGGCGGGATTATCCTGATGGAGCGCATCGACCGTTTCCTCGCCTTTGACGAAAGCACAGGTGTGGTGCGGTGTGAGGCGGGCGTGTCGCTGGCAGACATCATCTCCACCTTCCTGCCGCGCGGATGGTTCCTGCCGGTGACGCCGGGCACCAAGTTCTGCACAGTGGGGGCGTGCGTCGCGTGCGACGTGCACGGCAAAAACCACCACCACGATGGTTCCATCGGCAATTTCGTGCGCTCGTTGACACTGCTTCTGCCTTCGGGGGAGAGGGTGCGCTGTTCACGCGAGCAGAATCCCGAACTCTTCTTCGCCACCATCGGCGGGATGGGCTTGACAGGCATCACGCTAGAGGTGGAACTGCAGCTGCGCCAGGTGGATACTGGCTGGATGGTAGTGGACTACGTGCGCACGCGTGACCTGGATGAGACCCTGCGCACCTTCCACGAGCGCGACGAGCATTATCTGTACTCGGTGGCATGGCTGGACTGTGTCGCGCAGGGCAGAGGCTTCGGCAGGGGGGTGCTGATGTTCGGCAAGCATGCGAAGGTGGACGATTTGCCCCCCACCAGACGTCAGAACCCTTTCACCATCCCCCACAAGCGCGACAAGAGCGTGCCGATAGACCTGCCGGAGTTCGTGCTAAACCCCCTCTCCTTGAAGGCGTTCAATGGGGCTTACTACGCCATACATCCCGGTCGCGAGGGTGTGGTGGTAGATTACAACACCTACTTCTACCCGCTGGACAGCATTCTGCAGTGGAACCGGGCGTACGGCAGGCGAGGTTTTGTGCAGTGGCAGTGCGTGCTGCCGTACGAGAATGGCGTCCAGAACCTCGAGCGCATCCTTCGCATCGCGCAACAGAGCAAACAGTACCCATTTCTCTCCGTGCTGAAACGCATGGGCGAGAGCAGTGGAGGCTTCCTCTCCTTCCCGATGCCAGGCTATACCATCGCGCTGGACTTTCCGATGCGCAACGGGCTGTTGGAGGTGCTGGATAAACTGGACCAAATCGTGGTCGAGGCGGGAGGCAGGCTGTATCTGGCGAAAGACGCGCGGATGTCGGCGGAGACCTTCCACGCCACCTACCCGCAGCTGCCACGCTGGCAGGCGGTGAAGGCGCAGGTAGACCCTCAAGGGGTATTGCAGTCCGACCTGGCGCGTCGCCTGCGTCTGATGGAGGTAGCGAAATGAGGCGGGTACTGGTTGTGGGAGCCACCTCTCCGCTGGCGCGCTACATGGCGCACGAGTTCGCCCGTCTTGGCGATACGCTTTTTCTGGCGGGACGGGATATGGACGAGCTGCAGCGGGTCGCCAGCGACGTGCAGGTGCGTTTCGGCGCGAGCGTGCACACAGGGCGGTTCGATGCCGCTGCTGTAGAGACTCACGAAGCCTTCTGGCAGGAGGTGCTTCGCGTGCTGGGCGGCCTGGACGGCGTGGTGTGGGTAGCGGGCACGATGGACGGGCTGGAAGAGGCTTTTCGCGAACCGCAGGCGGTGCGGCGGCTGATTGACGTCAACTTCACCGGCGCAGCCTCTCTGCTGACGCTGGCGGCGTGCTACTTCGAAGAGCAGAGCAAGGGTTTCATCGCCGGCGTCAGCTCGGTGGCGGGCGATCGTGGGCGAGCGCAAAACTATCCTTACGGCGCGGCGAAAGGTGGTCTTTCCCTCTTCCTGCAGGGCTTGCGCAACCGCCTGAGCAAACGAGGGGTACAGGTGACCACCCTCAAACCCGGCTTCATCGACACCCGCATGACGTGGGGACGAGACAAACTGCCTTTCCTCGCTTCTCCCCAGCGCGTGGCGAAGGAGAGCGTGCAGGCGATACTGCAAGGCAAAGATGTGGCTTATGTGCCCGCCATCTGGTGGCTGGTGATGCTGGTGATTCGTTCGATACCGGAAAAGGTTTTTAAGAGGATGAATATTTGACCTCAGCTTGAACGAGAAAAGTCGTCCACCTCCGCACGGTAGGGCAACGAAGGTTGTGCTCCCAGGCGGGTGACCGATAGTGCAGCCACGCGCTGTGCGAACTGCACCGCCATCTCCACGCTCTTGCCCTCCGCCAGCGCCACTGCCAGCGCGCCTGCGAAGGCGTCCCCTGCTGCTGTGGTATCTATCGCCTGAACAGGATACGCGGGCATCCGTTGCACGCCGTCGGCGTCCTGAAGCAGTACCCCCTCTCCGCCCAGCGTGATGATGACTACCGGCACACCCAGCCCACGCAACGCCTGCCCCATCGCCTCGGGAGAGGCGTAGTCGGGAGCGTTACAGATGCTCTGCGCCTCTGTTTCATTGGGCGTCAGGATGTCCACATGCCGCAGCAGTTCGGGAGGCAAAGGCTGGCGAGGTGCAGGAGCAGGGTTCAGTATCATCCGCTTGCCGTGCTGGTGCGCCAGTTCGGCGGTGCGGGTGACCGCAGGTATCGGCACCTCCAGCTGCGCCAGCACCACATCTGCTCTGGCGATTGCCTCCTCGGCGCGCTCTACGTCCTCTGGAGTCAGGCGCATGTTCGCGCCCGGAGCTACCACAATCGCATTCTGTCCTTCGGCATCCACCGCTATCAGTGCCACGCCAGATGGGGTTTCTTCATCACGCACGATGAATCGGCAGTCTATCCCCTCTCGCTGATAGCCTTCCAGATTGTGGTCGCCAAAAAGGTCGTTGCCGACCCGCGCCACAAAGGTCACATGCGCCCCCAGTCGCGCCGCCGCTACCGCCTGATTCGCCCCCTTGCCGCCCGGCACCATCACAAACTGCGACCCCACGATGGTCTCGCCCGGTCGGGGAATGCGTGGTGCTCGCACCACCATGTCCATGTTGGCACTGCCTACCACCACTACTCGCGCCATTGCCCGCAGCCTCCGTAAAGCTGGTTTTGTGAGGGAATCATTCGTGAGAGCATGAGAGGTATCCTGCGAGTTTACTCCGTGTCGCTCTCTCCCACCTGACGCATTATTCGGATATATAGATCGTGCTTCATGCGGAAACCTGCTTCAGACAGATTCTCCAAGAGAGGCTGAAGCGAAGGCACCACCCCGGTTTCCCTCGCCAGTTTCAGTATTCCCAACGTCCCCAGGACCGGAATGTTGTGCTGTTGCGCCCAGCGACGTGCCAGCAGGTCATCAAGAAGCACAACGACTCGCTCCTTGAGGCGCGAAGTGCAATGCTCAGTGCTTCTCGTTCCCCCATGCCCAGTGCGGAAGGAATCTCTGCGGGAACAGGTTCCGACTGCACCAGAACCAACCAGCTACCAGTTACCTGATGTAATTCCGCCGATCCAACACGCTGCTCTCCCCTGAGTATTTCCTGATAAACAGACTGTGGCAGGTAAACCTTTGCGAAAAACAGCGGTAGCAAATCTACACACCACCCTGTTCTCCCAGCGGCTTCGCAAAGTCGACCAGAGACATGCCAAGCAGATCGGCACCACGCGATATGCTCATACGGTGCTTTTGCACGAGCGTGAGAACGTATGTCTGTAACGCGAGTCGCTGTCTTTCCTCTGGTGATAAAAGTTCGGCTACCTCATCGGGTAGTTCTATGGTTATCGCTCGCATGAGAGACCACCCACCTTTTGCCCATGCTATCCATCAGACGTTATCATACCAGTACCGCTTACCGGTTCCGGGATCGAAACGCTGGCAGTTCGGCGGCGAACAGCACGTTGTGCGCCCAGCCCGCGTATGCGCCGAAACGCGCCCGGAAAAAGTCACCCACCTGCCAGTATACCTTTTCGGTGAGGCTGCGCCCCCGCAGCTCAGGCAGGTAGTCGCGCCGTGCGATTTGCCATACATGGGTGTCCACCGGTATCGCCTGCGGCTTGTCCAGCGCAAACAGGCACACACAGTCGGCGATTTTGTGCCCCACACCGGGCAGAGTCGTCAGCGCGTGATGTGCCTCTTCATACGGCGCGTAACGCAAGCGGTACAGCCACTCTTCCCCCTGTTCGCGAAGACGCTTCGCCGCCTGCACAACCACCCTTGCCCGATAGCCAAAACCGAGCGCAAAAAGGTCTTCTTCGCGGGCTTCTGCCAGCACGTGCACCGTGGGAAAGCGATAGTACCCCACGCCATCCACCTCAGCCAGTTTCTCCCCATGGCGTCGGCAGAGGGAATCGATCATGCGCGTGATGCGCGGGATGTTGTTCGCACTGGAGCACAGAAAGCTGAAAAGACACTCCACGGGTTCTGTACGCAATACACGCAGCCCCGGAAAGGCTGGAGCGATGCTGGCGAAGCGAGCATCTGCCTGACTCCACTGGCGGTATAGTGGCGCGAGCGGCACATGCAGCTGGAAGTAATCGCGGAGAAGAGGGGCGATATTGTCGTCTGGGATAGAATAGTAGAGAACGTCCTCCGCCGTCTGGCGCAAGGTCACCACGTAGGAGCCGATAACGCCCCTCCACTCGTTCTCCGCAATCGGCTTCCAGCGAAAGGACTGACCACACACGAGGGCTACGTCACATCGTAGTTCTTCTACCGATACCCCCAGCGAACGCCACATGAGTTTGTCAAACCTCCATCTGGCAAACAGTCTTTTCTCGCGCCCCACATGTGTTCTCGCAAACCGCGAAGCAGCAAAGTCATCTCCTGCGCTGGTTCGACATCACCCCAGTCTCTCCTCCTGCCTGCGCTGGGAAAGGGGCAGGTGCCAGGTAGACAGCGCGAGGGTACCAACGGCTTGGTGGGTGCCTCGCCTTCCAGCGGATGAAGGCAGGAATCAGACTGAACAAACTACTCCTCGATGCCTACACGAACAGGCTCTCGCGCCCGCAGATACCACTGCTCAGCAAAGGAAGCGTCCTTCGCCCCGGGCAGTATCACGTAGCGCAAGCGAACTCCACGAGTGCTGCTCGTGTTGAAGCCGATACCTCCCATTGCCGAACTATCCCAGTAGACAATCGTCTCTGCCGGAGTGAGCGCGAGGCAGGCGTGCGCCCAGCGAGGCGCATACACCGCGTACCAGCGCGGCTCTCTGGTGGCACCCAGGACACCCTCGGCATCGCCTTTGCCGTCCACTCGCGCCGTGACGCCTCCGCTATCCCTGTACTCCCCTTCCTGCGCGTAAAAGGCACGGCTATAGGTGCCTTCGCTCGTGCTGGTCTCTATCTCTACGTCAAAGTACTGCGGATAGAACGTGTAGCGCTTGGTGTAGGTCACCCCGCCCTGCAGTTCCCGCTGCACTCGAACGACCGTGCGTACCGGCCCATGCGCCAGCAGTTCTACCTGAGCGGGTTTGGTGCCCTGTTCCTCTACCCAGCCCGTTCGGGCAGAGGAGAAGACCAGTTGCCTGATGAACGGCTCTCCGAAAGGCTGGTCAAGACGAGCACTGGCAACAGGTCGGCGATACACATCGGGATTCGCGGCGGCGATGTCGCGAGGGACGCCGTCGCGCAGGCGCAGACTGTAGGTCTCCCGCCAGACGAAAGGTTGTTCTGCAGACCAGGGATACGGTGGTCGGGGTGGTAACACCGCACCTGTCCGGCGCATGGCATACAGAGCCACTCGCTGCACGCTGCCCGCAGGCATTTTGCCCGGAATCAGCAGAGCCACCTCCGTGCGCCCGTCGATACGATCGCACTGGGCAGGGATCTCCTTCACCGGTTTGCCCGATTCATGCAGCAGGTAAGCACGCACCGACTCGGTAGCAAACGGCGCACCCGTCACAGACACCACCACGACCTCGTCTTCCCTATCCAGTGCGCCCGATTCCACGCGCAGTATTCGGCGCACATCCCAACGGCTCAGGTCGCGCTGTACTTGCAGGGGGACGCTGGAGAAGTTGAAACCTGCCGCAATCTCCTTCACGCCTTCGCCCAGCGTCGCTTCGGCAATCAAGAGGCGGTTGCCATCCAGACGCGAGGAGTCGAGCTGCAGAGTCAACGTCTGCTCGGCACGGGCGTTCAGAGCCACCTTGCCCTGCCAGAGTCGATGCGAGGATGTCCTTTTATCAGCGTAGATCGCCAGCCTTGTATCAGGCGCGGGAGCGAACCCTCTATTTCGCACGATCAGCTGTACCGCTATCGGTTTGCCCTGCACCGGCTGAGGGGTCTGCACTCGCAGATCTAGCGTCACGTCGGGGAGGCGCGTGTGCCTGCCCCACAGGATGTCGTAGAAACTCTTGTTTCGCCAGTCGGTGCCCACAGCCAGATCCAACTGTCCATCGCCCAGCCAATCATGGGCTACTTGCGCTCCCCGCTCTCCCTGCTGAGACGAAACGCTGTAGACCAGCAGGGTGCGTCTGTCCCACCCTTTCACCACCTGACGCAGGTCGAGCCTCACCCTGCCACGTCTGGCAAAGGCTTCTACGCGCACCTGCTCGTTGTTCATCCGTCGCAGGAACAGCCATTCGGAAGGGGTCTCGCGGAAGAAGTAGCCGTCTGCCCGCACGGTGGTCACCACTTCCCCGTTCACCAGCACCCTGCTCTGCTCGATGCGAGGCCCTTTCACCCAGAAACCGTACCGGGGCAGAACCACGCTGTGGTGGTTTACCTTCAGTGTGTAAGGCTGCTCGCCGAAGTTGACCACGCACACGGTACCGTCCGCGAAGCGGGTACGCTGTACGGCGCGGTCAGGCGTCAGGAACTCGTGGCTGAGCATCTCCTGGGTGGCGACCGCTTCGTGCAGCTTGCTCGTCAGGCGATAGGTGCGCACAAACCGTTGCCTGTCAGTGTTCCACGCCCCCTGCATGTCCAGCCACATCAGCGGAATGGTGCCGTACAGGATATTGAACAGGTCTTTTCTATCAGTAATCTCCGGGGCAGCTTGCAGCAGCCAGTCGGACGAGTCGCCCCAGTACCAGGTGGATACCACGCAGTCATGGAACACCAGTTCCCACAGCGGGATGCGGTACGAATGCCCGATGCCCCACTTCTCGTACTCGCTCCAGGGTGGCAGCTGGTTGCCCCAGGGGTCGGTGAAACGCTGTTCCTTGCTTTGCGGACGAATCAGGTGTCCGGCGGGCCAGGAGAACTGGTAACTGCTCATCATGCCCTCGATGTAGTCCTGATACGGCACACCCCACCAGATGCCATGCTCGCCACCAACAACCAGCCCCAGTGAGCGCACGTAAGCCAGCAAGTTCTGCCCGCATTCCCGTTTGTCCGTGCGTGTGAGCGGATGTTTGGGGTCATAACATTCATAAAGCCCTTCTGCCGTCGTGACGTCGATAAAACGGGCGAGGAAGGGATGGTTTTTCAGGGCGGCGGGTATCACCTTCTGCGCGGCGCGAAGCCACAGGGCGGGGCAACGCTTCATGTACTGCAACCCCTCCATCGTGCGCCAGGCAGTCATGCGCTCGCCGTCGGCTTTCAGTACCGCGCTGTCGGGCAGGAGGTCATGGTTCGAGTCTACCTTCTGCTCGCTGTCTACAGGCAGAATATCGGTGTAGTTGTCGTATTCGCTGGTCAGATAGCCGGCATCCACCGCTTTCTGCATCGCCTCACGCTGGGCAGTGCCGTGTAAAATCAGCTTCTCCACGCCCAGCATCTTCGCTTCGCGCACAAACTGGACATAGTCCACTCCCCACACACCCCACACATCTGCCGCGCCGAACAGCTTGTGCAGGTTCGGGTTGCGCTTCGCCTTCTCACGCAGGGTGATCAGCAGCCCTTTGTCTTTGGCGTATGCGCGATAGGCTTTGGCAATCGCCACGTAGCCGCCCTGCGCGACGAAGTGGTAGACAATCCGTCGGGGGTAGGCGAATCTGCCCTTCTGTCCCCACCAGCCTATTTGCGGCGCCGCCACCTCGCGCTCACCTGCGCGATAGTGCTTGCACTCCAGCACTCCATCGTCGGGGGTTTCTACAATCAGTGCGTAACCAAACCCTTTTTCCGTATCCACCAGCCCCACCATCGGCAGGTCCAGTCTGTCCAGTGCCAGCCAGCGTGCAGGAAAGGGCTTGATGTCCAGCGGGTACAGGTGACCGTTGGAATAATCGGCGATAGCCAGCGCGCCGCGAGGGGTATCCAGCATCAGCGGCGCGAGGAACAGCATCCCCGAGAAGGGTGCGTCAGGTGGTACCGCTTCCGCTGTGATGTGCAGCTCGGCGCCTCGAGGCGGCACGCGCAGAGTGACCCGGAGAATGCTCCTCTTCCCTTCATCCAGAAACAGGTCGGTTTCCAAACGCACCCCCTCCGGTATCGCCTGCACATTGCGCACGGAAAACCTGCTCTCTTGCGGCTGCTTCCAGAGGTAACCACACCTCTTATCCAGTACCGAGAACGAACCTGCAGCGGGCTGCAGAGCAACGCGGATGGAAGCGTTCTCTATCTGCCATTCTTCCGCGTTCTGAGACGTCCTCGTTTGCGCTTCGGTCAGGGCTGTCGCGCAAATCGCCAGCACACAGAGAGTAACCCTTGGGATCACTGTAGATAACCTCCCCCGCTGATGGAGTGATGGGCTGAGTTCTGTTTCGTGAAAGGCAGGAGCGCTTCCTATCGCCAGCTCAGTAACGTATCGAGTGTAGAACCGTTTGCCTTTTTTGCTTTTTGTGTGAAAAAGTTTCCCGTTTTCCCCTTGCAAAACGATGCAAGATGTTGTATTGTAATGAGTGAAAAACGCAACGTACCGCGAGTTCCAGCAAACGAACGAGCGGACTGGTCGTCATGAGGCGGCGTTTCCGAAAGGAACGTCGCTTCCTTTTCGTTTCTGAAAGGTATCCATCAGCTCGACACAGTACGGGGGGTAGAACCATTGATGACATCCAAACGCTGGACCAAAGAGAGTATAGCCGAAGATATTCGGCAGCTGGCAGAGGAAGGGGTGGATCTTTCTTACTCGAACGTGGTGATCCACCATCTGTCCCTGATGCGCGCCGCCATGCGCTACTATGGCAGCTGGCGCGAGGCGGTGAAGGCAGCGGGCATTGACTACGACAAGGTGCGCAAGTACCGCAGCTGGAACCGCCAGCGCATCATCGAGCGCATTCGCGAGCTGTATGAGCAGGGCGAGGACCTCTCCTGGCGCAACGTCAGCACCAACCTGGACCCGCAGCTTGCCGCAGCTGCCACTAAGCCCAAGCACTTCGGCTCGTGGCGCAAGGCGGTAGAAGCCGCAGGTATTGACTACCAGGAAGTGCGACGCTATCACCAGTGGGACGAAGAGACCATCATCCAGCGGGTGCGCGAGCTGTACGAGCAGGGCGTACCTCTGAACGCGAAGAACGTGGAAGAGATCGACATCCCACTCATCACCGCAGCGCGTCGCCGGTTCGAGTCGTGGGATAAAGCACTGCAAGCCGCGGGACTGGATTATAAGCAGATTGTACTGCGTCGCCCCTTCAGGCGTCGCGCACGAGGCAGCGACGAAGAGCAAGAGGAAGCCAAAAACAACGGCGACAGCGAGTAACGTCCCCTGCAGGGAGCGGTTGGTGCTCTCTGCTTCGCGAACTCGGAAGCAGGCAATCGGGGCACTTCTGCCGACGAAGTCGCGATAGCAGGCGCGGGACCGCTCCCTTGCTATAGCGACGCATCTCCCTCGGTGTTTGACAAGTTTTGCATGGCAGTGTATACTATAGCGGATTTGCAATCGGTGGGCGAGAAACTTGTTTGAAAGCCTGACGGAAAAACTGCAGAAGGTCTTTCGGAGGCTCAGTAATCAGGGCAAAGTCACTGAGCAAGACGTCCAAGAAGCCCTGCGCGAAGTGCGCATCGCCCTGCTGGAAGCGGACGTACATTTTAAGGTCGTCAAGGACTTTATCGCGCGGGTGCGCGAGCGTGCCGTGGGGCAGGAGGTGCTGCAAAGCCTCACCGCCACCCAGCAGGTCATCAAAATCGTGCATGAAGAGCTGGTCAGCCTGCTCGGTGACGGGGCAGAAGGTATCCGTTTCGCGCCCAAGCCTCCCACCGTCATCCTGTTGTGTGGTCTGCAGGGCTCCGGCAAGACCACCACCGCAGCGAAGCTGGCACTGTGGCTGCGCAAACAGGGGCGCCGCCCGTTGCTGGTGGCGGCGGACGTGCATCGCCCGGCAGCGGTGCAGCAGTTGAAGGTGCTGGGGCAAAGCCTGCAGGTACCGGTTTTTGTGAGAGAGAACAGCAAGGACGCGGTGCGCATTGCCCACGAGGCGCTGCAATACGCGGTCGAACAGGGGCATGACGTAGTCATCCTGGACACCGCGGGACGCTTGCATATTGACAATGAAATGATGGACGAAGTACGGCGCGTCAAAGAAGCCACCCAGCCCAACGAGATTCTGCTGGTTCTGGACGCCATGACCGGTCAGGATGCGGTGCGCGTGGCAGAAGAGTTTCACCGCCATCTGGAGGTAGACGGTTTCATCCTCACCAAGCTGGACGGCGATACGCGCGGTGGTGCGGCGATTTCCATTCGCGCCGTGGTGGGCAAACCCATCAAGTTCGTCGGGGTCGGTGAGAAGCCCGATGCGCTGGACGTGTTCCATCCCGACCGCATGGCGGGGCGCATTCTGGGCATGGGCGACGTGCTGACGCTCATCGAGAAGGCTCAGCAGACCTTTGACCAGAAGCAGGTCGAGGAACTGCAGCGCAAACTGCGCCAGAACCAGTTTGACCTGAACGATTTCCTGATGCAGATGCGCCAGATGCAGCAGATGGGACCGCTGGACCAGCTGCTGAAGATGATACCCGGGCTGGGTTCCCAGCTCCAAAACGTGCAGATAGACCCGAAAGAATTAAAGCGTGTGGAAGCCATCATCCTTTCGATGACACCGGAGGAGCGGGCGAACCCGCACATCCTCAACGCCAGCCGAAAGCGGCGTATTGCGCGGGGTAGCGGCACCACGGTGCACGAGGTGAACGAACTGCTGTCGCAGTTCGAAGAGATGCGCCACATGATCCGAGAGCTAAACGCCTTGCAGTCCGGAGGAGGCAAGGGCAAACGCAAAGTGCGCCTGCCTTTCTTCGGATAAAACACACGGAAAGGAGGGGAGGTGGTTTGGCGGTAAGGATCCGACTCAAGCGCATGGGCGCAAAAAAACGCCCGTTCTACCGTCTCGTGGTAGCACCCAGTACGGCACCGCGAGATGGACGGTTCATTGAAACCATCGGTTATTACAATCCGTTGACCGACCCCGCCACCGTTCAGGTGGACGTGGAGAAGGCACTGTACTGGCTGGAGCACGGAGCGCAACCCACCGACACGGCAAAGGATATCCTGCGTCGCGCCGGGGTGCTGGAAGCCTTGCAACAGCGCAAAGCTCAACCAGCAGGGAGCACCACCGCACCAGCCGAATCGTAAAATACTTACTCACCAAAATTCACTGGACAGAGAGGGCTAAAGGAGTGGCTGAGGTGAAAGAACTGGTAGAGTACCTGGTGAAGGAGCTCGTCGACGAGCCGGATCAGGTTCGCATCAACGAGGTTCCGGGTGAGGTGGCGACCACCTACGAGGTACACGTCGCCCCCAGCGACGTGGGCAAGGTCATCGGGAAGCAAGGACGTATTGCCAACGCCTTGCGCACCATCGCCAAAGCTGCCGCCATGAAGAACAAGCGCAAAATCTATCTGGAGATTATTGCGTAACCACACGGAGCGCGGCAACAGGCGAAGGGTGGGTATACTTTGCATGGGGCATCTTTGGAAGCCCCATGCAAAGGTGAGGGTGGTTGTCATGAAAAAAGCAGAACGAGACAGCTGGCGTACCGTCGGATACATCTCTAAGCCGCACGGACTGCAGGGGGAGGTTTGTGTGTACTCCCTGACCGACTTCCCGGAGAGGTTTGCCAGAGGGGCAAGCCTTTCGCTCTCTTTACCGGATATGCCACGCATCACCCTGCATGTGGCGGAATCGCGTCCCTTCAAAGGCGGTTATCTGGTGCGCTTTTTGGAAATCACCACCGTGGAAGCTGCCGACCGCCTGCGCGGTGGCTACCTGCAGGTTCCCCTCGAAGACCGGATGCCCCTGCCCGAAGACACCTACTATATCGATGACCTGATCGGGCTGGACGTGTTCACCGACACAGGGAGGTATCTCGGGCAGATCGAAGAGGTCATTCTGAATCCCGCCAACGACCTCTACCGCGTGGGAGAGATACTGATTCCTGCCGTCTCCGAGTTTGTGCGCGAAATCGACCTTGTGGCGCGCCGGGTGACCATCCACCCCATCCCCGGCTTGCTGCCCGATGAAGAGTAGAACCATGCGTATCGATATCGTCACCATCTTCCCCGAGATGGTCGAGCCGGTGGTCCGATGCAGTATGCTGGCACGTGGGCAGCAGGCAGGAGTATTAGAGATCCACACGATAGACCTGCGTCAGTTCACCCACGACAAGCATCACACCACCGATGACGCTCCCTTTGGCGGCGGCGCGGGCATGGTGATGAAGCCAGAGCCTTTCTTCGAAGCGGTGGAGCACCTGCGTGAGCAAGCGGGATGGATACCCGCCCGCATCGTGGTGACTACGCCTCAGGGCAAACTGTTCCACCAGACGATGGCGGTGGAGTTCGCACAGGTCCCTCACTTGATTTTGCTGTGCGGACACTACGAGGGTATCGACGAGCGTGTCTGTCAATATCTGGCGACCGATGAGGTCTCCATCGGCGATTACGTGCTGACGGGAGGAGAGCTGCCCGCGCTGGTGATCGCCGACGCGGTGGCGAGGCTGGTGCCCGGGGTACTGGGCAACCCCGAATCGCTGCAGCAGGACAGCTTGGTGGACGGGCTGCTGGCTCCACCGCAATATACCCGCCCGGCGGAGTATCGCGGCTATCGCGTACCGGATGTGTTGCTCTCCGGTCACCACGCCCAAATTGCCCGCTGGAGGCGGTTGCAGAGGCTGTTGCGCACGCGCGAACGTCGTCCCGACCTGTGGGATAAGGTGCAGTTGACGGAAGAGGATCGGAAGCTGTTACAGGAGATCGATATTGCAAGAGCTCGGCGGTAGCCTCGCCCTCCACAGGGTGAAGGCAAGAAACAGCCCGGACGCACGAGGAGCAGGCTGGCTTCATGGGAAGCCGATGTACCTCGTCCGCATACAGGATATCTCTCACCAGTCGTCGCGGTCGGGCAGGTCGGCGTAGACAGGTGTGGAGAGGTATCGCTCACCGGTGCTGGGCACGATGACCACAATCAGTTTGCCTTCATTTTCGGGACGTTTTGCCACCTGCACCGCCGCATGTACCGCCGCTCCAGAGGAGATACCTGCAAAAACACCCTCCTCCCGTGCCAGGCGTCGGGTCATCGTGAAAGCATCTTCGTTCTCTACGGGGATAATTTCGTCGATGAGGTCTACGCGCAGGATGTCGGGAATAAACCCCGCACCGATTCCCTGAATAGGATGTGGTCCGCGCGGCTTGCCCGACAACACCGCCGACGCCGCAGGTTCTACTGCAATTGCCCGGAAAGAGGGCTTTCTCGCTTTGATCACTTCCGCCACCCCTGTGATCGTGCCGCCGGTGCCTACCCCTGCCACCAGGATGTCCACTTGCCCGTCGGTATCACGCCAGATCTCTTCGGCGGTGGTGCGGCGGTGTATCTCGGGGTTTGCGGGGTTTTTGAACTGCTGAGGCATGAAGTATCGCTCGGGGTCCGAGGCGACAATCTCCTCTGCCTTGCGGATGGCTCCGGGCATCCCTTCAGGACCAGGCGTGAGTACCAGCTTCGCACCCAGCGCGCGCAGAAGGCTCCTTCGCTCCATCGACATGGTTTCGGGCATCACCAGCATACAACGGTACCCCTTCGCTGCGCACACAAACGCCAGTGCGATGCCCGTGTTGCCCGAGGTGGGTTCAATAATGATGGTGTCGGGCTGGATTCGCCCCTCCCGCTCGGCGGCTTCGATCATCGCCACACCGATGCGGTCTTTCACGCTGGAAAGCGGGTTGAAGTACTCCAGCTTGGCAGCAACCACCGCCTTTGCCCCATCGGTGACGCGGTTCAGGCGCACCAGAGGAGTATTCCCGATCAATTTGGTCACATCTTCTGCAATGCGCATCCTCTGCCTCCGTTTTAAAGATGTGGTGCAATACTCTGTGCCTGGTCCAGCAGGTACTTCTGTTCCAGCAGGTGCTGGATAGTGGTCGAATCCAGCAACCGCCACACTGCTTCCGAAGTGCGCCTCTGAAAATCGCGAATGCACTGGATGGTCGTAGTGCTGGCACTATCCTTCATCAGAGCTTCGGAGGGTTCCAGAGACTTGCTTCCCGAAAAGGCACGCAGGATATCGCCCACGGTGAGGCGCGCAGGAGGCAGCGCCAGCTCATAGCCACCCCCTACCCCGCGAATACTGCGCACCAGCCCGGCTCGCTTCAGTACCGCCAGAATCTGGTCCAGATAGGGACCGGGGATGTATTCCGCTTCGGCAATGTCGCGACTCTGCACAGGTACACCGGACGGTTGCTGTGCCAGATAGAGTATAGCCCGCAGGGCGTACTCGACTTTCGCGCTGAACAGTAGCATCGATAAATCCTGACTTTGTTGACCAGTGTTTGTTATTTTATCGTATCTTCCTGCAATTGTCAAGGGTGGAGGGAAAATGATATAATTCGGGAGGTGAAGGAAGGAGGTGTACAGGTTACATGGCAGGGCACTCGAAATGGCACAACATCCGCCTGCGCAAGGGCAAACAGGACGCCGAACGCGGCAAGCTGTTCACCCGGCTGGCGCGTGAGATTATCGTGGCGGCACGAGAGGGCGGTGGTAACCCCGACGCCAATCCCCGTCTGCGCATGGCGATCCAGAAGGCACGGGATGCCCATATGCCCCAGGAGAACATCAAACGCGCCATCCAGCGCGGCACCGGCGAGATTGCCGGCGCTGCTTATGAGGAGGTGGTTTACGAAGGCTACGCACCAGGCGGGGTGGCGGTCATGGTGGAATGTCTGACCGATAACCGCAACCGCACCGTTTCCGATGTGCGCGCCGCTTTCTCGAAGTGCGGGGGGAGCCTGGGCGAGTCGGGGTGTGTGAGCTGGATGTTCAAACCACGAGGGCTCATCCGCATCCCTAAGGAGGCGGGTGATGAGGACACGGTGCTGGCAGCGGCGCTGGAGGCAGGTGCGGACGATATGAGCACGGAGGAGGAGTTCTACGAGGTTTACACCGAACCCGAAGACCTGCACCGCGTGCGCGAAGCACTGGAGCAAGCCGGTTTGCCCATCGAGAACGCCGAGATAACCATGCTGCCGACCACCACGGTGCATGTGGAAGGCAAAGAGGCACAGCAGGTGCTGCGCCTGATGGATATGCTGGACGAACTGGACGACGTGCAGCAAGTATATGCCAACTTCGATATCGCCGAAGAAGAGATAGAAAGCGCGGTGCGCTAGGAGACTGCCTCCCATGCCCACGTGGCGTGCGACATGGTTTTTGCTCCTGTGGAGCGTTTTTTGTATCCCTTGTGCGCGGGCACAACCAATTGTGCTGGATGTGGTGCCGGGTTTCGACGGAGTGTGCCCTGCAGAGGGATGCTATCCCGTTACCGTATGGATCCAGGGCAGACGCGCCAGCTCCGTACCTGCAGTGTATGAGATAGAGGTAACTGCTCTCTCCCGGAGTGGCTCCGCTACCGCACGGAAGGCGGTGACCTTAGCAGGTGAGGCAGTCTCGCAAGCGGTAGGGCTTCTGCTCTGCTCCCCGGAAGAACCTTACGAGGTCACCGCTCGTCTTGCGCTGCGCGGGCGGGTGCTGGCAACCAGCAAGCCTGTTCTCGCGAATGTGGCTCAGTGGTACCCTTTGCTGGTGGGACTGGGAGAGGAATCCTCTGCGCTGGCATACGTTCCCCTGCGACCGCTCGGCGTCGTGAACGTGGGAGGCAAGCTGATGGTGGATGTTCCGCGCAACCCTGCGCCTTCTCCCTTCCTGCCCGGCGCCGGCACGAATGCGAACCGCCTTTTCATCGGACGGATGCGCAACAGCCTGCCTCCTGAAAGCGCGATGGCTTACCGGGGTGTGGCGGCAGTATCACTGGATGACCGTGCCTGGGACACCCTCACCGAACGGCAGCAGCAGGCGCTCCGGGGGTACGTGTTCTCGGGCGGTTTGCTGGTGGTACACGGTGTAGACATCAACCGTCTGCAGTCGCTCATGCCATCGGGATTGCTGCCGGTAGAGCCTCTGGGGATGGCGCAAGTGCCTGCTTCTGCCCTGGCGAAGTGGATACCGCCGTTCAGCGGCTTGCTCGCACCTGTGGATGTGGTTCGCGCTCGTCCCTTGAGCCAGGCGAGGGTGCTTCTGCAGTTCGAAGGCATACCGCTGGCGGTTGTGGCATCCAGAGGGCTGGGGCAGGTGGTCTTTCTGGCATTTGACCCCAGCCAGCCCCCCTTCACCAGCGACGAAGCTGCGCACTCATTGTGGAAGAACTTGCTGAAGCTGCATGTTGGGCGTTTCGCTCCCCCAGCGAGAGTGTTTCCGGATGGCAGCTTTTTCCCGCCGAGTGCATTCCTGGAGGCAACTGGGGAATTATATTTGCGGATTGTGGAGGCGATGGTGAACGCTGTCGCCGCGAAGCCAGTGCCAATCCACTGGTTGGTTGCCTATCTGGGCGTGTATATTCTGGTGTTGATACCTCTGAACTACCTGATACTGCGCAGGCTGGACAGACTGCATCTGTCGTGGTTCACCCTGCCGATGCTGGCGGCACTGACCTCTCTGGCAGGGTATCTGCTGGCAGAGCAGGTGCAGACTGGCTCGCACCAGGTGCGTCAGTGGACGGTATGGTATACCACCTCTGGATCGCCACAGGCGACGGTGGAAAGCGATTGGGTGCTGTACAGTGCGCGCACGCAGCATTACCGACTGAAAGCGAAGGTAGACGGCATTCTTCTGGAGAACTCTCCGAGCGACCTGCAGGCGCGGCGCGTGGCAGAGATTCCCCAGGAAGAGCCAGCGGAACTGCGCCATGTGCCGATACCTCTATGGTCGGCGCGAATCTTCCACCTGAGCGGCACCACAAGCCTGGCAGGGAGCGTAAACATCTCCGCTGCTCGCCAGGGGAAGAACGTCCTGCGGCTGGAGGTGCACAACAATACCCCCTATGCCCTCCAGAATATCCGTGTGGTGTTCCCCGCAGGCTTTGTCGAGACAAAAGCATCTTGTCCGCCGCGGGGACAAGCCAGTATCAGCGTGAGGGTAGATGCGTCGGCGTTCACGCTGTTCGGTCCTACCCCCATGCTTGGTTATCCCAGACAACCGCCTGTGGAGGGATGGAGCAGTGAGGACTGGCACAGGCTGGCGATGAAAAGCTGGTTGCATCTTACAGGTGTTCGCCTGAGCCGAACGGTCGATACAGGGCAATCGTCCTGGGCGGTACCGAGAAGGTTGTCTCCCGGTGACCTGTCGCAAGGGGTGTTTGTCGCGGAGGTACAGGGCGCCCCGTCTGTGGTGGAGATAACGCCTTTACCTTCTTCTTCTATCCAGCAAGTGACAGTGCTGGCGGTGCCTTTCGAGACAGAGGGGGGCAAGCGATGATGGACTGGCGGGAAAACCCACTGCTTCGACGAGAGCTGCTCTATCGCGTGCGTCCGTCGCTCTCGCATCGTTGGCTCGTTGTGTTAGTGGTCGTTGTGGTATTACTGGCAGTGGCTTTGCTCTACTGGGCAGCTCTGCAAAGTATGCGCGACTACAATACCTACAGCGAACTGCTCGTTCTGACCCTGGTGATTGAGACGTTGCTCGTGGTAGGGGGTGCTCCTGCCGCTACAGCCAATGCTGTCTCGCGCGAGCGTGAACAGCGCACCTGGGACCTGCTGACCATCACCCTGCTCAAGCCGCACGAAGTGGTGCTGGGCAAGCTGCTGGGTAGAACAATACCTCTGTTCCTGCTTCTCCTGCTGGGGGCGCCGATGATGGCGGTGTGTGTTATCGCCCAGCCCCAACTCCTGCTGGTAGCACTTTTGGGAACGTTGTGTATTCTGGTCACCCTGGCTTTTTACAGCACGGCGGGGCTGGCGGCATCTTGCTGGAGCCGAAAGACGGTTACTGCCACCGCGCTGGCATACCTGTTCGCAGGCGGGTGGGTATTCGGCACACTCATCCTGTGGGGGTTGACCAGCCTGATTGTGCCCAGCATCGGGAGCAACGAGGCAACTTTCTGGCTGGCGGTGAACCCCTTTGCGGTGATCGAGCCTCTCATGGCGAAATATGGACCACCCTCTTACTCGCTTTCCTCCAACGACATGCTCTACGTGCTCAGCCCGTGGATGCTGCTTTTCGTCTACAGCGGACTGACCGTGGTGCTGTTGTGGGTGCTCGTGAGTACTTATCAGCACTGGGCGTATCGGTAGACCCCCTTCTTACCTCCAGAACTACTTCAGGTTTGCCGATATTTCTAACAGGTGTATGGAGATGGCAGGAATCGCGCTGAATTCGCGTATCAGCGGACGTCTGGGCAAATACAGTGACCTTATCATGGCAGTGGCAGTGCTGGGTGTGGTGGTGATGCTCATTGTGCCACTGCCGGAGTGGTTACTGGACACCTGCCTGGTAGTGAATCTGGCGGGCGCAGCGCTCATCTTCCTCACCACACTGTACGTTCAAGAACCACTTCAGTTTTCGGTGTTTCCCTCTCTGTTGCTCATTGCCACCCTTTTCCGCCTGTCGCTGAATATCGCCGCCACCAAGCTGATTTTAGGTTCTGGCTCCGCCGGGCGCGTGATTGAGGCATTCGGTAACTTCGTGGTCGGCGGCGACTACGTGGTGGGCGTGGTGGCGTTTCTGATTCTGGTCATTGTGCAGTTTGTGGTGATCACGAACGGCGCAGGGCGTGTGGCAGAGGTCGCCGCTCGCTTCACGCTGGACGCCATGCCGGGCAAGCAGATGGCGATCGACGCCGACCTGAACGCCGGTCTCATCACCGAAGAGCAGGCAAGGGAACGGCGCAAGGCGATTGAGGAGGAAGCCGACTTCTACGGGGCGATGGACGGTGCCAGCAAATTCGTTCGTGGAGACGCCATCGCCGCGGTGGTGATTATCCTCATCAACATCGTGGGAGGTTTCCTGATAGGCTTGCGAAACGGGCAGGGCGATGCGATGACCATACTGCGCACCTATACCCTGCTGACCGTGGGTGAGGGACTGGTGGCGCAGATACCTGCGCTGTTCATCTCTACCGCAGCGGGTATTCTGGTCACGCGCACCGCCACACAGACACACATCGGGCAGGACCTGTTCTCGCAGCTTTTCTCGCGCGCCCGCCCCGCGTGGATTGTGGCAGGAATGCTGGTCATGATGGCTTTGGTGCCCGGATTCCCCATCATCCAGCTGCTGTTGTTCGCGGCGGCTCTGGGTGGCATCGGCTATGCGGTGACCCGGGGCGAGAAGGCGCGCCCCCGAAAGGTGGAGGCCGCTCCCAAACGCCAGCCCGCGCCAGAGGCGCCCAAAGGACCGGAAGCGGTTTTGCCCCTGCTGACCGTAGACACCATAGAACTGGAGCTGGGGCTGGGACTGTTGGGATTGGTAGACGCCTCGGCGGGCGGCGACCTGGTGGAGCGCATCAACCTCATCCGCCGCCAGACTGCGCTCGATCTGGGCATCGTGTTACCGTCGGTGCGCATCCGGGATAACCTGCAGCTGAAGAACGAACAGTACACCATCAAGATTAAGGGCGAAACGGTGGCCACAGGTGAGGTGCGTCCACATTACCTGCTGGCGATGGGCGCAGAAGACCATCCGCAGATGGAGGTACTGGGAGGCATCCCCACCCGCGAACCCGCCTTCGGACTGAGCGCGTACTGGATACCCGCTAGCAGGCGCGATGCTGCGGAGATGATGGGATGCACGGTCGTGGAACCTTCGGCAGTGGTAGCGACACACCTGACGGAGATTATCAAACAGCACGCCGCGGACATTCTCACCCGACAGGATGTGCAGACCTTGCTGGATCACATCCGGCAGCAGAACGCCGCCGTCGTGCAAGAACTGGTGCCTGAGCTGATGACCGTCGGCGAGGTGCAGAAGGTGCTACAGCATCTGTTGCGTGAACGCATCCCCATCCGCGATTTGGGCACGATTCTGGAAACGCTGGCGGACTACGCACCTCGCACCAAAGACCCCGACCAGCTGGGCGAGCTGGTACGCTCCGCGCTTGCCCGCACGATTACGCGACAGTACCTCTCCAGCGACGGCGTGCTGTATGTGATGACTCTGGAACCCTCGCTGGAGGGTCGCTTGCGGGAGAGCGTACAGCCCACTGCCTCCGGGTTGCAGCTGGCTATCGATACCGCCTTCGCCAGCGCGCTGCTGCGGGAAATCGGATCTCAGGCAGAGCAGATGGCAGCGATGGGCTATGTGCCGGTGATCCTTTGCTCGTCGCATATCCGACTACCCCTGCGCCGGCTGATAGAGCGATCGATGCCGTCGGTGGCGTGCGTTGCCTATAACGAGGTAGCAAGCGGAGTACCCGTCGAGGCGGTAGCGCTTGTTTCGGTACCGATGTTTGCAGGGGTATCTCAAGCGGCTTAGGAGGAGGAAGATGGCAAATATCCGCAAATATCAGGCGAAGACGATGACCGAAGCACTGGCAATGGTTCGCGCCGATTTAGGGCGTGACGCAGTCATTGTGCAAACGCGCAAGGTGAACAAGCGCGTGCTCGGTGTGTGGGGGCGCGAGGTAGTGGAAGTCTGGGCTTCCGACAACCCCGAACTGGAGAATCTGCGTCGCCCGCCCACCAGAACGCTCTCTACATCCCCGGAGTCCTCTTCTCGTATCGAGCAGCTGGAGAACGAGATACAGAATCTGAAGGCGATGATTGCCCAGCTCGCCCGGCAGGGCGTGGCGGTCGTCTCCGAGAGTGTTCCTTCCGGTGTGCCTGCCCGAAACCGCTGGGTGTCTCTGCTGACCGAAGCGGAGGTGGAAGAAGACATCGCTGGAGAACTGATACAGTCTCTTTCCGAAGATACCCTTTCGGAGGGCGCGCTCCAGTCGCTGATTGCCGAGCGGCTCCTGACCTCGGGACCGATTACCCTGCAAGAGGCACAGCCCAAAGTGGTGATCCTGGTGGGACCGACGGGCGTGGGCAAGACCACCACCATCGCCAAACTGGCGGCGCAGTACGCCCTTTTGCAGAAGCGTCGCGTGGGGCTGATCACCATTGATACCTACCGTATCGCTGCCGTAGAGCAACTGCGCACTTACAGCCAGATTATCGACGTGCCTATTCGCGTGGTCTACAGCAGTAACGAGCTGCCCTCTGCCGTGCGCGAGTTCTCCAGCATGGATGTGGTATTTGTGGACACCGCCGGACGGAGCCAGCGTAACACCATGCAAATCGGCGAGCTCAAAGCCTGTTGCGAGAGGCTCAGCGATTGCGAGGTGCATCTGGTGCTGAGCAGCACCACCAAAACACGCGACCTGTACGACATCGTGCAACGCTTCTCCGTGATGCCTCTGCATCGCGTCATATGGACGAAGCTGGATGAGAGCACTACCTTTGGCAACATCCTGAACGTGGCAGTGAAGCATCCTCTGCCCATCTCGTACATCACCACCGGACAGCGTGTGCCAGAGGATGTAGAGGTCGCCGAAGCGAATAAGCTGGCGTCACTGGTGGTGGGAGGGACAGTTGCCCCCACCTCCATTCCGACGCCAGCCGCATGAACGTCACGCTATCTATCATCATCGTTAACTGGAATACGCGCGAGCACCTGCGTGCTTGTCTGCGCTCTATCTTCGCACATCCCCCCGAGGAGCCGTTGGAGGTGTGGGTTGTGGATAACGCCTCTTCCGACGGCAGTGTGCAGATGGTGCGTGAAGAGTTTCCACTGGTGCACCTGATTGCCAACGAACAGAACCTCGGTTACGGCAGGGCGAACAACCAGGCGTTGCGTCAGGCACGGGGCGAGTTCGCACTCATCCTGAACAGCGATATCGAGGTCATGCCCGGTGCACTGCAAGCATTGATCGATTTCATGCGTCAGTATCCCGATGCGCACGCAGCTGGGGGACAGCTCATCTTGCCAGACGGAAGGGTCCAGTTCTCCTGCTCGGATCGGTTGACTCTATGGGCGGTGTTCTGCGAGCAGAGCCTGCTGGCGAAGGCGTTTCCGCACTCGCGCCTGTTCGGTGGCTACACTCTCACCTGGTGGAGTTACGACAGCGTGCGCGAAGTGGAGCAGGTAGTAGGGGCATGCCTGATGCTGCGTCGGCAGCCGGACGGCTCCTTTCCCCTGTTCGACGAACGCTACTTCATGTATGCCGAAGACACCGAACTGTGCCATCGCATTCGGCAGGCGGGCGGGCGTATTTACTATGTGCCTCATGCCCGATTCAAGCATCACCTGGGAGCGAGCAGCGAGCAGGAAACGGTGCGTACCGAGATGGTGAAAGCGTACAACCGCAGCCGTATCCTCTTCTTTCGCGAGGTCTACGGTGCCTGGAGCATACCCCTGTACCGCCTGCTCATCGCGATGGGAGCGTTGCTGAGAACGCTTCTGTGGATGGGAGCATGGTTGCGAGGTCAACCGAACCGCACACGCGCTGCGCGGCACGTCGCGATGTTTTGGGAAGTTTTTCGGGACGCTATCGGTCTCTCCGGGCAGGATCCCCCAGATATTGCAAACAGAGCATAAACTGCGGTAAAATAACCACACGCACACGGTTCCAAAGACGCCCGTGTCGTTCGTGCGAGGGGACGCACCTGCGACAACGGGCATTATTTGTCTTGTGCAAAAGCATGTATCTCTATCATCGCTTGACAGGGAGTTGGTGAGAGGTTATGCATTATCACGGACTGCCAGCACCGGATGGTTTATATCACCCCGCATACGAGCATGATGCGTGCGGTGTGGGCTTTGTGGTGAATATCCAGGGCAAAAAGTCGCACGCCATTGTGGAGCAAGGCATCCAGATTCTGGAAAACCTGGTGCACCGTGGCGCCGCAGGAAGCGACCCTGAAACGGGTGACGGCGCAGGTATCCTCATCCAGATACCCCACCAGTTTTTCCTGCGCCAGCGCGATGGTAACCTGCCCGAAGAAGGCTACTACGGGGTCGGTATGGTCTTCCTGCCCCGCGACGAGCGCGACCGCGCCCTGTGTGAGGCGGCGATAGAGACCGTGACCAAAGAGGAAGGGCAAATCTTCCTGGGCTGGCGTGAGGTTCCGGTGGACAACACCGCCATCGGTACCGCCTCGCGTGCGGTGGAGCCTGTCATCAAACAGTTCTTCATCGGGCGAGCCAAGGAGATACCCGACCAGGAGGCGTTCGAGCGCAAACTGTTTGTGATCCGTAAGGTCATTGAGAACCGTGTGTCTCGCCTGCACCTTCGGCAACCAGAGTATTTCTACATCTGCAGTTTGTCGTCGCGAACGCTCGTGTACAAAGGGCTGTTGCTGGCACACCAGATCAGCGGTTTCTATCTGGACCTGGCGGAGCCTGATGTGGTGACCGCGCTGGCGCTGGTGCATCAGCGCTTCAGCACGAACACGTTCCCCACCTGGCCGCTGGCGCACCCTTATCGTATGCTTGCGCACAACGGAGAGATTAATACCCTGCGCGGCAACCGCAACTGGATGCGCGCCCGCGAAGCCTATCTGCGTTCTTCGCTGTTCGGCGACGATGTGAAGAAGCTCACCCCACTGGTCACGGAGACGGGCAGCGACTCCGCCACGCTGGACAACGCGCTGGAGCTGCTGGTGCGAGGCGGACGTAGCCTGGCGCATGCGATGCTCATGCTTATCCCCGAGGCGTGGGGCAACCATCAATTTATGGACGAAGACCGCAAGGCGTTTTACGAATACCATGCCTGCATCATGGAGCCGTGGGATGGACCCGCCGCTGTGGCGTTCACCGACGGGCGCCAGATTGGTGCCATGCTCGACCGCAACGGTCTGCGCCCCGCACGCTATCTGGTGACGAAGGACGACCTCGTCATCATGGCATCCGAAACGGGCGTGCTGGACATTCCTGACGAGAACATCCGCTCCAAGTGGCGACTACAGCCGGGCAAAATCTTTCTGGTGGACACTGAAGAGGGGCGCATCATCGATGACGAGGAGCTGAAGGACCGAATCGTGCATCAAAAGCCCTACCGGCAGTGGCTGTTTCAAAACCGCATCGACCTGAGCAGACTCCCCGACCCGCCGCACGTCTACCTGCCCCATCACGACACCATTCTGGAGCGGCAGAAGGTGTTCGGCTACACGCTGGAAGACCTGAACATGATCCTGGCGCCGATGGCCATCGATGGTGAAGAGCCGGTCGGCTCGATGGGTAACGACACGCCTATCGCGGTGCTATCACAGCGACCACAGCTGCTGTACAACTACTTCAAACAGCTCTTTGCACAGGTGACCAACCCGCCGATTGACCACATCCGTGAAGAGATTGTGATGTCACTGGCGGACTACATCGGCAAAGACGGCAGCCTGCTGGAGGAGACGCCCGAGCACTGCCGGCAGCTACGCATCGAAACGCCCATCCTGACCAATGTGGAGCTGGAGAAACTGCGCCACATCGAGGCGAACAACTTCAGTGCGCGCACGCTGTACATGCTCTTCGACCCCGACACCGGCGCAGCGGGCATGGAGGCAGCCCTCACGCACCTGTGCAAGGAGGCGAGCCGCGCCGTCGCAGAGGGAGTGAGCATCATCATCCTCTCCGACAGAGGGGTAGACCGCAACCACGCGCCTATTCCCGCCCTGCTGGCCACCTCGGCGGTGCATCACCACCTGATTCGCGAGGGCACGCGCACAGCGGTCGGGCTGGTGGTGGAGTCGGGCGAGCCGCGCGAGGTGCACCATTTCGCCCTGCTCATCGGCTATGGCGCGAGCGCGGTGAACCCATACCTCGTGTTCGAGACGCTGGCAGACATGAAGCGCGAGGGCATGTTGCCCGAAGAGCTCACCTATGAGCAAGCCTGCAAGAACTTCATCAAGTCCATCAACAAGGGCTTGCTCAAAACGATGTCCAAGATGGGCATCTCCACCCTGCAGAGCTACCGTGGTGCGCAGATATTCGAAGCCATCGGTCTGCACGAGGAGGTCATCGACAAATACTTCACCCATACCGTCTCACGCATTAGCGGCGTGAAGCTGGACGTGATCGCGGAAGAGACGCTGGCGCGGCATCGGTTCGCCTATCCGCCTGCGCCCGTGCCGGAGAACCTGGACCTGGACCCTGGCGGGTGGTACAAGTGGCGACGCGGCGGCGAGTTCCACCAGATGAACCCCGATGTCATCGCCAAACTGCAGCACGCGGTGCGCACCGGTAACTATCAGATATACAAAGAGTACGCCGAGCTGGTGAATAAGCAGAACGAGCAACTGGCCACCCTGCGCGGACTGTTCCAGTTCAAGAAGGGCAACCCTATCCCCATCGAGGAGGTGGAGCCTGTCAGCGAGATTGTAAAGCGGTTCGCCACGGGGGCGATGTCGCTCGGCTCCATCAGCAAAGAGGCGCACGAGACGCTGGCTATCGCCATGAACCGCCTCGGCGGTAAAAGCAACACGGGCGAGGGCGGCGAAGACCCCGAACGCTACATCCCCCTGCCCAACGGCGACAGCAAGCGTAGCGCCATCAAGCAGGTGGCTTCGGGGCGGTTCGGCGTCACGACCCACTATCTGGTCAACGCCGACGAACTGCAGATTAAGATGGCTCAGGGCGCCAAGCCGGGTGAGGGCGGTCAGCTGCCGGGACACAAGGTCAGCAAGTACATCGCCAAGGTGCGCCACTCTACGCCGGGCGTGACGCTCATCTCGCCGCCGCCGCACCATGACATCTATTCCATCGAGGACCTGGCGCAACTCATCTTCGACCTGAAGAACGTCAACCCCTATGCCCGCATCTCCGTGAAGCTGGTGGCGGAAGTGGGTGTGGGCACGGTGGCGGCGGGTGTCGCCAAAGCGCACGCCGACCATATCCTCATCAGCGGTTTTGAAGGAGGCACAGGAGCGTCGCCGCTGTCCTCCATCAAGCACGCAGGCATCCCGTGGGAGCTGGGCATTGCGGAGACGCAACAGGTGCTGGTGAAGAACGGCTTGCGCGGGCGTGTGGTGCTGCAAACCGACGGTCAGCTGAAGACCGGGCGCGACGTAGTGATTGCTGCTCTGCTGGGTGCGGAGGAGTTCGGTTTCTCCAGCGCGGCACTGGTCGCACTGGGCTGCATCATGATGCGCGTGTGCCACCTGAACACCTGTCCGGTGGGTATCGCCACGCAAGACCCCGTCCTGCGCGAGCGGTTCGCGGGCAAGCCCGAACATGTGGTCAACTTCTTCACCTTTGTCGCGCAGGAAGTGCGCGAGATTATGGCGGAGCTGGGCTTCCGCACCTTCGACGAGATGGTGGGGCGCGTGGACATGTTAGAGACGCGCGAGGCGATGGACCACTGGAAGGCGAAGGGCTTGGACGTGAGCGTGTTGCTACAGAAGCCGAACGTGCCGCCGGGCACGCCTCTGCGCTGTGTGGAGAAGCAGGATCACGGACTAGAGAAGCAGATAGACATCCAGCTGCTGGAACTGTGCAAGCCTGCGCTGGAGCGAGGCGAGCGCGTGGAGCTGAGCCTGCCCATCCGCAATTGCAACCGCACGGTGGGCACGATGCTCAGCGGCGAAATCGCTCGGCGCTATGGCGAAGAAGGTCTGCCCGATGACACCATCCGCATCCACTTCAAGGGCTCTGCGGGGCAGAGCTTCGGTGCGTTCCTGCACCACGGCGTCACGCTGATCCTGGAAGGCGATGCCAACGACTATCTGGGCAAGGGCATCTCCGGCGGTCGCCTCATCGCCTATCCGCCCAAAGAGTGCGACTTCCCCTCACATGAAAACATCATCGCGGGCAACACGCTGCTGTACGGCGCGACAGGTGGCGAGGTGTTCCTGAGCGGTGTTGTGGGCGAGCGGTTCGCAGTGCGCAACAGCGGCGCGAGGGCGGTAGTGGAAGGCGCAGGCGACCACTGCTGCGAGTACATGACCGGCGGCGTGGTGGTAGTGCTGGGCAAGACGGGACGCAACTTCGCCGCGGGCATGAGCGGCGGCATCGCCTTCGTGTGGGACATCGACGGACTGTTTGAAAAGCGGGTGAACTTCGGCGGTGGCTCTATTCTGCTGGAGCCGGTGGAAGACCCCGAGGACGTGTCGCTACTGCGCGACCTGGTGGAGAGACACTATCGCTACACGGGCAGCGCTCGCGCCAAAGAGGTGCTGGACCGGTGGAGCGAGGTACTTCCCCAGTTCGTGAAGGTCATCTCGGTAGAGTACAAGACCGTGCTGGCGGAGATGGCTCGCGAGCAATCTGCCGAACAGATGGTGATGGACTGAGGTGGTAAACGCATGGCTGACCCGAAAGGTTTTCTGAAATATACTCGCGAAACCGCGCCCTATCGCCCTTTGGAAGAGCGAAAGCGGGACTGGCTGGAGGTGCACACACACCTGCCGCCTGAACGCCTGCAAAAGCAGGCAGCGCGGTGCATGGACTGCGGCGTACCCTTCTGCCATTTGGGATGCCCGCTGGGCAACATCATCCCCGACTGGAACGATCTGGTATACCGCAACAAGTGGCACGAGGCGCTACGTCGCCTGCACGCCACCAACAACTTCCCCGAGTTCACGGGACGGCTGTGCCCCGCACCATGTGAAACCGCCTGTGTGCTGGGCATCAATCAGCCAGCGGTCAGCATCAAGCAGATTGAGGAGCACATCATCGAGTACGGTTTCGAGAAAGGTTGGGTTCAGCCGGAACCACCTTCGGTGCGCACAGGCAAACGGGTGGCGGTGGTCGGCTCGGGACCGGCTGGACTGGCGGCGGCACAGCAGCTGAACCGCGCCGGGCACTGGGTCACGGTGTTCGAGCGTGCCGACCGCATCGGAGGATTGCTGCGCTATGGCATTCCTGACTTCAAGCTGGACAAGAAGATTCTGGACCGCCGATTGCAGCTGATGGAGGCAGAGGGCGTCCGGTTTCAGCCCTGCGTGAACGTTGGGGTAGACCTGACCGCTGCCGAACTGCTGGCGGCGTTTGACGCGGTGCTGCTGACAGGGGGTTCCACCATCCCCCGCGACCTGAAAGTGCCCGGACGTGAGCTCAAAGGCATCCATTTCGCGATGGAATATCTCACCCAGCAGAACCGGTTGAACGCAGGAGACCATATCCCACCCGAACAACGCATCACCGCGGAGGGCAAGCGAGTGGTGATTATCGGGGGCGGCGACACCGGTGCAGACTGCCTGGGCACCGCCATCCGACAGGGCGCCAAGGAGATTTATCAGATTGAACTGCTGCCCAAACCACCGCTGGAGCGCGACGAGTGGACCCAGCCCTGGCCTACCTACCCGATGATTTTGCGCACCTCCAGCGCACACGAGGAGGGCGGCATCCGCGATTGGAGCATCAACACCAAGTGGTTCGAAGGCGACGAGCACGGCAACGTCAAACGCCTGCACGCGGTGCGACTGGAATGGTACACCGACTCTAGCGGCAGGCGGCAGTTCCGGGAGATACCCGGCAGCGAGTTCAGTCTGGATGTGGAGCTGGTGTTACTGGCGATGGGCTTCCTGCATCCCCAACACGACGGTTTACTGGACGCGCTTGGCGTGGAGTACGACGAGCGCGGCAACGTGAAGACGATAAACTATGCCACCAGCGTGCCGGGCGTGTTCTCGGCAGGCGATATGCGTCGCGGACAGTCGCTCATCGTGTGGGCAATCAGCGAAGGACGCGATGCAGCGCACTATGTGGATAAGTACCTGATGGGGCGCACCTATCTGCCTCTGACCGGAGCGAAACTGCTGTAGAGTCTGCCGTTCGTCAGCACCATCATGGTGGGCAACGGTTACCAGCCGTAGCGCTCCGGTCCCCACTCCTTCTCTATCAGATCCTGCCTGAGCAGGATGAGCTTCCGGCTGGGTACGTCCTCGTAAACGACGACGCCCGGTCCGATGCAGGTGTATGCTCCGATTTTGACGCCCGGCTGGGTGATGACGTTCACCCCGGTGCGGCTGAAATCGCCAAAGTAGGTGGCGTCTGCGCCGTGCAGAGGAAACTCACGTCTGCCCTTAATGCGATGAATGGTTTCGGCGTCATCAAATCGCAGCGTGCCGCACACTGTAGCGGCACCGATATCGACAGACTGCCCCACCACGCCTGAAATCTCACAGTAGTGGTAGAGGTACGCCCCATCGAACATCACACCGTCCAGCTCCGCACCGTGTCCGACGATACACCGATTGCCTACCACACTGTACGCGCCGATGAGACAGTAGTCGCTGACGCGCGTGCGGTCACCAATCGCGACGGCGTTGCCGACGATGGCGCCGTTCACCACGCGCGTGTGTTTGCCGATGAACACATTGCCCTCTAAGACCACGCGGTTGCCTATTTCGCTGCCCTCGCCTAACACCACGAACCCTTTGATCTCCGCGCCATCGTGAATGCGAGCGGTAGGGTGGATGCAGCTTTCCGAAAGGCTCCGGCTCATCTCGTCCAGCACGCGGCGGTTCGCCTCCAGAATGTGCCAGGGTTTGTCCATATCCACCAGGTAACCCTCCACCTGCACCGCCAGCACCTCTTCGCCGTCGTCCCTCAGCGTTTGCAGACTCTGCGCCAGCTCCGCTTCCGCTGGAGGCATTCCGCCCACAGGCACCTGCGTCATCAACCCGGGGTTGTCCTGAATAGCCGGGATGGCTTTGGGGGAGAAGGCGTACACACCGCATAATCGGTGCTCGCAGTCACGGCTGTGCCCCTCCACGTACTCGATGCGCCCGTCTTTCACCTCCGCCCCCAGCCAGTCTATCCGTCTCTCGGGCGGCACAATCGGTTGAACCAGCGCCACCGCAGCGGCTGCACTGCCTCTCGCCACCTCCAGAAAGCGGTTCAGCGTTGCCTGTGTGGTCACCACGTCTCCAGAGAGCACGGCGAAGGGCTGAGAAGTATCCAGCAGGGACAACGCCGCCTGTACACAGAGCGCCGTACCGGGCGTACCCTGCACGGAGACGAAGGCAATCTCTACCCCGTCCAGACCATGCAGGGCGGCGCGCACAGAGCCTGCGTGTATCCCCACCACCACCGCCAGTTTGTGAATGCCTGCCTCCCGCAACTGCTTCACCAGTCGGCGCACCGCAGGTTCATTCACCACCGGGGTTGCACACTTATTGCGCACCTCGTTGTAGGGCCAGATACGGGTTCCTGCACCCGCAGCGAGAACAATTGCCTGATTCACGTGCTTTCCTCCCCTCCCTGTGCCACCTCTATCTGTTCCCGATATCCTGCTGCCCTAAAAGCCGAAGCGCCTCGGACTGATGGCGGGCGTCCTCCTGCGTCACGGTGCAACAGCGCACACACTCCTCCCAGTACTGGCGTGCCAGAGCCTCCTGCCCCAGCCGGCGCGCCGCTAGCCCTGCATAGAAAAGCGGAACCGCATCGGCAGGACGCGCCGGTTTGCCCACGCCCAGATGGTGCGGATACTCTAAAGCTTTCTGGAAACTCTCCAGCGCGCCCTGCCAGTCGCCCTGATCAACCAGTTCCTTGCCCAGACCCATGTGCGCGTTGACCCAGGTGGGGCGGGTGGATGTCTCCCCTTCGGCGACATGGAAGACCCGCGAATGCAGAACCTCTATCGCCTCTCGGTACCGGTGGTTTTGCACCAGCAGCCGGGCGTAAAGCTGTGCCACACGGTTCTCCTGCAGCACCTTCTGGGGTGCGCGGCGCAGCCGCTCCAGAGCGGAGTGTGGGTGATATCGCTTATTTGACCGGGACGAGGCGACCCCTTCTCGCTCCAGCCACAGGTAGTGGTCATATGGAGCCAGCGAGATGGCTTTGTCGTAGTAGCGTGCTGCCATGCCGGGCAGGTCGCCATACTGCGCCAGAGCCATGCCGACATTGCGGTACAGCGTGGCAAGGGGGCGAAATCCCTGTGGAGGAGACGCACTCAGGCAGACCTGTGCCAGTGCTCGCCAGGCGCTGCGGAAGCGATACTGCCCTATCTTTTCAGGGGAAACGTCGCCCTTTGCCAGCGCATCGTGCACCGCCTTCGGATTCAAAGCGCATAGCCACTCCAGCAGAGCTTCGCCCGGTCGGCGATGTGCCATCAGCCAGTTGCCCAGCGCATAGTGGGCTAATGGGTCATCGGGGCGCAGCGTCAGCACCTCCCGAAGCGCAAGGTAGTCTTGCGTACGCCAGGGGAAAAGATACTCGGCGTCGCCACGTGTCGCGAGCAGAGCCTGCTCCACCGCCTGGGCGGGCAATCCCTTTCTGGCGTATGCGAAAGCCAGTAGATAGTGGGCACTTGCCGTCTCGGGCAAGCCGAGGCGTGCAGGAGCCTCCAGAACGCGGATGGCATCGTTGAGGCACCCCGCGCTCAGGTAGTCACAGGCAACCTCCTCGAAGGCGTGTGGTTGCGCGGTCAGCGGGCGAAGCAGGTTCACTGCATCCGCTTCGGGAGAGGCTGGGGTGCTCAAGAAGGCTTCGGTGCGCAACAGAGGCTCCAGCGGCGCCAGCAGGTGTACCTGCAGACGCACCTGCGATGCCTCTTCCACCTCCCCACGCAGGCGCAGCACGACCGCACGCATCATCCACGCTTTGATGTCCGCCGCATTGTACAGCAGCGCTTCGGCAAGCAGGTCGTCCGCCCGGGCGTACTCCCTGCGGCGCATCGCGCACAGTGCCAGCAGGTAGAATGCCAGCCCGCGATATTCCGCACTGCGCCTCAAGCGGTACAGGTACTCCTCCGCTTCCGTCTCCCTGCTCAGGGACATCAGACAGAGCGCACGCAGATACATCGCCTCCCAGTTTTGCGGGTCGCGCCGCAGCACATTCTCCGTGTGCTGCAAGCACTCCTCGAATCGCCCGTCTTCCAGTCGCAACCGGGCAAGGGCGTTCTCAGCTGGTAAGGAACCCCGTGATTGAGCGGTGAGATACCTCACCTCCGCATCGTCCAGAAGGTTTGCGCGCTCCAGGGCGTCCGCCAGCAGGTACGCCTCGTCGGCAGAATCTACCTCCTCCAGTGGGGTGACCATCACCTGCTCGCGCATCGGCTCGGCATTGGCGAGAGCTTCCAGAATTGGCTCCCTGCCTCCTGTGGCGAGAATCACTTTCAGGGGCATTTCGGGTGCTTGCGGCAAGGTGAACTGCCAGCTGCCGGGGCGTTCCGGATAGAGGTCGACCCGCTGTTCATGCACCACGTCCTCACCATACTGCAGGATGAGCCGGTGGTCGGGACGTGGGGAGGTGCTGTGGAAGCGTACCTGCAGTTGCTGCCCCTGTAGTTGCACACTCAGCGCACCATCCCGACTGGCAGCAGAGACCACTCCTTGCATGCCGCGAATGGGATACCACGCCTCCTGCCAGCACTCCAGCGAGTGGGGAGGTATCCAGTGCCAGATGCTCTGGTCCTCGAATCGTCCTACCTGAATCTCCACGTAGGGCACACCGCGGTCGTCCAGTCGCTCTGCCCACACAGCGCCATCGTCTGACGTGCCCCACGTGAACAGTTTTCTGCCGCGCACCTCGCGCCAGTCGGCGACGTGCAAGAGACCTGCGTCCTCGCGCAGGTCATATCCTCCGAAAAAGTCACCACGAAAGTCGTGTGCGAACACGCTGGAGGCGCAGTCATAGCTGCGGTAGAGGCTCAGGTCTATGCCTTCGTCGGTTATCGGGAAGGGCAAGGTGGCGCGCGCCTCGCTCAGGTCGCCCTCCCAGTTGCGCACGGAAGAGGCGGGCAGTATCCACTTCCACTGCTCATGCGCCGACACTGCGCAGTTTGTCCAGAAATAGAAGCGTTTCTTCGTCTCGGTGCGATTGAAAAGGCGGATATCGGTCTCCATGAGAGCTCTGTCCGGGTAGAGGCTGATGCCCACCATCCACATCATGCGGGTTCGCCGACAGATTTCGCCAATCCATATCGTGCCTTTCTCCCCCTCTTCGCGGGGAGGTTCTAGCGCATACCACACCGGCTGGTGGGTGGTATAACGATGACCGATCGGAAAGTTGAACTCAATGCCTCCGGCAATCCACGCACCCGTCAGCCCGATCAGCGCAGGTTTGATGGACGGAGGCTGGTGCAGGCATTCGCGTTGTGCGATTTTATCATAGAGTGACCAGACACGCCCGCCTACCTCGGGCAGCACCATCACACGCAGGTAAGGGTTCTCTAAGAAGAGTGCGTGATACTGGCGAGGTTCCGCCTCGTCGCTGATCTGGTCCAGTAGCGGATAGGGGTACACCTCCCAGTAGCCTTTGCGCTGGAAGGGAGGATGCGGGTTGGCTTTACCCACCGGGTAAGTGGGAATGGTAACTGTCTCTTCCCAAAGATGAACGGACATCACAGACACTCCTACTGGAAGGATAAGATACCTTTTGGCGGTTCTACCTCGTGAGTGCGCCCGGCGTTACGGCGGATCCGTTCCACCTCCTCGTCGGAGATAGCGCGCTCGAAACGCCGGAAGCCTGCCACTTCGAAGCCGTGCTTGTGAGCCAGGCGGGTAATCTCTTCCACCTGTTGCACGCTGATATCTGCGCCCAGCGTGAAGCACTCGAAACGCTTCTCCAGAGCCAGGATGATGGTTTCGGCAATACACGCCTCGGCGTGTTTGGGGGGGAAGCCGAAATTGAAGCCAAAATCCACGTGCTCCCCCGGCACACGAATCACTCCGCCGTCAATCACCAGCACATCGTTGCGTTTCTCGTACACCGCCGAAGACACGTTGCGCGGGCGAGCCACATCGCACACCACCGCGCCCGGTCGCAGGTCTTCCGGTTCCACCAGCACATCCGTCGCCGAGCTCACCGCGATGACCATATCGGCGTCGCGCACTGCCTGTCGGGAATCTGTGCTGATGTGTACCTCCGCGGGGGCAAACTGCGTGATATCTGCCTGTAACACCTCCAGCCGTTCCACCTGACGTGCCACCAGCGTGATTCGCGCCACATGCTTCGCCAGGATGCGCGCACAAACGCTACCAATCGCTCCTGTCGCACCGATAACTGTCGCCTTTGCCTCCTCGGCACGGATGCCCATGCGTGCTGCTGCCAGCAAGGTGCCCTGTAGTGCACTACCTGCTGTGTACGAGTTGCCGGTGGTCACGGGGGTTTTGAGCGCGCGCGCCACGCTGACGCCGCGGTCGCCTACCACCTTCAGGAACGCACCCAGCCCAATAATCTGTGCGCCCAGCTCTTCCGCCATCCGCCCCGCCCGCACGATTTTGGGCAGCACCTTCTCGAAAGGTGTCTCCAGGAGCAGGCGTGGGGTCATCGGCACGGCAATGAACCATCCTTCCGCCCGTGCTCCCATGCGGGATTCGATGCCGGTGATATGGGAGAGCACGCGCGGTGGGATATGCTGGAAAGTCTCCTCGACCCACCGGAAGGGCAGAACCCTCAGAAAGGGATACTTACGGGTAAAATCCTCCGGGCGCAACGGATGCAAGATAAACGCGAATCGCTCCACCACACCATACCGCCTGTCCACAGGTTTCGCCTACATTTTACCTGCTTCCCGGCAGATGCGCAACTAGAGAGGACATCCGCAACCACAGAGCGAAGCATTTAGCGTATATATCCAGTAGAAAGTGCTCGCGAGGAGGTGTACCCGATGATCACCGAAAGCCAGCTGCGTCAGGCACAACAACGCGCGATGGAATATCTGCGCCAGGCGAATATCGTGCTGACGCCGGAGGAACAGAAGAACATCGAAGTCGCCGACTTCGGTCTGGGCGACCTGGAGCATACGGGGCTGGAGCTCGTAGTCTATGTCAACACCGACCGCTATTGCGCAAAGGAGCTGGTGCTTTTCCCTCGGCAGACCTGCCCGGAGCACCGCCATCCGCCAGTGAACGGCGACCCGGGCAAGATGGAGACTTTCCGCTGCCGCTGGGGGGAGGTCTACCTGTATGTCGAAGGCGAGCCGACGCCTAACCCGAAAGCCAAGCCTCCTGCCGGACGGGAGAAAAACTACACGGTGTGGCACGAAATCGTGCTGCGTCCGGGCGAGCAGTACACCATTCCCCCCAACACCAAACACTGGTTCCAGGCGGGCGACGAGGGCGCAGTGGTCAGCGAGTTCTCTTCCACCAGCCGCGACGAAGCGGACATTTTCACTGACCCCGAGATCGACCGCATCACCAAGGTGGTGCCGGGAGAGTAGATGGAGCACACGCGGCACGACTGTTATCGCCCGTTCTGGATAGCAGTCGGGGTCTATCTGCTGTACCGTGTGGGAGCGCCGCTGGTCACCTTTCTGGGGGATGGCTTTGTACAGGTGGCGCTCTCCACGCTGGTGTTCATGGCGCTGGCAACGTGGGTGGTGCTGCGCGCCGCAGCACTTCCTCTCAGCCCTGCGAAGGCGTTGTGGCGAATGATGGGGCTCGTCGCGCTGTTCATCGTGGTGCGCATGTCGCCTGCGTTCTTTCCCGTCCTGCAACGCAGCCCCATCACGCTGGAAATCGTGCTGGGCGTCAGCGACACGCTGATGGTGCTTGCAGCCAGTATGCTGGGGCGCGCGGTCTCTCATATCGTCCGCGAGCCCAATATCCTTGCTCCCGCCGCGCTCTTCGCTGCGCTGGCAGATTTCGCTATCGTGAGCCTGTGGATACCGCGTGTGATGCAGGCGGCACCTCATGCGCTGAGCGCGGTAGCGGTGCATGTGCCGCAGGTCGGAGCCAAGCCTACGCCGACGGGATTGCGACCTATCGGCATCATCGGTCCCGCCGATTTCGTGTTTCTGGCGTTTTACTTCGCCTGCGTGTGGCGGTTTGGCATGGCGGCGCGCGCCACCTATACCTGGATGGTCATCGCGCTCGCGGGATATATGTTTCTTCAGAACGTGGTCGGATCGCTCACCCCTCGCTTGATGAATGCGGTGGATATGCTACCCGGTCTGGTGCCGATGGCGGTGGTGTTGCTGATTGTCAACCGAAAATATTTTCGATTCTCTCGCGAAGAGAAACAGGCAATGGCGGTGGTAGCATTGCTGGTGATAGGCATTATCGCCTTTGCCTTCTGGACACTAAAGTAAAAGGAGGTACCAAACCATGCTGGTCACTACCACGCCCTCGGTAGAGGGTAAAACCATCAAACAATACTTAGGTGTGGTGGTCGGAGAAGCCATCGTTGGCGCGAACATCTTCAAGGACCTGTTCGCCAGTATCCGCGACATCGTGGGCGGACGCTCCGCAGCCTACGAAGAGGAACTGCAGAAAGCTCGGGACATCGCGATGCAAGAGATGATTCAGCGTGCCGCAGCAGTGGGCGCCAACGCCATTGTCGGGATAGACCTCGACTACGAGGTGCTGGGACAGGGAGGCTCCATGCTGATGGTGACCATCAGCGGCACGGCGGTGGTCGTGGAATAGCCCCGTCGTTTGCAAATCGGTGAGGAGTTTGGTATACTCCCGACAGGGGTGATACGTTGCAAGCGAACAGAAAACCAGCAAAACGTCGGAGTCTGTTCTGGCGAGTGGTTCTCTTTCTGCTGATGCTGGGTGCGCTATCCGTTGGCACGCTCAGTGGCTACTTCTATGCCTCCAGCAAAGCGGTACGCAAAACGGTAAGCGCGGTATGGCAATACCGTGGGCTGGATGTGGCGCAGGCTTTTCCCGGACAATCCTCTGTGACCGTGTTGTTGTTGGGTTCCGACGAGAACCGTGACAACCAGAAGCGCATCTACACCAAGCGTACCCGCAGCGACACTATCATGCTGGCGCACTTCGACTTTGTGAACAGGCGCATCAGCGTGCTGTCCATCCCCCGCGATACGCGCGTGCGCATTCCGGAGCACGGCACTCACAAGATTAACTCCGCGATGGCTCTGGGAGGACCGGAGCTGACCGTGGAGACCATCCGCGAATGGCTCGAGGTGCCCGTAGACCACTATGTGGTCATCTACTACAGCGTCTTCCGTCGCGCTGTAGACCTGCTGGGCGGTATTACCCTCTACGTGGACAAACCCCTGCATTACGACGATAACTGGGGGGATTTGCACGTGCATCTGGAGCCGGGCTGGCACCACCTCAACGGCGAGCAGGCTCTGGGATATGTGCGCATCCGCAACGTGGACAGTGACCTCGGGCGTATCGAACGCCAGCAGAAATTCCTGGCAGCGGTGAAGGAACACTTCCGCCATCCCAGCACCTACCTGAAGCTGCCGCAGCTGCTAGACGCGGTGGATGAGAACCTGCACAGTTCCCTCAGTTACGGGCAGATGCTGGCTCTGGCATGGTTCGCCAAGTCGGTGCCCTCCTCGAATATCCAGATGGCGACATTGCCATGCCGACCCGGGCGGGTGTACGTGTACGCCGACGAAGAGAAGGCGCGGGAGCTGGTGGACCGACTCTTCCGGGATACGTCCGCTCGCCATGTGACCGCACCCCTGCCGGTGGGTACGATTCAGTAGGCTGTACCGTAAAAATCGCCTTTCTTCTGCCGATAATACCAGTGGAGCCCCTTTGCGGAACGCGGGATGCGTTCCGGGAATATCTCAGCAAATCCAGAGGGAGCGACAGGGATGTCCAAGAGATATCATGATGATGAGGTACAGCAGCTCGTTATCGAGTACCACCGAACAGGCAATCTGGAAATCCGCGACCGCATCGTGGAACAATTTCCTCATCTCGTGGAAAGCATTGCCCGTCGGTTCGTCAACACGGGCGAGCCGCTGGAAGACCTGATTCAAGAAGGTTATGTTGGCTTGCTCAATGCGATTGACCTGTATAAGCCCGATAAGGGCACGAAGTTTTCCACATACGCCACTCACTTCATCATTGGGCAGATCAAGCATTATCTGCGCGACCGGGGCAAGATGATTAAGGTGCCTGCGTGGGTTCAGGAGTTGCATCAGAAACTCACGCGCGTGATGGACTCGCTATCCCAGCAGCTGGGCAGACAGCCTACCCCCGCCGAGATCGGCGCGGTGATGCATATGGATGAGAAACAGGTGGAATACCTGCTCTCCACCAGCGAGCTGTTCCGCGTGAGTTCGCTCGAAGCGGGCGAAAGCGAGGAAGACGAGCATTTTCCCGGCGCAGACCTGGAGAAGCTGGAACACCCGGACAGCGTCACCTTGCAGATTGCCACCGAGGAGCGGGTGGTGCTGGAACATGCGATGGAGCGGCTCAAAGACATCGAACGCCAGGTGTTGTATGCTTTCTTCTACGAGGAGCTCTCACAAACGGAAATCGCCCAGCGATTGGGAATCTCCTGCAACTATGTCTCCCACATTCTGCGCAACTCCACCAAGAAACTGCGCAAGATACTGGTGACCGAGGAACTCAAAGACGCGCAGGCTCAGATGATGCGCATGCAGCAGAGGATGATGACTACCGAAGAGGAACTGCTACAACCCTCCATCGTAGACCCGATTACCACCTGTTACAACCGCCGCTACTTCGAAAGCCGTCTGGACGAAGAGATCAACCGCGCCAGCCGATATGGCTACACGGTGGGACTGGTGATTATCCGAGTCGGTGGCTCGCAGCTGTTCATTCGGCAGTACGGTTTGAACCTGTTTGAGGGAGTGATGGCACGGCTTGCCCCGCGCCTGCGGGCGAAAATCCGCAAGGCAGATATTCCTGCGCGTATCGACGTCTCGGATCTGGCGATTATCCTGCCCTATACGGGCGAGCAGGCGGAGGTAGTACGGCAACGGTTGAGCGACGAGGCGCTGCAGATGCTGAAGGAGGAAAACCTGCTCGACTCCGGTTTGTGGATTGAGAGTGCTTGCCACTACACCGAGGGCTGGACGAAGATGAAAGATTTTGTGCACCAGACGCAATGCAGGCTCCGGGCGTTCTGGGGCACAGTGGATCAGAAAGACCTGGCTGCCTGACCCCACCCATCCCGTCCCAAAGGGAGCCCGGTTGACCTCCGCCGGGTTCCCCCTTTTGGCTTCCTTACCTGTACTTTCTACCGTTTTTTCGGTGAAACCGGTAACCATACGGACGCTGGACTCCCCCTTCTGGCTCAGAGCTTGCTGTCTAATAGAGTGAAAGCCTGAGCGAAGGAGTGAGTGTGTATGACCCGACAGACCCTTTTTGCTCTGTTGGTGTGTTTATTGCTGACTATGCATTCTGCGCAGGGAGCCCGAATGCCTCGTGGGTCCTTTCTTCGACAGCCGGCACATAGTGCCGCGCAACTGGCATCTCAAATCCGACGTGACCCGGTGGTTGCAGCGCGTTATGAGAAGCACTTCGGCGTTCCTGCCACTCAGTTCGCGACCTATGCGCAGGGACAGCTGGGGCTGCGCCCACTGAAAAGCAACGGCAGCTACACGGTGTTCTTTATCCGCAAAGACGGTACGATCGGAAGCAGTGTGCGTCGCCTGCGCAAGGGCACACCGGTGTTTCTGCATCTGCGCACCCACCAACCGGTGCTGCTGGCGGAGTGCGGCAACCCCATGGGCACCAGCCTGCCCGGATACTCTGCACCGGCAGCGCAAGATGCAGCTCCGCCTCAACCTACTCGGACCGCCGACATGCCGATAGAACAGATGCTGGAAAGCCCATTGTCGCCGCCTGTGCAGTCGCCTACACCGGAAATCCTCGATGTTCCCGAAATGGCGCAGGTGCAGTCGCTAGAGCTGCCCCTGTGGGAAGCGGATGCCGCGCTATCGGTGCCCGACCTGGTGTTCTCTCACCCTTCCGCGATGGCTTACGCGGCTCCTGCCTCGCTGGCTCCGCTATTTCTGGTGGGCGCAAGCGGTCTGATCTCGCTGGGCGGTGACCCTTCGGGACGCGGCGGCTCGCCAACTCCTCCTGCCGTGCCAGAGCCAGCCTCATTGACGCTCTGGGCGGTTGTGGGAGGAGCTGCGGCATCGGTCAGGTGGCTTCGGAACCGCAAGACAGTATCGAGCGGGAGATAGCCATGCCTTCGCTGTGCCTTGAACCTGCGTGGGCGCTATGTTAGACTCTGGAGTGTACAAGGAGAGGCATGGGGCATGACAAAGGGGCACATCGCTCTCGGAGCTTTTATCCTGGCGCTACTGCTTTGCACGGAGGCGGCGTGGAGCAGGCGAATGCCGCGCGGTTCCTTCCTGACACAGCCTGCCTACAGCGCGGCGCAGCTGGCCACTCAGGTGCGGACGAATCCGACGGTTGCCGCTCGTTACAGCAGGCATTTCGGAATATCTGCTTCAGAGTTTGCGCAGTACGCACAGTCTCAGCTGGGAATGCGCCCACTGCCTCGCGGTGGCAGATTCCGTGTTTTCTTCATCCTGCCCGGTGGCGATATCGAAAGCCGGGTGCGCTATCTGCGCCAGGGCACACCGGTGTTTCTGCATCTGCGCTCCGGACAACCGGTCTTGCTGGGCACGTGCGGGAATCCCTTGACCGAGGCAATCCCCGGCTACACTCCGCCGCGTCAGGTGACTGTCGCACCGCCGCGAGTGCCTCAGCCTCCTGTGACACCACCACAGGAGCCGCCATTGCTGGAGCCTCCTGTATCCACTGCAGCGCACGAGATACCGGAGGCACCTGTGTTCCCACCGACCGAAGAGGTGATGCTCTCGCACTGGCAGGCGGACCCTATCACAACGCCCCTCGAGCCGACATCACCCGCCGTTTCAGCCAGGCGTCCCAACTGGATACCCCTCTTGCTGCTCGCGTTGCCGGGGATCATGGAGAGTGAGGGCAAGCCGGCAAAACCCCCAGCCGTTATCCCCGAACCCGCTTCGGTCGCTTCGCTGGCAACTGCGGTGGCATTGCTGATTACCTGGGAAAGACGGCGCAGGGTTTGGCGACGGTGATCGCCTTCCTCCGCTGTTCAAATGTTCGTCTCTTCAGGGAAGCCTCAAAAGCTGACAGGCAGGACTCCTTCTCCGTCACCGCGAATGTGGTTGCACAGTTTGTCTTCCGGTGGTGTGGCGATGACCCGTGTGACCGTGTGGGATGGTGCCGGATGTGTCGGCGGCAACAAAATCCTGCTGCAGGACGATGGGCTGAACCTGTGGCTGGACTTCGGGCAGAACCTGAGCCGGCTGATGGACTACTATGAGGAGTACCTGAAACCCCAGAAGGGGCGGGGGCTGTACGAGCTGTTCGTGATGGGCTTGCTGCCTCCGGTGGGTGGTATCTACCACGACCGCTTTTTAGAGGATTACCCCTTTAGCGAATGGCGCACCCGGCTGGATGGGGTGGACGGGGTGTTGCTCTCCCATGCGCATTCCGACCATGCAGGCGACCTGCAGTACCTCCTGCCCGACATCCCGCTGATATGCTCCGCGGAGAGCGCACTGTTGCTGCGTGCTTTGCAGGACTGTAACAGTCTGGACGACGGCACCATCTACGTGCGCCGATTTGAGCTGAAAGATGGGGAGTTCAAAAAGCTGGCATGGAACCGCAAAGACACCCCGCTGGCCACCTTTCGCCCCGTGCTGACCGCCGACGGCAACACCGAGCACATGCAGTCCTTCTGGTGCGAACTGCCTGGTGGGCACCACGAGAAGTGCGAGGTGCAACCGCTGCAGACCTTTAGCGGACAAATCAACGGCTATCGGGTGCGCTTCTTCCCGTTAGACCACTCCATCCCCGGTGCGGGCGCGTGGGCGGTGGAGAGCAGTGCGGGCTGGGTGGTGTATACGGGCGACCTGCGCTTCCGCGGCGAGCGGCGCCATCTCACCGAGCGGTTTGCAGAGGAAGCCGCGCAGCTCCAACCTGTTGCGCTGATTATCGAGGGCACACGCATCTCGCGCACGGGGTCGGGCTACACCGAAGACGACGTGCAGCAACGCTTTGTGCAACTGCTCCAGCAACACCGCGGCAGGCTGGTGAGTGCGAACTTCTCCATGACCCACCTGGAGCGCATGAAGCGTTTCTGGCAGGCGGCGTGCGAATGCGGCAGGCAGGTGGTGGTGAACCCGAAAGACCTGTACCTGCTCCATGCGTGGCGGGAGAGCGGTCACAACCTGCCCCTGGACGACGGCTCCCTGCTTTGGTATCAGGGGGTGGGCAAATCGCCCTCCGAATCGTGGGAGAAAGCCCTGCACGAACGCTATAGCGACCTCTGCATCACGGCACAACAGATTGCCCGCCATCCCGAACAGTACCTGCTCTGCTTCGGCTACTTCGACCTCAACGAGCTGCCGTACCTGAAGGTGAAAGACGGTCTGTGGATACAGTCCTTCAGCGAACCGATGACGGAAGAGCAGCGCATCGACGACCAGCGCCTCAACCGCTGGCTACAGCGCTTTGGCTTCACGCGCTACCCACCGCAGGACGATGCCGACGATGAGAGCGTTCCCCTGCACGTTTCGGGACACGCCTCCGGCGAGGAACTGAGCCGGGTGATCGAAACGGTGCGCCCACGCACACTCATTCCCGTACACACCACCGAACCCGCTACCTTTATCGAGCGGTTTTCGGGTATATGTAAAGTGGTCATTCCCGAAGTCGGAAAGGAGATACCCCTGTGAAGATAGGCATTCTGGCGGATAGCCACGACAACTTGCCCAAAATCCGCGCGGCGATGGAGTTGTTCGCGCGGGAAGGCGTAGGGCTGATTATCCACGCGGGCGATTTCGTCGCACCTTTTGCGGTGCGGGCGATGCACGGTGCGCCCTGCCGAGTGGTGGCGGTGTTCGGCAATAACGACGGCGAGCGCATCGGACTGGCGAAAGCGTTTGAACCCATCGGCGAGGTGCATCCGCGTATCGCCCTTTTGCAGGTGGACGGCAAGCGGGTGGGCGTGGTGCATCAGGACGAGCTGGTCGCGCCCATCGCCGCAGGCAACGCGCTGGACGTGCTGGTGTATGGTCACACCCACAGGCTAGACATCCGCCGCGAGGAGAGCGTGCTGATTATCAACCCCGGCGAGACCGGCGGCTGGCTCACGGGCAAATGCACGGTGGTCACGCTCGATACTGAGACGCTGCAACCGAAGGTGTGGGAGCTGTGAGGAAGGGACTACGGATGCCCCTGTAAGGCAAGACGGCGACAGCGTGCAGCCATAGCAAACCAGCCCAACCGTTCGTAACAGCGTGCTGCGTTCGCATAATCCCCCATCTGCTTGTAACAGCGTGCTGCGTTGGTGTAATCCCCTGCTTGTTCGTAGCAACTTGCTGCTTTGGCATAATCCTCTGCTTGTTGGTAGCACCGTGCTGCTTGGGCATAATGCTTTGCTTGTTGGTAGCACCGTGCTGCTTGGGCATAATCCCCCACCTGCTCGTAACAGCGTGCTGCGTTGGCATAATCTCCTGCCTGCTCGTAACACTGTGCTGTGGACTGTACATCCCCTAACCGCTCATAACACCGTGCTGCGTTCGTGTAGTCTTTCACCAACAGGTAACACTTGACTGCCTTGGCATAATCCCCTAACCGCTCATAACACCGTGCTGCGTTCGCGTAGTCTTTCACCAACAGGTAACACTTGACTGCCTTGACGTAATCCCCTAACTGCTCATAAAACTTTACTGCGTTCGTATAATCTCCCAACTGCTCGTAACAGCGTGCCGCTTTCGCATAATTCTTTGCCTGCTCGTAACACCTTGCCGCGTTCGCATAATCTCCCGCTTGTTCGTAACAGCGTGCTGCATTCGCATCATCCTGCGCAAGATCGTAACACCGTGCAGCATGGGCGTAATCGCCCCTCTTCTCGTACAAAACCGCTGCTTCGGGGTACTTCCCCTCGTGCTCCTTGCGACGCGCCAGTAGTGCCTGTGGATCGAACACCTCCGTGCTACGCACCCTCACAGGTTGTACCGCTTCCCACGCTTCCCACCATCCGTCATCTGCCTCCGACAAACCCGGTGGCAAACGAGTGTTTCCGGTTTCTACCACGACCATCCCCCGCCGCGCTCGCGTCAGCGCCACGTACAGCCGCGAAAAAGCCTGCTGCCGGAGCACGGTGGACCGCTTCATCTGCTCGTGCAGCCGACCGTAAATGTGGTACAGAGCCACGCGGTCAAACTCCAGACCTTTTGCCTCTTCGACCGTGCACACCAGCGCGCCGTGCTGGGTGAGCTGCTGCACGTGGAGCTGACTCTTCTCGCCTTCCTCCCACACCAGCACGACCCCCTGATCCCCCAGCCAGCTCGCTATCCTCTGCAGGCAGGCTTGCGAATATTCGGGTAGCAACAGGCGGGCTGGGGGCAGACCCTCCAGCAGCGCGGTGACATGGTAATCGGGCATTTCCTTCAGTCCATACTTGTCCCCGACCCGCTGCATCTCCTGTTGCACAAACTGGGCAATCTGTCGGCTGTTGCGCAGGTTCAGCTCCAACGAGCCTTGCTGAACGATCACCGCTTGGGACAGGCGAGCCACCAGCCGCTTCCAGTGGAAGCCGGAGGGACGCAAAGCCTGGAACGGGTCGCCGGTGAGGAAGAGCCCGGCGTGGTGTTGGACCAGCCGGATGAGCAGCATCCACTGCACTTCGCACAGGTCCTGAATCTCGTCGATGTAGATGCCGTCGTACTGAGGCTTCAGGCTGTCGACGTTTTCCCACAACTGGCGTGAAAGGTCTAACTCATCCTCTCCTTCCAGACGGAACCAGGTCTGCAGGGCGTCGTAGATGGCGGCTCGCTCCTCTTGCTGTTCTTTGTGCTCCACGCCCTGCACGTATGCCTCTCTATCCACAGGCTTCTCAGTATGCCAGTTGAGCTGACCCTTGACGGCGTCCCAATACTCTGCCCACAGATCCTCCTCGCCCCAGAACTCCTTATGTACTTTGCGCCACGGACGGAGTGCCTTGGGTACCACATCTTTTTTCCACAGTTCAACGGCTTTGAGGTATGCCTCATGAAACTGCCTGCGCCTTTCGTCGTAGCTCACTATCTGTTTCTGGGGGAAGAAGCGACGCAACAGGTCTTCATAGCTCAGAATATCCACCCGCTGCAGCAGTTCCTTTCCACCGGGCAGGTGCTCGAAAAGCAGCCAGCACAGGTTGGTGAGCGTCGGTGAGTAGGTCACTACCAGATACCTGCCCGCCGGGTTGGCGCGCGCCTGACGGTACAGATGGTACAGCATGATGGTCGTCTTGCCGCTTCCCACCGTGCCGCTCAGCAACAGCGGACCCGTCCTGCGCACGAACTGCATCTGCTCCGGCAACAGGCGCAGCAGGAAGTCTTCATCGGTCTGGGCGATGCGCTCTATCTCCTCCTCGATGCGATCGAGGTCAATCTCCACAAACTCCTGAGCGTCGTACAGGCTTTCCTGCTCGGCGTTGATGGCTTGCTCCATCCACCACTCTTCGCCCCGATAATGGAGGCGCACATACTGGGGAAGGACGTTCTTCGCCGTCTTCACGGCGGATTGCACCACCGAGATGGGCACGGTGGGATACTCGGGCAGTCGGGTAATCTCCATCTCCTCCAGCACGCCGTCCGGGTGCAGCAGGGTTGCCAGATTGAGATGTTCCGCCTGCCGGAGCGAGTCGTACGAGAGACGTTTGGCGGCGTTCAGGGCGTCGTCATGGTGGTCTACATCCCAGACCACTATCTGGTGGGTCAGATGGTCCTTCTCCTTCGCGCCATCCTGGGAGTAAGTGTACGCCGGTTGCTTCGTAAAGATGAGGCGCACATCGTCGTTCACACGCGCCTCGAACACGGGGAGGTCTATGCCCTTCAGGCGCTTCATGCGCAAGCCGTATCCTGCTGTCTGCCCCTCGGCAAGCAGACGCACACATTTGGCTATCTGCTCGCAGGGCAGCGATTTCTCTTTAATCTTCTTTTCCACTCTGCGATGAAGCACCACCCGGCGCAGCATGGCACGCCCCCTGAGGACAGATTTTTGTCGTATCATAGCATATCTGTGCACAAAAAGCAAGCTTTTTTTGCGCTTCCCGTGTCGTTTTTTTCTGCACGACAAGCATGCCCTCAGCGGATGCTTCTACCCTCTAGAACGGTGATACGCCTTACCCCCTTCTCCTCTCCCACCAGGAGAGGGATGGCGGTGGTTCCCCCTTCCCGCCCGGGGGGCAGGGGGTTCGGGACAACAGGGCACCGACACCACAGAGCGACAGGAGATTCCCCCTCTCGATGGCGAAATCACGCTGGACAAACAGAGAGGCAGATGCGGCATGAACATCAGATTCATCTTCCTCCCCGCTCTGGCGATGTGTTTAGGGTGGGGCATTCGCGGACAGTTCGGGGGCGAGACGGGCGCGATGGTGCCCGGCGCGATGGTGGGACTGGCGCTGGCGATGCTATCGGGCTGGAAGGGCAAAGAGGCGGTGCGCCTGGCAGCGGTCGCTGCCTTCGCCTGCTCGTTGGGCGGGATGATGACCTACGGGCAGACCATTGGACTGGTGCAGAACCAGTACCCCTCGCCGACCTACTGGTGGGGATTGCTGGGACTGGCTATCAAAGGTGGGGTGTGGATTGGTATCGTCGGCGCCTTTCTGGCAATCGCCGCCAGCGACCGCTACCGTCCTCAAGAACTCGCGCTGATGCTACTGGGTATGCTGACGCTGTGGGCTATTGGGGTGCAACTGCTCAACCGTCCGCACAACCCGCCGGAGCAACTTCCGCTCATCTATTTCTCCGAACCCCACTCTGCGAAACCGCGCGTGGAGTGGTGGGGCGGGCTGTGGTTTGCACTCATCGGGGTGATGGCGTACACCGGCGCGTTCAAGAAGCACCGGCAGGCGGTGGCGATGGCGCTGTGGGGCATCGTCGCAGGAGCGATTGGCTTCAGCTTCGGAGAGGTACTGCAGGCGTGGGGGATGCACCAGAAACCCTTCGGTGAGGCAGCACAACGGTGGATGGACTGGTGGAAGGTGATGGAGATGACCTTCGGCTTCATCGCGGGCGCGGGACTGGGCATCGGCTGGAAGGTAAGCGGACTGATGGCTGCTCCGCCACCTTCACCTGCCACCTGGCATCGTCGCTGGGACGACCTCACCATCTTGCTCTGGCTGATACCCACGCTGGCGGTGGAACTGGACGTGAGCTGGGCGCAATCGTGGGCAAATCTGCCTTTCCTCTGGATGTTGATTGGTCTGCTGGGAAGTCTCGCAGGCACGGGATGGGCACCGTTTGGCACGGGCGTAGCGGTCACGCTGGTCTCCGCGACCGATACCGTGCGCTACCTGACCGACGAGAAAGCGCTTTTCGCTGGCGGCTGGGGCTTTGCGGGTCTGGTAGTGCTGCTGTTTATCACCGCCTATCTCGCCTCGTTCTGGACCCGGCGCAATGCGCCTGCACGCACCTGGTGGCTGTGGACGGTGTGGGTGCAAACGGGGCTCACATGGGTGAAGTTTCTGCCTCCCGTGCTGTTCATGCCCGGCGAGGGCAACTGGTTCGTGCGATGGGGGTCGGGCGGGGTGGTAGAGGTGAGCTTTCTGGTGCTGGCGGTAGTGCTCACCTTGCTGGCTCCTCCACGCCCAGACGGGTAGACTGCTATCAGCAGGATTCCGCACGGACCTTGCGTAATATTGACTAAAATGATATAATCAGTCATCAAGTGCAAGGAGGTTCTCTGATGGCGTTCGGACCCAACGAGGCGGATTTAAAATTCGACACGCTTGCCGTTCATGGCGGACAACAGCCGGACCCCACCACTCTGGCACGGGCGGTGCCCATCTATCAGACGACGTCCTATCTGTTTACGGACGCCGACCATGCGGCTCGCCTGTTTGCCCTGGAAGAGTTCGGTAACATCTACACCCGCATCATGAACCCTACCGTAGATGTTTTCGAAAAGCGTGTGGCGCTGCTGGAAGGCGGTGTCGGTGCGCTGGCGACCTCTTCTGGGCAAGCTGCTGAAACTCTGGCAATCCTGACCATCCTCAAAGCGGGCGACGAGATGATTTCCGCCAATAGCCTGTACGGCGGAACCTATAATCTGTTCCGTCACACACTGCCCAAAATGGGCATTCAGGTTCACTTTGTGGATCCCATCGACCCGAATAACTTCCGAAAGGCGCTGACCCCCAGAACCAAACTCATCTACGCGGAGATGGTGGGTAACCCGAAGCTGGACACGCTGGACGTGGAAACGGTGGCAAATATCGCTCACGAGGCGGGCATCCCGCTGATGGTGGACAACACGATGCCCACGCCTGCGCTGATACAGCCCATCCGCTGGGGCGCAGACATCGTCGTCCACTCTACCACCAAGTTCATCGGCGGACACGGCACCTCTATCGGCGGCGTGATCGTCGACTCGGGCAAGTTCGACTGGGGCAACGGCAATTTCCCCGACTTTACTTCGCCCGACCCCTCTTATCACGGGTTGGTGCTGTGGGACCTGCCCGAGCCGCTGAAATCGATGAGCTTCATCCTGAAGGCGCGCCTGCAGATGATGCGCGACATCGGGGCGTGCATGAGCCCGTTCAATGCCTTCCTGTTCCTGCAAGGTCTGGAAACGTTACACCTGCGCATGGAGCGCCACAGCGACAACGCGATGAAGGTCGCCCGTTTTCTGGAAGGACATCCCTGCGTCAGCTGGGTGAGCTATCCCGGTCTACCCTCTCACCCCACGCACGAAACGGCGAAAAAATACCACAGGGGCGGTCGCTATGGGGCGATTATCGGCTTCGGTATCAAAGGCGGCTATGAGGCAGGCAGACAGTTCATCAACGAGCTGAAGCTGTTCTCCCTGCTAGCGAACATCGGCGACGCCAAGTCGCTGGTCATCCACCCTGCCTCCACCACGCACCAGCAGTTGACACCCGAAGAACAGCTGGAGACCGGCGTCACGCCCGACTTCATCCGCCTGTCCATCGGCATCGAGGATGTGGAGGACATCATCGCCGACCTGGACCAGGCATTGCGCAAGGCGGCGCGGGTGTGAACTTCTGCCATGCGGTCGCGTCTATGAATCGGGCAAACTCTACAAAACAAGGAGGATTCCGAAAGATGCGAACCGCATGGCAGAACCGAGTGGTATGGGTACTGGGTGCTGTGATAGCCTTGAGCGCAGTGCTTGCCCTGTGGCAGCGCACCCAGGCGCAGATAGAGGTGCCTCCCGCACCGAACGACAGGGTAGCCCTGCAGCCAGGGCAGCCTTTGCCGCCTCCGCCCGGTCAGCCTCCCGTCGGACAGCCCTTCCCTGCTCAGCCTTTGCCCGGGATCGGCGAGCGGCTCGCGCTAGGGCAGGTGGCTATCGCGGCGAACAGCGAGTATGTGTACGTGGTGCGGGGCAATATGCTCTATCAATTCTCGGCGAGGAGCCTGGAGCTGGTTAAATCGGTGGAGCTGCCCCGTCCACAGATTCGTCGTCCTGCAGCGGGCGTAGAGACACAGCCCCAAAATCCACAACGCCTGCGCCGTCGGCTACAGGATCAAGGGCAGCCGCCCGCTCAGCAACAGTAGCAGTTCTCAACCCTTTGGAGGGCGCGCTCCGTCGCATCCCGTATCTGGCAGCCACGGCGGAGCGTGCCTACTGCGTTCCGGGAGGCCTGGTAGGAGTTTTTCCGACTGCCCTACCGGACCTCTATTTTCCCCGTTCGGGTGTCTATCCGAACCTCACTGGCTCCGTTCGGCGCGAGGTTGTTGCCCTGCGCATCCAGCACCGCCGGAAACTCGCCGCGCAGAACCTGAATGTCCTTCTCTTCATGAACGGCAGGAGCGTCTCCTGAGCGGCTGCGCGTGTAGGGTATCACTGCATCCAGCCGACCGCTGCTCGTGGAGTAGGAAATCAGCATCGCCTTTGTTCCAGGGGGTATTCCCCCCACGCCGACCAGCGTAAAGACCGCCATGCGTGGGCTTTGCAGATCGATGATCTTCATACTGGTGATGCTGTCTGCTGTCAGGTGGAACACCGCGTTGGAGAGGTTGGACTGCTCGGTGAACGCGCTCAGGCGCAACGAAGAGCGAGAGGAGGCGTCAAACACCAGAAAGCTGCGCGGAGTCTCTCCGGAGCGAGCATACAGAAAACCGCCCGCGCTGTTCGCCAGCCGTCCCCCTGCTCCCACGAGGTTCAGGGTCATTCCCTTGCTCCACGCAGGTGAATAGTCATCGGCTGGATGAGTGGTCAGCTGGGTCCGTCCCGTCCCATCGGCGTTCATGACGTAGATGTCCCAGTTGCCGACTGCATGGAAGGCTATCCTGCGCCCGTCGGGTGACCAGAAGGGGGCGGAGTCGGTCACCGAGTTGCTGGTCAGCTGAGTCAGCCCGGTACTGTCGGCGTTCATCACGTAGATCTCTTCGTCGCCATCCCGGGCACTCATGAAGGCTATCTTGCTCCCGTCGGGCGACCAGGCGGGAAGATAGTCCGTCGCTGTATGGGATGTGAGCCGGGTCTGCCCAGAGCCGTCGGCGTTCATCACGTAAATCTCCCAGTTGCCATCCCGGGTGCTGGCAAAAGCGATTCGGCTCCCGTCGGGTGACCACCTGGGGTGATCGTCCTGACCGGGGATGACCGTGAGCCGGGTTTGACCTGTGCCATCGGCGTTCATGACATAAACCTCGTAGTTGCCGTCCCGGTTACTGGCGAACACGAGTTTACTCCCGTCGGGCGACCAGCTGGGATTGACGTCGTCCCCTGCCTCACTGGTGAGTCGGGTTGGTTCCGTGCCGTCTGCGTTCATGACGTAGATGTCGCGTTGACCCATTGAGCCGCTGCAGAATGCAATCTTGCTGCCGTCCGGCGACCAGGCAGGAACAAAATCGCCTGCTATACTGGAGGTGAGCCGGGTCTGTTCTGTGCCGTCAGGGTTCATCACGTAAATCTCGGGGTTGCCGTCGCGCACACTGTAAAAAGCGATTTTACCCTGTCCCAGCATGGTTAGCCGCGCGCTGGAGAGGTTTCCTGTCAAACCCGTAATGGTTGCTCCGCTGCCTCCCGCGTTTACCGGTCCGCTCACCGGAGCGATGCGTGTGGTGAGCGAGCCCATCGTGAACTCTTCTCCGCCACCGCCTGCAGGGGTCTCCATATTCCCTCCGCAGGCTCCCAGCATGGCGAAGGGAAGCGTGACAGCGAAAAGCCCAAGAATTTGTCGGAAAACTGTGCGTTTCATGGTAGTACCCTCCTTAAGGCTGGAATACCAGCACGTTGAACTTCAGACCCTCCTCCATCTCCGACGTCAGGTCCAGATAGTATATCGCCCACCTGTTGTTGGAGTTGAGGAAATCATCGTAAAACACGCCTACCGCCCCCGCGAAATCGGGCGCGCCTGCTCCTCCGTATCGGGGCGTGACGATCAGGATGGCGTTCGGCTTGCCGTTGATGGAAGGATGGTCGATGTACGTGATGTAGCGGTCGGGGTCGACGATGCTTGCGCCGGTGACAGTGTGCACAAAGGTGACCATGTTGCTTCCTGCATCGTTGCCCGGCGACCATTGACTGCCGTTCCATTTCAACACCTGACCACTGCTGGGCGCAGCGGTGGATACAGAACGTCCCCGCAACCGCGCCACCGTGGGGTTCGGGTAATCGCCTGTCAGGTCTCCGCCGGCGATACCTCCCGGAGGAAAGCTGCTGGGTATGCCGGTGATTCCGTCCCACGGCACGCTCTGCGCCCACAGCGCGTTCAGCGACAGAATACTGTAAGGCGCGTAGGTCACCTTGACCCTGGGCGAGAGCACGGTGTAATCGCCTGTGCTGTCACCCTGGCGCACTTCAATCTGCAGGTAGCGGTCTTCGCCGTTCCACACCGCGCCGAAGTCGAGCTCTCTGGTGAACACCCCGTTGACGACGGACACGTCCTCAGCGCTGAGCGTGACCAGAGGCATACCACCGGTCGCTGCAGGGTAGAGGCGGAAAAGGAGATCGTAAGTGCCCTGAGCAGGAACGCCTCGTTCCTTCAGCATCCCCTGATAGGTAATCGGCTGTGCCGATAGAGGCAGACAGCACATCCCGAGGAGGAGTGTTGTCGCCACTGCCCCGTACAGCAAGGCGAACTGTTTCATGATACTTCCTCCTTTCAGATATTCAGATTGCGCCGACAAGAAGGCTAAGCAGAGAGGAACGAGCGGCTAAACGACGAGGAGTGGGTTCGTCCCCTGAGCGAGAGCCTTTTGTGATCAGCAAAAAGAATTATATTCCAATGGCGAGGCTTAGTCAATAGCATCGCGTCCCGCACCCTCCACGAAAAACGAGATGCCCCGCTACGTCTGGCAGGCATAGTGTTTTGCTGCCACCTACCGTCATGCTGAGCGTGCGCGAAGCATCTCCTGGAGGTTGAAATGGGGATTCCTTCGCCCCCGTGTCGTCGAGGCTCCATGTTGTGAGAGACCACCCGGCGACTGGAAGTTGCAGGTATCTTCAGAAACAGGTCTGACAGACTATTACTCTGTCAAGACTCCATCTTCTGGAGGGTGAGGCTCCTGCCGAGCCGTTGCGTGTCATGGTTCTGTCTACCTAAGCCCCTGACCCCTTCCCTGCAAGGGAAGGGGGAATCATGACCGCATCTCTCCGCGCGGGAGATGGCTTCACCCCCCCTGGGTCTCGCAAGGGGACAGTAAGCCCGAACAGTGGCTACTTCAGCAACCCCAGAAAGCTCCCCTCGCCCCACCTTGGCTCCAGACGGAATATCTCGGCAATGGTGGCGGCGAGGTCGGCAAAGGTGGAACGAGTGCCCAGGCTCACCCCGCCCTTCAGGGCAGGGCTGTAACAGAGCAGGGGCACGACCTCGCGCGAGTGGTCGGTGCTGGGAGTGGTCGGGTCGTTGCCATGGTCGGCGGTGAGGATAAGCAGGTCGTCGGGGCGCATTTGCTCCATCACCCGCTCTAAACCTGCGTCGAACTCCTCCAGTGCCTTCGCGAACCCATGCGGGTCATTGCGGTGGCCGTAGAGCATGTCGAAGTCCTCGAAATTGGCGAAAATCAAATCCGCAGGTTGATCCATTGCCTCCAGCGTAGCTTGCAGGTGTTCTGCGTTGTTACCTGTGCGCACCGAGCGGGCAAATCCGCGTTCGGCAAAAACCTGCCCGATCACGCCGATGCCGTACACCTTCCGTCCCGCCTCAGCAAGCTGGTCTATCAGGTTGTAAGGTGGCGGTAGAGGAAAGTCCCGGCGGTTCTCCGTGCGCCTGAAAGACGCCGCATCCTTGCCGATGAACGGCCGGGCAATCACCCTCTGCACGTGATGCGGCGGCTGCAGAATCTGCCTCGCGATTCGGCACATCTCGTACAGCCTTTCCAGCGGGATTACCTCTTCGTGCGCGGCAATCTGGAACACACTGTCCGCCGAGGTGTACACAATGGGATAACCAGTGCGCAGATGCTCTTCACCCAGCTGCTTGATAATCTCGGTGCCGGAAGCGGGAGTGTTGCCCAGTACCTTCGTGCCGATAGCTCTTTCAAAAGGCTCGATCACCTCCGGTGGGAAGCCCTGCGGATAGGTCGGGAAGGGCTCAGAGGTAATCACCCCCATCATCTCCCAGTGCCCCGTCACCGTATCCTTGCCCGCCGAGCGCTCCTGCATCTTTCCACAGGCGGCGAGCGGTGGCTGTGCTGGCGGTACGCCTTGCAGGGGGAGGATATTTCCCAGCCCCAGCCTTTGCAAGTGGGGCAAGCGCAATCCACCCACCGCTTCCGCCAGATGCCCCAGCGTGTTCGGAGCGTTGACCCCGAAGTCGCCATACTGGGCAGCATCGGGAGCCGCCCCCACGCCACAACCGTCCATCACCAGCAGGATGACTCGCTGTACCATGTGTCCTCCCTCTTGTGCTTGACTATACCTGGAACATCTCGTTTCGCGCAAGAGCTGCCCAGCAGGTAAAGAGAGGAGACAGAAGGAAATTAAAAAGAAAAGATACCCTGCCTGGCAAGGGAGCCAGGTTCCCGGCGAAGGAGGCGGAAAGTGCCCTGACGTTCGGATGCCTGAAGAAATCCACCACTGAGAGGAGGCATTCACTATGAAAGCTGTTGTGATGGCTGGCGGAGAAGGAACACGGCTGCGTCCTTTGACCTCTCGCCGTCCCAAACCGCTGGTGCCAATTATGAACCGTCCGATTATGGAACATATCATCCTGTTGCTCAAGCAGCACGGTATCACCGATATCGTGGTGACCCTGTATTATCTCGCCGATGAAATCTCCGGGTATTTTGGTAACGGTTCGGACTGGGGAGTGCATATTGAGTACATGGTTGAGGAAACCCCTCTGGGAACGGCGGGGGCGGTGCGTCAGGCGCAAGAGTTACTCCGGGACGAACCGTTTCTCATCGTCTCCGGCGACGCGCTGACGGACATCCGTCTGGACAGACTGATTCGCTATCACCACTCCAAAGGAGCCATCGTCACCCTGGCGCTGGCGCATGTTCCCAACCCGCGCGAATTTGGCGTGGTCATCACCGACGAGGACGGGCGCATCCAGCGATTTCTCGAGAAACCCGACTGGAGCAACGTGTTTTCCGACACAGTAAACACGGGAATGTATGTGATAGACCCTGAAGTGTTCCGATTGATGGAGCCCAAGCGGTCGTACGACTGGAGCCAGGACATCTTCCCACAGCTTCTGCGCGAAGGCAAGCCGTTGTACGGCTATATCATGGGTGAGGAAGAGTACTGGTGTGATGTAGGAACCCTAGAACAGTATCGGGAAGCACACGAGCAGGTGCTGGAAAACAAAGTACATCTCCAGCTGCCAGCTCTGGAATACGCTCCCGGCATCTGGGTGGAACCGGGTGCGCAAATCAGTCCCGAGGCAGAGATCCGCCAGCCGGTGTACATCGGGCACCACGTCACTATCAAGCGATTCGCAAGGGTGGGTCCGTACAGTGTCATCGGCGACAACTCGATTATCGAAGAGGGAGCGGTCGTCGAGCACAGCGTGTTGTGGGATTCGGTGTACGTGGGCACGAACAGCCATATCGTCTCCGCAGTGGTCGGCAGTCACTGCAATATCAAGCAGGATGTGCGCGTACTGGAAGGGGCGACCATCGGTGACCGGGTGACTATCGGAGAAGGCAGCACCATCCGCCCACACCTGAAAATATGGCCCGATAAGTTCATCGAGCCCGGCTCCACGGTGACCATGAGCCTGGTGTGGGGCAAGAAATGGCAGGGTTCCCTCTTCCGCAATCTGGGCATCGCGGGTGTGATTAACGTGGAAATCACCCCCGAATTCGCCACTAAGCTGGCAGCATCGTACGGCGTGCTCTTGCGCAAGGGGGCAGCGGTATTGCTCTCGCGCGACTCGCACAAGTCCTCGCGTGCCATCAAGCACGCGGTGATGAGTGGACTGCTTTCGGTCGGAGTGAACGTCTTTGACCTGCGTTCGATGCCTGTGCCCATAGCCCGCCATCACATTCGAGCCAGCGGGGCAGCAGGCGGGATGAACGTGCGCATCGCCCCGTATAATCCCAAGCTCACGCTGATCGAATTCTTCGACAAGAACGGTATCTACGTCTCCAAGAGCATGGAGCGCAAGATAGAGAGCGTCTTCTTCCGTGAGGACTTTGCACGCACGGATATCGAAGAGGTCGGCGAGATTGAGTTCGCCTCCCGCGCCATCGAGCAGTACCAGTCGGACTTCTTCCAGCATGTGGACTCGCGCTGTTTGGGTGAGGCACGCTACCGGGTGGTGCTGGATTTCGCTTTCCATCGCATGGCGTCTATCTTCCCCACCATTCTGGGCAAGATGAACTGCGAGGTAATTGCGCTCAATGCCTACGCCGACCCCGAACGCGCACCACATACCGAGCAACAGGTGCAGGAGCACCTGCGAAACCTTCAGCAGATTGTACAGACCCTGCGGGCGGACGTGGGGGTTCTGTTCGAGAGCGACGGCGAGCGCATGCGCATTGTAGACGCGCACGGAGATATTCTCTCCGACCAGCGTTTGCTCATCCTGTATGCTCTCGCTGCTTCCATAGCGTACCGGCGCGCACGTATCGCGGTACCGGTCACTGCCTCCAGCGTAATCGAGCCGCTGGTCACCCAGCATGGCGGAACGGTAGTGCGCACCAAAACCGACGTGCGTTCTCTGATGGGTATTGCGGTCTCAGAGAGCGAGCCCGTGTTCATGGCTGGGGACGGCGAGGGCGGTTTCATCCTGCCGCAGTTCCAGCCCTCCTTCGACGCCCTGTACGCTTTTGTGAAGCTTCTGGAGCTGCTTTCCCGGGCAAAAACCACCCTGCACGATCTCGCAGAGCGGATACCTGCTTTCTTCGTGGTGAAGCACACGGTGCAGTGCCCTTGGGAGCTGAAAGGCACGGTGATGCGGGTAATGACCAAAGAGTGTCGCGACGACGGGAAGGTGGAGCTCATCGACGGCATCAAGATATACCAGAATGGGCGCTGGGCGCTCATCTTGCCCGATGCCTCCGAACCGTTGTTCCATCTGTACGCAGAAGCGGAAAGCCCGGAAGCCGCGCAGGGGCTGCTGGAGCGTTACGAAAAGCGCATTGAGGAGATGAAAGGGCATGGCTCCGCCACCAGTGGATAACAGGGAAAATCGGCTTCCAAAGCGAAGTGAAGGCATGTACCACACAGGTGAGAAGGAGGGACTGCGCACATGCAAGAGGAGAGAGAAGGCAGCACCATCGCTGTAGCGTTGAAGGTGATGTTCTCGCAGCCGTTACTGGCAGCGATGATGTTCCTGCAGTACGCCATTTGGGGCTCTTGGGAACCTCCGCTGTCCGGTTATCTGACGGAGAAATTGGGGTTCTCCGGGTGGGGGTTGTCGCTAATCTACGTGGCTCTCCCCATCATGAACCTGCTTGCACCCATCACTGCTGGACAGGTAGCAGACCGCTTGCTGCCCGCACAGCGTGCACTGGGTATTTTCCAGCTGCTGGGTGGTGTGGTGATGTTCCTGCTGGCGTTCCAGCGTGACCTGGTGCCGATGACGATATTCATGCTGGTGTATGCTTTGCTCTACGCCCCCACACTGGCTCTGACCAACTCCATCGCCTTCCACCATCTGCGTGACCCGCAGAGAGAGTTCGGTCCGATTCGCGTGTGGGGCACCATTGGCTGGATTGTGGCAGGCTGGTTGTTGAGCGTAATGCGCAGCAACTTGGGCTCTGCGGACTGGCAGGTTATCGACGTGTTTGTTCTGGCGGGAGCGTTTTCTATCCTGATGGGGTTGATTTCGTTTGCCCTGCCTCACACGCCTCCCGCTAAAGAGGGCGCTGACCCGCTGGCGTTCCGTGAGGCGCTGGTACTGCTGAAAAACCGCAGCTACCTGACCTTCTTCATCATCGCCTTTGTGGTCGCCACCGAACTGCGCCTCTACTACATGCTGACCTTCCCCTTCCTGCAAGAGTCGGGTAAGGTGGTCGGTCTGACCGAGCAGAGCCTGCCTGCATGGATGACCGTAGCACAGATTGCGGAGATATTCACCATCGCTTTTCTGCTGCCGTATGCCCTGCCCAAGTGGGGAGTGCGCAACACCATGCTGCTGGGAATTGTGGCATGGCCCGTTCGCTATGCGGTGTTCGCCATCACCTGGGCGACCTATCAGACAGCTCCGTGGATGGTGTGGGTATCCATCGCCGCACTGGCACTGCACGGCTTCTGCTACGTGTTCTTCTTCGTGGTGTCCTTCATCTACACCGACATGGTAGCACCGAAGGACATCCGCTCCTCTGCGCAGGCGTTGATTAACTTCGCCGTGCTGGGCGTGGGGTTGATTATCGGCGGTTTCTTCGCAGGATGGCTGAAGGAGATTTTCTCTACAGAAACTGCGCCCAACGTGGTATCCACCAATTACACGGGCGTCTTCCTGGTGCCGACGGTTATCACCATCCTTGCGGCGATAGCCTTCGCCCTGTTGTTCCGCGAGAACCGCCACGAGCAAGCGGCGTAGCGGGTACACCAAAGCCCATCATGATGGCTTGGAGAGGGCGAGCCTAGTCATTGCGAGCTGCGAAGCAGCGAGTTGTTATGGGGCACCCGGCGACTGGAAGTCGCGGGCAACGTGGGCAAAACCCCCTTCGGGGGAGGATAACCTGTGTGAGCAGGTTTCGTCCCCTGTTGCCCGCGATTTTCCATGGCTGGGACAATGCCATTGTGAGCTGCGAAGCAGCGAAGCGATCTCTTGCAGCAGAGAGGGGGATTGCTTCAGGTAGTCATAACGCACCCTCGCGATAATACGAATGGAATGGTCGGAGAGAGGCAATAAAAAATGGTGGAGCAGGGGGGATTCGAACCCCCGACCTCTACATTGCGATTGTAGCGCTCTCCCAGCTGAGCTACTGCCCCACACCGCCACATAGTATACACTATTTCGGAAAAGGTTGCAAGCTGTTAACGTGCCGCTTCCAGCATTTCTCGAGCGTGGCGCAGTGCACTTTCGCCGGTATCGCCTAACATACGCGCGATCTCGCGCACGCGGGCTTCGCCCTCCACAGGGGTCACGGCGGTCACCGTACGCCCCTCCGCCTCGCGCTTCTCGATGAGCAGGTGCAGTCGGGCACGGCTGGCTATCTGGGGCAGATGGGTGATGCACAGTATTTGTCGCTGTCGACTGAGGGAATGCAGTTTCTCGCCCACGACCCCTGCTGTACGCCCACCGATGCCGATGTCGATCTCGTCGAACACCAGGGTGGGCACGTCTTCCACTCCTGCCAGCACGCTTTTAATCGCCAGCATCACGCGCGATAGCTCCCCGCCGGAGGCGATTCTGGACAGCGGTCGCGGCGGCTCACCCGGGTTGGGCGCGATCAGGAACTCCACCGCGTCCGCGCCATCGGTTTCCAGAGGTTTCGGCGTGAGCTTCACCTCGAAGCGAGCGCGAGGCATGGCTAATTCGCTCAGCTCCTGTGCCACTGCCTGCTCGAAGCGTCGCGCCCCTTCACGGCGTAGCCTGCTCAGCTCCGCTGCCATCTGCTGTGCTTTCTCCTCCGTCTGCCTCAGCGCGACTGCCAGCTCCTCCGCACGCTCCTCGCCTCCCTGCAGTCGCTCCATCTTTTCGGTCACTTCGCGCAGGTAATCCAGCACCGCCTCTACGGTGTCGCCGTACTTGCGCTTTAGCGTGCGGATGAGGTGCAGCCGGTCCTGTACCTCGCTCAGGCGTTCAGGATTGAACTCCACGCGGTCGCGATAGGCACGCAGCTCGGCAGAGGCGTCCTGCACCGTATAGAGAGCGTTTTGCAGGCTTTCCACCAGCGGTTGCAGTTCGGAGTCGATGGGCAGGAGCTCCTCCAGCGCACGTACCGCCTGCGCCAGCAGGTCTACCGCAGCGGGCTCACCTGCCGTTAGCATTTCGCAGGCGGTCTCGGCAGTGGCAAATAGCTTTTCGGCGTGCGCCAGACGACGCTCTTCTGCGAGCAGTTCCTCCTCCTCGCCGGGAGTCAGGTGCGCCTGCTCAATCTCCTGCTTCTGAAAGGTGTACAGGTCCAGCAGATGTGCCCTTTCGCGGGCATCTGCTTGCAGAGTGCTGAGCTCGCGTTGCAGAGCGCGCATCTCGCGCACACATTCGCCCAGTTCCGCTTTCAGGGAGAGCACCTTCTCACCACACCACTCGTCCAGAAAGCGCATCTGCTCGCTGGCATGGAACAGCGACTGGTGCTGGTGCTGACCATGTAAATCCACCAGCAGGTCGCCCACCGCTTTCAAGGTGGCAACGGGTACGGGGCGACCGTTGATCCTCGCCTGCGAACGACCACCCGCGAACAGCTCGCGCGTCAGGTATAACAGACCATCCTCTGGGGTAGCGCCCAGTTCCTGTATTCGGGCTGCGAGTCGAGCAGAAGCGGAAACGTCAAACACGGCGGTGACCTGCGCGTGTTCTGCGCCCGCGCGCAGCATCTCCGTCTCCGCCCGCTCACCCAGCGCCAGGCCCAATGCGTCGATCAGGATGGACTTGCCTGCGCCCGTCTCGCCGGTGAGCACGTTCAAACCCGGCTCGAAGCGCAGGTTCAGCCGGTCGATAATCGCTATCTGTTCTACAGAGAGCTCCACCAGCATGGCTACACGTTGACCCTCTCTCCCCACAGCAGGCGGTCGCGCAGTTTGGTGTAGAACTCGTCGGCATCAAACACAATCAGGTGGGTGCGCTCCTGAGCGCGGAAGACATGGACCTCATCCCCAGAACGCAAGCTGACCGCTTCCCCACCGTCTGCCTGCAGATGGAAATCGCCATCATCAGCGGTCACTACCACCCTCACTTGCTTCTCAGCGGGCAATATCAATGGGCGCGCGCTGAGCGTGTGAGCGCATATCGGTGTCAGCAACAGCACCTCGCAGGCAGGGTCCACGATCGCCCCTCCCGCCGAAAGTGAGTAGGCAGTGGAACCCGTTGGTGTTGCCACTACCAGCCCGTCGGCGGAATAGGTGGCGAGGAAGGTATCGTTGACGAAGGTTTTCAGGGTGATCATACGAGCGACCGCTCCCTTGGTCACCACCACATCGTTCAGCGCAAGCGCGTCGCAGATCGGCTTGCCGGCACGGTAGGCAACCGCCCGCACCATGAGCCTTTTCTCAAGGGTGTAATCCCCAGCCTGCACCCTCGCCATGGCGGTATGCAGTTCATGGGGTTTAATCTGCGCGATGAACCCAAAACGCCCCAAATGCACTCCCAAAATCGGTATCCCGCGCGGCGCTGCAAGGTGGCTGGCGCGCAGAATGGTACCGTCGCCTCCCACCGCAATGAGCAGGTCGCTCCGGCAAAGTGTCGCTTCGTCACACTGGTATTCGGGCATCCCCAGCGCACGAGCAATCTCTGGCTCCAGATAGGTCTGAAGTCCCTGCGCCTGCAGCCACTCCACCGCCTCGCGGGTGAAGCGCAGGGCATCCGGCTTGTCCGTGTGTACTATCAGCCCCACACGCTGTATCATCATTCCGCTCACGGAGTGGAGGTCCTGGTGAACCGCTGCAGGTTGTTGCGGGCATCGGTATAGTTGGGATTAATGCTCAATGCCCGCCGGTAGCACTCGATGGCTTCGTTCCTTTTGCCCATCTTCTCGTATACCACACCCAGATTGTTATGGGCGTAAGCGTAGTTGGGGTTGACCGCAATCGCTTGCTTCAGGTATGTCTCCGCTTCTTCCAGTCTGCCCTGACGGTCGCATACCAGCCCCAGACCGTTGAGCGCCTCCACGTTGCGGGCATCCTGCTTGAGCACGATCTTGTAATGCTCCTCCGCCTCCGTATCGCGGTTCAGCCGATACAGCAAGTTCGCCAGAGCGACTCGCCCTTTCAGATGCTGCGGCGACAGCACCAGCAGCTTCTCCCACGCCTGTACCGCCTCCTCGTTCTTGTTCTGCAACACCAGCACAGCGCCCAGCTGCCACCAGCCTTCGGTGTCCTTGGGATACGCTTCCACCAGCGCACGGTAGGCGTCCTCTGCCTCCGGCAGCCGTTTGTCCTTTTGATAGAGCGAGGCAAGCGCCAGCAAGGTCTCCCGGTGATTCGGCTGCAGTTCCAGCGCACGGCGGAGAGCCTTTTCCGCTTCGGCAGAGTTGTTGGCACGGGCGTACAGCACGCCGAGATTGTAGTGCGCCACAAAGGAATCGGGCTGCATCGAGGCGGCGCGCTGGAAGAGCTGTATCGCTTTGGCGTCCTGCTTCAGCGCAGCGTACGTCTGCGCCAGCCCGAGCACTGCCCCGATCAAACGTGCGTCTATCGCCAGCGCCTTCATAAACGCCGCTTCCGCGTCACGCAGGTTCCCTGCGGCGTGCAGCGCCAGCCCGAGATTGGTCCACACCTGTGCATTTCTCGGCTCCAGAGCAGCCGCTTTGCGATATGCCTCTATCGCCTCCTTGGGGCGATTCGCCCCCATCAGCGCGACACCGAGGTTATTCCATGTATAGGGGTCACGGGGGTTCAGGCGTGCGGCGGTCTGGAAGGCGACTATCGCCTCGTTCAGCTTGCCCTGCTTCATCAGGATATTGGCGAGGTTATAGTGGGCGTCGGCGAAGTCGGGCTTCAGCTTCAGCACTGTACGGTACTCCGCAAGCGCCTTGTCGGGTTGCCCCGTATGCAAATAGGCGTTGCCCAGATTGTTATGTGCCTGTGCGTCGTTGGGCGCCAGCTGAACCAGCTGCTCCAGCACGGGCACAGCATCCGCCGCTCTGCCCACACGCAGATACAAGAAACCCAGCCACTGCAGCGTGCCCTTGTGGTTGGGAGATTTCTGCCTTGCGCCCTCCAGTGTCTCTATCGCCTGCGTCACGTTGCCCGCCTGGTACTGCTTTACCGCTTTGGCCACTAAATCATCCGCTTCGTCTGCGAAAGCAACGAACGCAGCCAGGGAAAGCAAAATCCACAAACCTGAGCGCCGAAGCATCGTACTCTTCCCTCCTCGGCTAGCGGTACGCTCTGATTATATCAGATAGCGGGAAGGGGAGGCAATTCCACCCGGCAGAACCCTTTGCAGGAGGCTTTCAGCATCCACTTCCGCAGCACGCACGATTGTCGCAGTGGCGAGAAGAGGATAACGCTTTTGAACTTCCTCTATCCGTTCATGCCTCACCACCCACACCATCGCCTGGGGGGCATCGGTCTGTAAGCGATGCAATACCGGCGCCCATCCGTCACCGCGTAGTTCCAGAGGTCCCACCTCGTCCACAAAGAGCAACTGCACCTTCTCCGCCATCGCCGATTCCAGAGCCTGCCTTCCGAAGGCGATCCCCTCGGGATCAAACGAAAACGCCCCCGTCCGAACCGCCTCTGCTTGCTCAGACCGTCGGGCAAGCACACGCTCTTCGCCCGAAAGCAGGTCCCTGACCCAGTACATATCCCGTTGCCCATTGCTCCAGCGACCGGGAGAGACGATGCCTCCCACCCTCCATCCGGCACGACGCGCATGTTCCGCCAGAGCGAGGCAAAGAGTGGTTTTTCCCTCGCCGCGCGCGCCGGTGAGTATCACCCGGCGTGCTTCCAGACGCTCCTGCCACTTGTCAACGAGCTGAAAAAGGCGCGCCAGCGTGCCCACTGGCTCACGTACCACGTCTCTCAGGTTCGGAATGTTCGCGAGGAAGTCGGGCAAGGCTCGAAAAGCGGATTGCACCGCCACCTGCACCACCGCCAAACGCCCTCGCGACAGCAGGCGCAGAATACGCGGATGGCTCAGCTCCACACCGATGCCTGCGAACAGAACCACCAGCAGCACCGCCCGCACAGCCATCTGCGCGCCCGCCTGCAGCCCCTTCGCTGCGTCTCCACCGGCTGCCCCCAGCACCAGCCCGGAGAGCACACTCACCAGAAGCATCTCCCCCCACAGACGGGGATTTTTCAGCCTTCCGGCTATCCGGCGATAGCGGAAGAATATCGCTGCAGTAACCGCAGCGACCACAGGCACGACGATGGAAAGCGCAACCGCCCCCACGAACCACAATCCCACCGGCAGAGCCATGCACCACACGCCCAGTAACGGAAGCGAGCGACGGAACTCTGCACTGCCTTGCACAGGCTGGGGCGGTGCGCTCTCTACCTGGGGGATACGCCCTGAGGTGCCTGCCAGTCTCTTCTTCACCTGCCTGCCTACGTACCAGCCGGCAAGCCCCGCCGTGATGCCCAGAGCGCTCTGTATCGCCACCAGCGCGAGCAGCACACTGGCAGGCTGCCAGCCCTGCCAGCCCGTTCGCTGAGAGGCGAACTGCAAGAGCGCAGTGAACACGCGCATCAGGTCGACGCCGTAGAGGATGGTTAAGGAAACAATCTTCTGCAGCAGGGTATAGCTCACCGCCAGCGCGCCGCCCACCGCACATCCCAGCCAGCTCCGCCCCAGCAACCGCAAGGAGATGTGCAGGATTACTCCTTCGACGAAGATGCCAATCATCGGGCTGAGCAGAACTGCACTTGGCGATATCGCCTTCATCAGTGCACACACCAGCGCCGTTCGCCAGATAAGCCCCCTGTCTGTCCATACTTGCGCGGCAGCCGTCACCAGAAAAACGCTTGCCGTCGCCATGATCGTCCCGGCGAAGGGCACGCGCAGATTGTGCAGGAAACTGCCCACCACAATCTCCAGTGCTGCCCACAGGCTACCCAGCGCAGCAGCGCGACTCCATACGCTGATTGCCTGTGGCAGAGGCTGGATGTTGCTGCGGCGTTGTTGGGATTGTGTCACGGTGGATTCCCCCCTCATCCGTTGCTCTCGGCGTGGATATTTCGCGTACAACGAGAGAAAACCTGTGCCGAAGGAAGGCGGAAAAGCAGGCTACACCACCGCTAGGGACATGAAGAGGCCGCTCAAGGGGGCGGCTTCTCGGACCTGTGAGTTCAACCTGCTTTTTGCCATGCCAAGCGTCAACAAAGCATCTCAGGCTGTTGCTACAGTGAGGTTCTTCGCTTGCGCTCAGAAGGACACGCATGACGTTACTACTCTGTAACATCCAGAACAATCCGTTTGGACAGACCACCAGTATCTCTACTCGTTTTGAAGAAGATAAGCCCCCCAAAATTAGTGGTTTTCTTGCTAAGTGATTGATATTGGACGCCCATGACTGATGCCGAACCCGCCCATTACAGGAAGCTGTTCCTGAGGTCGCTTCTTCCACACATAAGGATGGCGATAAGCATTCCAATACTCTACGGCAGCATACAACGCCTCAGCCATTTCATCCAAGATCTCAAAACGCCTCCCTTTGAGTGCCAGAGATTTTAACTGCTTCCACCAAGGCTCAATCCAATTCAGCCAACAGTCATATTGGGGATGGCCGAGTCGGACAAATGCACCCCCTCGCGTTCCTCAAAAGCCCGCTGCAGACCTTCCAGTGTCCACAACTTGAACGGATACCCTAGCGTGTCGGGCTCTTTTGCAGCGCCAGGCTCATCAAAGCACTGCGCACTGCTTGGCTGTGCACCGGTCTGCGACCACTGCGCTTCTTGTCTTGCAGACCTGCAAGACCCCCCTCGTTGAAGCGGCGCACCCCAAAAACACCCGTGGTCGGGCTGCGACAGCCGACCCGCTTTGCCGCTTCGCAAGCATACCGTTCCGGATGATCCATCATCAAGGCGTATGAGGCGGGCGCGCTGCACCAGGCGGAACGGTTGAATGCGCGAAGCTGTCAATCGTCGGATTTGGGATCTCTCTTCGGTGGTCAATGGGCGTAGTTTGACTGGTTGTCGCATCTCTTTCTCCTGCTCAAGTATGAGGAGACTATACCAGATTCTTAACGAGAAAAACATTATCTACGCTATATATTTTACCTTATCTTATTCGTTATGTAACAAGTGATGCCCTGCTTCTAAAGAGGTTTAGCACTTCGTCTGCCTGATTGTTTGGTAGCGACAGGATAGCAACGCCCCCCTGTCATTCTCTGCGAAGCGAAGAGTCTCACTGTATAGACACTTGGAGATGCTTCGCTGCCCCCCGACAGGACAGGATTCGTTCGCTCCACCTGAAAAAGCAACATCAGCATTGCAAGAGAGAGCCTTGACGAACTCACTGAGCAGCATTCTAGGTTCTCCCAATGTCCGCCCCTGAGGCTTCTCCCAACAGATTTTGAGGTATAATAAGAAGCCATGGAACGTATCATTTTGGCTTCACCGCGTGGATTTTGCGCAGGGGTATCGTACGCCATAGAGGTGCTGAACCTGGCGATAGAGGCGTACGGCACGCCGCTGTATATGCGCCATGCCATCGTGCACAACGAACACGTGGTGCGCTCGTTCGAGCGGCGGGGTGTTATCTTCGTAGAGGAGATCTCAGAAATCCCGCCGGGGTCAACGGTTGTTTTCAGCGCGCATGGCGTGTCGCCGAAGGTACGTCAGCAAGCGGCAGAGCGCAACCTGCACGTCATCGACGCCACCTGCCCACTGGTTTCCAAAGTGCACCGCGAGGTGCAGCGTTTCGCCTCACAGGGCTACCACATCCTCTACATTGGGCATGCGGGGCACGTGGAAGCGACGGGCACGATGGGACATGCACCCGGGCAGATTACGCTGGTGCAGACGGTGGAAGACGCCGAGCGGGTAGAGGTACCGGAGGGTAAACTGGCGGTAGCTACCCAAACCACTCTGAGCCTGTATGAAGTAGAGCGCATCATGGCAGTGCTCAGACGCCGTTTCCCACACCTCGAAACGCCTCCGAAAGAGGACATCTGCTACGCCACCACCAATCGCCAGAACGCGGTGAGGGAGCTGGCAAGGAGGAGCGACCTGATACTGGTCATCGGCAGCCGCACCAGCAGCAACTCTAACCGATTGTGCGAGGTCGCGCGAGAGCAAGGAGTGCCTGCTTATCTGCTGCTGGAGCCTGAAGAAGTGCTGCCCCAGTGGCGTACCGATTACCGCGTGGTGGGTGTGACCAGCGGCGCATCCACCCCTGAAAGCTCGGTGGAAGCGATTGTGGGGGAACTGCTCAAAGGACAGGAGCATGTTCCTGTGCACACGCTGGAGACCGTTGAGGAAAACGTTGTTTTTCTTCCTCCACGCACCCTTATCGCCAGAGCGACGCAGGGAGCATCCTCTGCGGAAGGCTAAGCAGCCTTTTCTTGCTTTCCCTCCATCAACGGACGCACGCAGTTGCGCCCGGCGCGCTTGGCTTCGTACAGCGCGGCATCCGCTACCTCGATGATTTCGGAGGGAGAGAGCATGTATGGCATGTATTCTGCCACGCCGAAGCTGGCAGTCACCTGGCGATAGGGATTGCGCGCTTCGGCAATCGCTTGGCGCAGTTGCTCCGCGACATGGATGGCTTCGCTCAGGGGATAGCATGGCAGTAGCACGCACAGCTCTTCTCCACCATATCTTGCCACAAAACTGCCTGCGGGAGCGTTTTCTTGCAGAATCTGTGCTACCAGCCGCAGCACCTCGTCACCTGCCTGGTGCCCATAGGTATCATTCAAGCGCTTGAAGTAGTCTATGTCCAGCAAGACGAATGAAAACGTACACTCGCTCTGCCGTGCTGCCAGGAAAAGCTCCGCCATTTTGTCCTGCAAGGCACGGTGATTGAGTAATCCGGTGAGCGCATCGGTGAACGCCAGGCTCTCCAAACGCTCGTTGAGAGCGCGAAGCCTGTTCTCGTACTCCACGCGTTCGGTAATGTCCACGCTGGCGCAGATACCACCTACCACTTCTCCGTTGGGTCCATGCAGAGGGAACAGGCTGCGCAACACATGCCGGATACTGCCGTCCCGGCAGCGATCCACGTTTTGCACAACGATGTTCTGCTCGCCGCTCATGACTTGGTGAATGAGTTCCGCCATTTTCTCTTCGTTCTCAGGAAGGATGATGGTTTCAAAGATGGAGCTCGTGAGCACCTCGTATTCTTGCCATCCGTAGAGCTGAGAGGCGGCGCGGTTCCACTCGTAGATAACGCCTTCCGCATCAAAGGTAAAGCATGCTACGGGTACGTTTTCGAACAGCTCTCGGAAGCGCAGGTTCGCCTGCTGAATCATCTCCTGCGACTGCTCCAGTGCCTTCGTTTTCAGCTCCAGCTCCTCTTTCTGTTGGGCAAGAGCGTTGTACGCCTCACGCAGACGTTTTTCCATATCCAGAATACGCCGGGCGACGCTGAGGCGAGAAGCCAGTTCCGCACGGTCCAGAGGCTTGGACAGAAAGTCGTCCGCACCTGATCCAATGGCATGGAAACGGTCTTGCTTGGAGTTGCGGGCGGTCAGGAGGATAAAGTAGGTATACCGCGTGTCTTGCTGGGCGCGGACGCGACGACAGATCTCGAGACCATCCATCCCGGGCATCATCCAGTCGGAGATGACCAGGGGAAACCGCTCTTGCCGGAAGGCTTCCCACGCTTCCGCGCCATCTTTGGCGGCAGTCACCGTATATCCCAGCTCTTCCAGCGCCTTTCGCAGGATGAGACGCGAAACACCATCATCCTCGGCAATCAACACCCTCATGCTGCGATCCCCTCATCATGTCCTGATTGCTGTTCGTCAGTCCCAACCATTTGCTGTAGTCTCTCCACCTGCTGCCTCGGCACATCTTGCGCGCCCTCAGACAGCGCGCGAGCCATCTCATCGCAGAGAGCCTCGATATCTTTGGCACCGGCAGCAACACTCAGACGTTTCAAAGACATCAGGAGGTGTGCGGCGTAGTGGACATCGCCGATTTGCAAAGTCTGAGTGAGTTCCGCGATAAGCCAGCGCGCTTCCCGGGCAAAGTGTCTGTCCAGCGATTCTGCGTGCAGAGGAGCATACGCGCGGCGACGGAGGGGGTTCCACTTTTCTACCATCTGCGCTAGCAGGTCGATTTTTACCGGCTTGCTGAGGTAGTCGTCCATCCCTGCTGCCAGGCATCGCTCGCGGTCGCCCTCCATAGCGTGTGCGGTCATGGCGACGATGGGCAGGTGCTTGCCGCTGCTCTGCTCCCTTTCCCGGATAAGGCGCGTTGCCTCGATACCGTCCATCTCCGGCATCTGGATATCCATGAGCACGAGGTCATAGGCTCGGCTTGCGGTCATCTCTACCGCCTCTCGCCCGTTGGTTGCTATCTCCACCGAGCACCCCAGTCGTTTCAGCATGTGCAGAGCCAGTTTGCGGTTCACCTCGTTATCTTCCACCAGCAAAACACGGACGCCAGCAGTGCGTCGTTCCTGTTTGGGTACATCGGGGAGTGCTGTTTCGTGGCAGATATCCACTACCTCGCACAGGGCGTTATACAGTTGCGAACGGCGCACCGGCTTCACCAACCAGACATCTGCACCACGCTGTCCCGTTTCCTGTTGTGCCGGAGAGCCCACAGAAGAGAGCAGGATGATTTTGCACGTTACCAGCGATTCGATAGCCCGTATCCGTTGGGTTATCTCCAGCCCGTGCATTCCCGGCATCTGATAGTCCAGCACCACCACGTCAAACGGGCTGGGAGAGGTGGAGGTGAGCAGGCTCAACGCCTGCTGTCCGCTCTCCGCCTCCTGCACCGTACATCCCCACGATCGCAGATGCTCGCGCAGGATACGGCGGTTTGTGGCGTTATCGTCCACCACCAGAACGCGCAGGTTGCGGATTTTCTGGTCGGGTGTGATGGAGGTGCCTGCTGGTTGGCGGTGCGACTTTTGCAAGGGCAGTTCCACCCAGAAGGTGCTCCCTGCGCCGGGAGTGCTCTGCACACCAATCCTGCCGCCCATCAGCTCGGTCAACTGTCGGCTGATGGTCAGTCCCAGCCCGGTGCCTCCATACTTGCGGGTTACCGAGCCGTCTGCCTGGGTAAAGCTTTCAAAGATGACTGCTTGCTGATCGGGGGCAATACCGATGCCGGTGTCCCTCACAGAGAGGCGCACCCCGATGACGGTATCGGTCTCATACATCACCTCCGCACTGAGCACCACCTCGCCTTTTTCGGTGAACTTGATGGCGTTAGAGGTCAGGTTGCTCAGTATCTGCTTAATGCGAACGGGGTCTCCGCGCAGCACCTCAGGGATACCCGGCGGTACCACTGTTAGCAGTTCCAGCCCTTTTTCGTGGGCGGGCCGAGCAAAGGTTGCACCCACCTCTTCCACCACACTGCGCAGGTCAAAGTCCACCTGCTCGATGGTCATCTTCCCTGCTTCGATTTTGGAGAAATCGAGGATGTCGTTGATGATAGAAAGCAGGGAGTCCGCACTGTACTTGATGGTCTCTACATATTCACGCTGTTCCTTGCGCAGGTCGGTCTGCAGAAGCAGTTCGGTCATCCCGATGATACCGTTCATCGGGGTTCGAATTTCGTGGCTCATATTGGCGAGGAACTGCGATTTGAGTTTGGAAGCTTCCAGAGCCGCCTCACGCGCCTGAATCAGCTCCTGCTCGGTCTTCTGACGCTCTGCGATTTCCTGTTGCAGTTGCTGGGTGCGCATTTGCACGCGCATCTCCAGCTCGGCGTTCATGTTTTGCAGTGCTGCCTCACGTGCTTTAATCTCTGCCAGCATCTGGTTAAAGCCCCGCGTCAAGGTGCCAATCTCGTCGGGCGAGGGCACCTCGATGTGCAGGGAGTAGTCTTTTGTCTCCGAGACGTAGCGCGTGGCGTCCGCCAGCTTCAGGATGGGGTCGGTAATCCACCGCTGGAATCGCCGCGCGAGCAGGAACGTCAGCACTCCCGAAAACAGCAGCAGAGCGCCGAAGGAAGCAACGTAACGGCGCAGGTACGCCCATTCGCTCAGCAGGTCGTAGCGCAGGTAGAGCGTGCCTACGTTTTCGGAACCATCATTGATGACAGGTAATGTGACCTCGAGTACGTTCTGCGAGCGCAACACTCCCGGAGTAGAGGGTGGATGGGCGAAAGTGTCGGGCGATACACCCGGGCGCGCATAGTAAGCAAACAGTTTCCTGTCGGGCGTATAGACAGCGACACTCAGGATTTCGGGAGTAGACTGCAAAGACAACAACACGTCGGTACTGGCTTTCTCGTCCCTGAAGGTGAGCGCGGCGGCGACATTCGAGGCGGCTACCCTTGCGACAGAAAGCGCATGGCTGGTAGCGTTACGCCAGTACGAAGCCAGGTCGTATAAAACCAGAGTAGTAGACGCTATCAGCACCGCCAGAACAGAGCTGATGAGACTGACGAGGACTATTTTCCATACAATCGACAAGCGATACCGTTGCAACATCGCCTACGACTCCCCCCGCTTCCCCTTGACGATTCTTGCCAGACTGAGCAGCTTCGAACTGATGGTCAGGTGTGCCCGCTGAGCCGCATCGAGGTTCACCTCGAAGCGTATCCGGTTCTGCTCCACAAAGAAGCCTATCGTACCGCCTTTGGCGGCGAAGTTTTCGCTTTCTCCGACCAGCAACACGGGGGCATCGCCGAGTATCTCCAGAATGCGAGGCAGGTTTTTGCTTTCCGCCTCCGGTACGAACACAATATGGCATTCTCGGAGCTCTTGTCCCAAGCCCACCTGTTTGACCACAATAGCTCTTCCCTTCACGTTTTTGCCCCGCACTGCCTGCTGCAGCGCACTCAGGATATTTCCCTTACCCAGCACGCCGATGATGAGCGGAGCTTGAGAGCTGGAAAACGCAGCGGGCGGATACTCCACGTAACCCGTGAAGTGGTAGAGGAAAGCAGCTTTCACCTCCGTTTCGTTATAGCCCAGTGCGAGCGCTAGCGCCAGCGGCAGCACGACAATCGCTACCGCCACCACCTTTTGCACGGTGGAGGCGTGACACCGCCTGCCCTCTACCACTGCCATGACACTCTCCCATACACTGCTCGCTGGGGGATGCTGTCGCGCTCCCACAGCGGGTGCTCGAACTCACGGATGTCGCGTTTGAGCAGGTTTTGCAAAGTGAGGCTCATGTTCACCCTGTCCGTTACATGCCAGCTGATGGAGACATCGAGGCGGTAATAGCTGGGCAGGAAGTTCATCCCAAACAGCCTGTCTACGAAGAAAAGATAGGCATCCAGGTGCCATCCACGGGGCAGTTTGAGATGCGATGTCACCTGAAACTGGTGCCTTGGTGTGTTGCTGGTGCTATCACTGTGCAAGTTGAACGGGTCCTTGCTGTCCGGGGCATGCTGCAACCGGTACGTGATGTTCGCATAGCCGAGGTCGAGTGTCCAGTAGTGGGTGACGTTCCAGCGGGCGGAGACCTCAAAACCATAGGTGCGTCCGTACGTCTTGTTGCTCATGTACACCGGCAGTATCAGGTGCGGGACAGGTGAGGTTTCCAGGAACGGGTCTGCGGGCTCGAAGCTGCGCAAGTTTCTGTACACGTTGTAGAACGCCGAGATATCCAGCGACAGATTGTGGTGAGGTTGAGAGCGATAACCCAGTTCGTAGGCGGTGACCTCTTCGGAGCGAAAGTCAGGGCTGCCGTAGATGCGCGAAAACATCGGCAACCCACTTACCCTTCCCTCATAGTAGGCATCGATGGCGATAGAACGCTCGGCACGGGTAGGCATGCGCACCGCACGCGATATCGCCCCCCACCACACGCTCTTTTCGTTCGGCTTCCACAGCAGGCGCAGGTTGGGTTGTATCTCCCACGCGGTGTAGCTGTTGTTCTCCAACTTCGAGCCGATGGTCAAGCGAGTGCTATCGTTCAGGGTGATGTCGTCCTGTATGAACGCTCCGAACACACGGTCTGTTTTGCTGGATGGGGTCAGCTGCATCAGCGTGCCACTGGTTTTATCGGCAGTGTGCTTGTACTCTATCCCCCACAGCAGGTCGTGCGTTTTGCCCGTTTGTATGCGTTGCTGCCAGTTCACATTGAGGGTATCGCGCACCTCGCTCAGTTCTATGGGTGAGCGGGCAGAATGGTCGTAGTAGATATGCAGGGTATCGGTGCTGTTGCCTCTCTGGCGGTTCCATGTGCCCATCAGGTAGTAGCCGGAGATGGTGTAGCGGTCATCGATAACACGAGCGCCGGGTAGACTGGGGTCGGGGATCCTCAATCTTTGTCCCACACGCCCGGTGTACACCTCACCGTGCAGGGAGAACCCCTCGTTTTCGGAGCGTTTCCAGTCCGCACGAAAGCCACTGCGTCGCACCAGCCAGCTGTCGTTGTTGCGGACGTAATCCCTGTCCTGTTCCAGGTCGTCTCGCTCTTGATAGAGCGTATACACCCGGTAGTATGCCTGGTCGCCCAGCTTACCGCCCACGCGCCATCCACCGAAGGCTTTCTCTTCACCTCCGCCACCTGCCACCCACAGCGTTCCCTGAGTGTCCTTTGCGGATTTGGTGATGATGTTGATGACGCCGTTCACCGCATTTGCCCCCCACAGTGCCGCGCCGGGTCCGCGAATGACCTCGATGCGCTCGATGTCCTGCAGGAATAACGGAGGCTGTGCATCCCAGTAGACACCCGAGAAGAACGGGGTATAGATACTGCGACCGTCGATGAGCACGAGCAGCTTGTTGGAGTAGCGTCCGTTGAATCCGCGTACCGCCACTGCCCATTTGTTGGCGTCGATGATACCCACATGCACGCCGGGTACCAGGCGCAGAACCTCGGGAACGCTGGTTGCACCCATGCGGTAGATGTCCTCTGCGGTAATCACATACACCGAGGCAGGTACGTCCCGCACCGGCTGTGCCTTCTTGGAGGCAGTTACGACCTCTATCTGCATGAGTTCTTCGATACTCATCTGAGTGAGGTCTTGAGGTGTGGACGAGGGATCGCCGTAGGCTGCGGCTACAGCGAATGCCCAGAGGGAAACCCAGAAGACCGGGATGAAACGCATTGCCGAATTTCCCCTTCCTGTGCCGAGATAATTCTGATATTCATTTTCGGCAGAATGGGGAGCATGCTTCACTGGTAAGAAATGGTGATTGCTCCCTTGACAGAAGCGCGGAAGAACCTGTATAATAAGAGCGCAAGGGGCAGGGCCCCATCGTCTAGTGGACTAGGACACCTGGTTTTCAGCCAGGAGATCGGGGGTTCGAATCCCCCTGGGGCTACCATTGGGGTGCCGAGGTGGCGGAACTGGTAGACGCGCACGTTTGAGGGGCGTGTGCCGCAAGGCGTACGGGTTCAAGTCCCGTCCTCGGCACCAGACCATGAAGGTGGGCGATTAGCTCAGTGGCAGAGCGCCTCGTTCACACCGAGGAGGTCGGAGGTTCAAGTCCTCCATCGCCCACCATTTGTTTCGAAAGCCGCAATGCTCCGTCCTCTATGACCTCCGAGCACTTCTCGGGTATCATCATCACGGAGAGTGAGCGACCATGCATCGCCAGACGGATGTTTCGGAACGATACCTGCTCCCCGCGCGGAGCTTTGAACCCGCCTACCTGGCTCTGCACCGCAGGGGTGAGCTGCAACGGAGAGCGGAGGAGGCGATCGCCTCGCTCAGGGAGTGTCGTGTCTGTCCGCGCAACTGCGGCGTGAACCGCCTGGCAGACGAAAAAGGCATCTGTCGTACGGGCAGATACGCCCGCGTGTCCAGCTATTTCCCTCATCATGGCGAAGAGGACTGTCTGCGCGGATGGAACGGCAGCGGTACCATCTTCTTCTCCTGGTGCAACCTGCGCTGTGTGTTCTGCCAGAACAGCGATCTCAGCCATCGTGGAGAAGGCGTGGAAGTGTCTCCCGAGCATCTGGCGGGCATGATGCTTTCTCTGCAGCGCATGGGCTGCCACAATATCAACCTCGTCACACCCGAGCATGTGGTACCGCAGGTGCTGGAGGCGCTAGTGCTGGCGGTAGAAGGCGGTTTGCGCTTGCCTATCGTGTACAACACCTCCGCCTACGATGGCATGGAGAGCCTGCACCTGCTGGATGGCGTGGTGGACATCTATATGCCCGATTTCAAGATATGGGACCCGGAGAAAGCGCACCGATACCTCAAAGCGCGGGACTACCCGGAGGTTGCCCGAAAGGCGATCCAGGAGATGCACCGGCAGGTCGGTGTGCTGAAGTTCGACGAGAACGGCCTCGCGAAGCGAGGGCTGCTGGTGCGTCATCTGGTCATGCCGGGCGGGGTGGCGGGGACGGAGCACATTCTGCGTTTTCTCGCCGAGCAGGTTGCGCCGGATACCTATGTGAACGTGATGGCGCAGTACCACCCCGCAGGCATGGTCTCCTCCGAACGGTACCCTGAAATCCACCGTCGCATCACCGCCCAGGAATACTGGCACGCGGTGCGCCTGGCGGAGCAGCTGGGCTTACGTCTGGATGAAAGGGCGTAAGACCGACACTGGCGTACATACCCGCTGCGCATTCTTTACTGTGGGGCACCTGCTCTGAGCCGGTACGCCTCCCCATGTATCTCCCGCGCCGCTTTCACCATCTCGGGATAGGGTGTGTCAGTGATGGTGACAAACCCGATGTTGTAGTTCTCACCATCAAACCATCGCCCTGTGAGCGGCTGGTCGTTGTACTGGAACCAGTGACAGCCCACGAAGTTGGGATGCGTCAGCACGCTGGTCAGGTAGTCTTTATACATCCGCGCACGGTCTTGCTGGTCTTTGGCAGCGACCAGCCCGGTGTGGAACATGCCTCTGTCCAGCGCACCGAAGTGGAACTCGCCGATGATGGCGGGCTTGTCCAGACGCTCCACGATAGCATACCTTTCACGCTCCACACGTGGCGCGTAGATGTTGAAGCTGATCACGTCGCAGTACTCTGCCGCCGCCTCCACCGCATCCGGTCCGTACCACGCAAAGCGGCAACCCAGATACAGGTGGTTCGGTGCCATCTCCCGGAGCACCTGACGCACCGTGCGGAAGTATTGCCTCGCCAGAGCTTTCACGAACTCGGCAAAGTCCTGCTTGCGGGCATCGGTAGAAGGCGGTTGCAGTTTCTGGGGTCTTTCCAGCTCTTCCCAGCTGGCAAACGACGCCCCCCACGCCGCGTTGAGTTTCTCTATCGTCCCGTACTTCTGGCGCAGCTGCTGCACGAAGGCACGCTTGGCAGGGGAGTTTGCCGCGCCTTCTTGCAGTGCGCCGTATGCCAGTCCGTAACGTCCGCCTTCCTCGCCCGCACCAGCCCAGCTCAGCTCGTTGTCCACAAAATAGCCGATGCACCAGGGGTCGTCGCCGATGTGCTGCACTACCGCGCGCAGGGAGTTGCGCACACTTTGCTCAAACTTCGGGTCAAATGGGTCGTGCATTCTGCCCCAGTAGTCGCTACCGCTGGAGAGGCGTGCGTGGTCGCCACCAATGTGTGCCGTGCCCACGTAGGGAACCTTGCCGTTGCGATGGAAATCCCAATCGGACCAGTTGGCGATGGTGTTGAAGCCCCACGAGCGCAGGCGGCGCAGGGTGACGTCCATCCACACCGGCTTGTAGTTCTGCCCGTACTTGCGCTGCAGGTTGAGCGCATACCAGTTGATGGTTTTGCCCTCTTTCACCGGTCCCGAGTGCACGCCCGACTGGTGGCCGATGTGCTTTGCCAGCGGACTACCCTCTTCAGGCAGCCAGGTGAACATCTGCTCGCGACCGGTGATAAAGGTGGCGTCGCCCGTATGCACGCAGTCCATGCCCAACGAGACGAACAGCGTGCCCGCCGGTGTGACCAGCCACCATTTGCCGTCGTGTTTGGCGGTGCGGAAATAGCCCGTCGCTCGCAGTTTGGGACCGCTCTTCCAGCCGCCGTACTCGTCGCGGTCGGGTACAGAGGGGTGTCGCCGCAGCTCCTGTTCCTCCTGCTGGCGTCTTTGCCTGAGTTCCTCCTCACGATGCACCTTGCCGGGCCAGTCGCCGCCCGCCCATTGTCCAAACCGGTCGACGATACCTCTGACCGGCGCACTGCCCTCTATCAGGCGGATGTTGTCTATCTGCAGCTTCACCGGCTTTGCCGGACGGTGGAGAAAAACCTGACACGCTACGATATGGCTCACGTCCAGTTTGTGCGGGTTCGTTACTCCCAGCAGGATACCACCACCCTCTACCAGAGGGGGCAATCCTCTCATGCCGTAATCCATCGGGCTGAAAGCAAGAGGCAGCACATAGGTCTGCGTCTCGCCTGCGCCGATGGTGGTGGTCGCCTGCCGACAGTAGTTCCAGCCGTCGGCGCGAGGGTCATCGTCCACACGAATGCCAAACCATACCGGCTCGGCGTTGGGGTTGTAGATATCTATCGCCAGCGCGCCAGCTCCCGTCCAGTTCCAGGGCTGGGCAGGACGGAACATGATGTTGGGCCACTCCGCAGGGCGGAACTCTACTTCCAGTGCGTGTCCTGAGAGCTTTCCGCCTGCAGCCACACGCTGTGCCTGCACGTTGTTTTGCAACATCGGTGGAGAGAGCGCCTCGTTTTCGAAGTTGAACAGCGTCTGCTGAGCCGAAGCCGCCAGTGTGAACACCGTCAGCAAGCAAGGCGCAAGAATCCACCAGTACGTCATCGGGACACCTCCTGTCAGATATTTCATCATTGCCCCCGCACTACCTTGACAAAATCCAGCCCGAACATGTGGCGGTCACCGGTGCTGGCGGGGTTGGTGCCCACCACCTCCACGCGCAGCACGTTCTGTCCCTGCCTGAGCTGCACCTTTCCAAGGCTTATCTTGCCCGTGTGGATCACCCCGTTGTGGAACAGGTCTATCACCTCGCCGACGGGCGTGCCGTTGACCGACAGGCGAAACTGCCCATAGTCCACTGCTTTGGTCATCGCCACAATCAGCTCGTACGTGCCTGCCTGGCTTACGTTGAAGCCCAGTTCGAGCACGTTGCCCGGCTGCGCACCCGTCCACCACAGCTGCGCACCACCACTCCATGCCTCGCCGAAGCCCTGCATGTCTTGCGTGCTGGTGTTGCCGCCGGTGCATCGCAAAATCTTCATCCCCTCGCCCTCGATGGCGTCAGGCTCGCGATACACCTTCAGCTCGGGCAGCTGCACGGGCAATCGCTCGCGCAGGGTGGGGAAGCTTCGCGCCCCCTGCTGGCGGTCGGTATACCAGTAACCAATGGCGCTGTAGCCGACTTCTACCTCCGCCCAGTGCCATACCTCGATATCCGCGCGGAAGCTTTTCTGGAAAGGCACGTTGTCGATGATGAAGAAACGGTTGTTGGACACGTGTCCATAGCTGCCGGGACCATCGGCGCGGGGCTGGTTGTGATAGGCATGAGTGAAGGGCGTGGCGTTGCCCCAGGCGTAGCCGAAGAAGTCCTCCGTGCCGGTTCCGAAGGTGCTGGGGAACTCCTCACCGTCCACGTAGAACTTCTCATCGCCTTCGCCCCACCAGACCTTGACAGGATTTGCCACACTCAACGCAACGCCCACAAAACGCCCTGTGCCCTCTGCCTCTGCCATCGTCCAGTCACGCATCGGGCGGGTGCGGATGGGATGTTGCGTATGCCACTGCGCATGGAAATAGAGTTGCCCACTGCTCCAGCGCGTGGGATGTACCACCACTTTACCCAACAGGTTCAGCGGTTCATCGCCCTCGTTGCGCACGCGCAACACCGCCCTTCGGGCAAAAGGCATCACCCAGTGGCTGTACATCGTGCCGTTCGCCAGCACACCGCAAGGCAGTGACTGATACGGGTTCAAGCCGGGTCCCGTGCCGAAGAAATCGCCCAGCGGTGACCACACCGAAGGCAACGTGGCATCATCCCAGGTGATTTCCAGCACCGCCGCTCGCAACGCCTTCTGTATGTCCTTCGCCTGCGGCTGCATCTCTATCGCCACGATGCGTGCCGGGCCACCCAGCTCCAGCACACGCGAACCGCCTGCGGGAATACTCCAGCGGACAGAGTATGACTTCGAACCGGCGGGTGCGCGCCATGTCTCGTAGGGCTTTGCCAGTCTCCGGGCAACCTGCTCTCCCAGTTGGCGCGTGCGCTCTACCGCCTCCCAGGAGAAACTCTCCACCGTGGTGCCGGGCGGATAGAGGCGATAGCTGACGTGATAGTACATGCCCTCGCCGCCCTCTACGGTGACCAGCGCGCGCTTTGCGAAAGGGATGGGAAAGTAGATGTTTGCTCCGCTGGAATGTACACCTGCCAGGGGAGGCACGAACGGATACCCTGGCGAGCCGTCAAACAGCTTCGCAAATTCGCGCTCTATCACCGGTTTCTCCGCGCCGTCGATGTAGATGCGCAGCACACCCTTCGGGTTCGCCGACCAGATACGCACGATCGCACCGGGTCCCGGAATGTCCGCCATCACCATCTCCCTGCGCCCGTGACGTTCCTCGATGCGGATGTACTGACCGGCATCGCCGTTGGCAAACCAGTCTACCTTCTTGCCGTTCACGATGCGGCTGGCGCGGTCGTAGCTGGACGCCTGCTGGCACTGCTCGCCCGGAAGAGGCTTGACGCTCAGCGCGCCAAGGTCTATCATCTGCTGGAGCAGGTCGGACAGGGTGACCGAAGGCGCAGACAACGCCTGTACGGCGGACAGAGCCCCCCACGCAACCAGCCAGCACCACACTCTGCCTATTCTCATGCCACTACTCCTCCGTCAGGTTTTCTGGACTCCGCTGAGGGGTTCGCAAGGAAGAAGGAAATATCCTGCTACCAGAAGACTTTTCACCGCAGAGGGCGCACGGTTCGCTGGGGTTCCTGGAAAGGAGGCAAGAAGAGGGGGTAATCCTGTTTTCACCGCAGAGGGCGCAGGGTTCGCCGAGTCGTCATCCCGCTCCCTGCGTGCTCAGCGGTTTGTCGGTGCAGGACGTTCACCCTGCGCTGTACACCAGCACCAGGTTATCGCGGTGTATTACCTCGTCGGCGCGTTTGAAACCGAGCTTCTGCTCAATCTGCGAGGTCTGGCAACCTGCGATGCGCACCAGTTCGTCGCTGCTGTAGTTCGTAAAGCCCCGTGCGAACACCGCGCCGCTCTCGTCGCGCACCTCCACCACCTGTTGAGGCTGGAAGTGCCCTTCACCACGTAACACCCCGGCAGGCAGCAGGCTTTTGCCATCGGCGAGGATACGCTGTTTGGCTCCCTCGTTGACGATAATCGCCCCTGCAGCCGGTAGACCATACGCCAGCCAGCGTTTACGGTGACACAACTTGCGGGGCAGAGGATGGAACACTGTGCCCACGAAATCGCGCCCGTGACAGATTTGATGGATGATGCCCTCGTGCCTGCCGTGCGCGATGACCATCGTCACGCCGGAGGTGGTGGCAATCTGCGCTGCCTGCAGTTTGGTCATCATGCCACCGGTGCCCACGCGCGAGCTGCTGCCGCGCGCCATACGCCAGATGTGCTCATCCAGCCGATGCACCTGGCGCACCAGCCGGGTGTACCGCCCGCGTTCGTCTCGCTCATACAGCCCCTCCACGTCCGAAAGCAGAATCAGCAGGTCGGCATCCAGCAGGGAAGCCACCATTGCCGCCAGCGTGTCGTTATCGCCGAAGCGAATCTCCTCGGTGGCAACGGTGTCGTTCTCGTTAATGATGGGGACGACGCCCATCCTGAGCAGTTGCTGGAGGGTGTTGCGGGCGTGCAAGAAGCGCTGTCGCTCGCCGAAATCCTCGCGGGTGAGCAACACCTGTGCGACGGGTACATCGTAGGCTGCAAAGGCTGCCAGATACGCCTGCATGAGCAGGGGCTGTCCAATAGCTGCCATTGCCTGTTTGAGAGGCATGGCTGCGCGTGCCAGGGGTTGGGCGGGTTGACCCGCATAGTTTTCCCACTGGTCGATACCTGCACGGATGGCACCGGAGCTCACGATGACCACGTCCGTGCCCGAGCGATGTTCCGCAGCACACTGCATCGCCAGCGAGGCGATGTACACACGGTCTAACGTACCGTTTTCATCCGTCAGTGTGCTCGTTCCAACCTTCACGACAATCCTTCGATGAGCCATTATGAGGCTTCCCAGTGCTCCTCGTCTACAAAGTCAAACTCCTCGTCACCGATGCGCACCGTATCTCCGTGCTGGATGCCAGCTTCACGCAAGCGTTGCAGCACACCGATGCGTTCCAGCTTGCGGTGCAGGCGACGCACGGCTTCCTCGTTCTCTAAATCGGTCATTTTGACCAGACGCTCGATGCCTTTGCCCTGTACCGTGAACTCACGCTCTCCCGTCTGCTCCACATGCCACGCCCGTTCATCCTGTCGTGGGGCACGAATCACTACCATCTCCTCGACAGGCGTTGCCGGTGGGGGAATAGAGTCCAGCAGCTCTGCCAGATGGTATACCAGTGATGGCACCCCCTCTCCCGTCGCGGCGGAGAGGACATGCACCGGATAACCCTTCTCGCGCAGGGCGTCTCGCACGTGGTTTCTGAGTTCGGCAGGTGCGATATCCGCCTTATTGAGCGCAACCACCATCGGCCGGCGCAGCAAGTCGGGGTTGTAGAGTTCCAATTCGCGCTGAATCACCTCAAAATCCTGCAACGGGTCGCGTCCCGTCATGCCAGAAATGTCCAGCATGTGCACCAGCACGCGGCATCGCTCCACGTGGCGCAGGAACTGATGCCCCAGTCCCTCGCCCGCGTGCGCACCTTCAATCAAGCCGGGCAGGTCTGCCACCACGAAGCTGCGCCCCGGCTCCACGAAAACAACCCCCAGATGGGGCACGAGGGTGGTGAAGGGATAGTCGGCAACTTTGGGCTTGGCAGCGGAGATACGGGAGATGAGGGTGGATTTGCCCACATTGGGATAGCCGACCAGCCCCACATCTGCCAGCAGTTTCAGCTCCAGCCGAAGCCTGCGCCGCTCGCCCGGCTCGCCCTTCTCGGCGAAGCGTGGGGTCTGCTGGGACGGGTTGGCGAAGTAGGCGTTGCCATGTCCGCCACGACCTCCCCGTGCCACCACCACTCGCTGTCCGGGTTGAATCAGGTCTGCCAGCCACTCGCCGGTCTCTTCGTCATAGACCACCGTGCCGACCGGCACGCGCAGTTCACAGTGCTGACCATGCTTGCCATGGCGCAGGTTGCTGCCGCCGTTGCCTCCCCGTTCGGCGCGGTAGTGGCGCTGAAAGTGGTAGTCCAGCAGGGTGGTTAAGCGTTCGTCCGCGACGAGCACCACATCGCCGCCGCGCCCACCGTCCCCGCCAGAGGGACCGCCGCGCGGCACATACTTCTCCCGCCGGAAAGCGACGCAGCCGTTCCCGCCGTCTCCAGCCTGAACCTCGATGGTGACTTCGTCGACAAACATGGTTTCGCCTCAAAGGCAAGAAAAGGCTCGCGCACTGGCGAGCCTTTTCTGTTTCTTCTCATCCTGCAGACTTAAGCAGTCACAGCTTCCGCCACAGGCACCACGCTCACCCGCCGGTTCTTCTTGTCGTGGCTCTCGTATTTCACGACTCCGTCCACCAGCGCGAACAGCGTGTAATCGCCGCCCATGCCCACGTTTTTGCCGGGCTTGAATTTGGTGCCTCTCTGGCGGATGATGATGCTTCCCGCCTTCACGAACTCGCCGGCGTATTCCTTCACGCCAAGCCGCTTCGATTTGCTATCTCGCCCGTTGCGGGAACTTCCGACGCCTTTCTTGTGTGCCAATTTGCCTCACCTCACTCTACGCTTCGATGCTCTGCACGCGAAGAACGGTCTGCCACTGCCGATGTCCGTAGCGGCGTCGCTCGTTCTTTTTGGGTTTATAGGTGAACCCGATAATCTTCTTCGCCTTGACGTGGCGTACCACTTCCGCCACCACCTTTGCGTTCGGTACCGTCGGGGTGCCCACGCGCAGGCCGTTGTCGTCCTGCACCAGCAGTACCTCGGTCAGCTCAACGGTCTGCCCCTCTTCCACAGGCAGTTTCTCCACGCGCAGTATCGTATTCGGCTCTACCTTATATTGTTTTCCACCTGTCTGGACTACAGCGACCATTGCCCAAACCACTCCCCAGGATTTACCTTCACTCAAATACCTGTAGGATTTTACCGAACAAAACTCTCTTTGTCAAGGGTACCTGAGGCTGTTCGAAAAATCGGTGAGTATCGGGTATAAAACATACTATGAAACACACACACTTCAGACAAACTACCCTCGCCACCATACGGGTACGCACCATTTACAGCCTTGTCCTGCGCTTTTGCCAACTCCACCCTCTCCCCAAACGACGCGGACGACCCTGCAAATACTCCGAAGCCCTCATCCTCACCCTCTGGCTGCTTGCCGTGCGCGAAAACGCCTCCTACCGACGCCTGCTTTTTGCGCTTGCCCCCGAAATCCTGCCCGACCACCCCCTGCCTGCCTTAGGCACGCTCGCCTACCGCTTGCAGCATCTTGCAGACAAACGCCTGCAACAACTGCTCCATTGGCTTGCCCAGCAGGGCATGGCGTCAGAGACACTGACCTGTGAAACGCCGTGTGTGTTTGTGGATGGCACGGGCGTGGGATATGCCTCGCCGTTTTTCGCGCAGTATTTGCGAGGGGCACAGATACGTCAGCAGCGTTCGCATGTGAAGGTGGTGGCGTTGGTGTATTGGCAGGGGGGTCGGGCGTGGGTGATAGGGTTATCGTGTGGGGCGGCGTATGCGGATGAGGGGCGGCTGTTGGGGGAGTGGGTGGAGCGGTATGGTCGTGGTGGGTTGGGGTCTGGCACTTTGTTGGTGGGAGACAGGTTGTATGGGTATCGGGCGCGATTGTTGAAGCAGTTGGAGGAGGCGGGTTGGTTGCCTGTGGCGCGTGTGGAGGCAGGGTTGCATCAGCAGGTGCGTGCGGATGCGCGGTTGCGTGCGCGTTTGCGTGCGGAGGTGTATGGTTGGGCGTTGGGGGAGCGTTATCGGATAGAGCAGGTGTTTGGGAGCGTGAAGAGTGCGTATGGGAGCGTGTGGCGAGCGCGTTCGTGGGAGGGTGCGCGGGTATGGGTGTGGGGGATGTTTGTGCTATGGAACATGGTGGGTTTGGTGCGTGTGCTTGGAGATGGTTCTGATGGTTTTATTGTATGTTGTGTGTGGGTGAGGGGGGGCTGGGTGATTTTTCGAACACCCTCAGGGTACCTGAGGGTGCTTGGAAAAAGGCTCTTCATGGGGCAGACGCACAGGTCTGCCCTACAGGAGGCGTGTTGGTTGTGGGTGTGGGTGGTCTACGCGATTTTCCGAGCCCCTTCCGACATCCGTTGACAATTTCCCTATCACGTGATAGGATTCTACATGGATAGCATCCATGATGGATACTCTTTTCTGTTCTGGCATTTTGCGCGTCTTCGAGAGGAGGAAGGTGCCATGAAGATGCTGATGATTGTCTGCGAAACGGGCATCGACTACCGCGTGGTCAAGGTGCTCGATGAAGTGCATGTGCCGGGCTACACTCGCTACTCCGGGGTATCCGGCGTCGGAGAGACGGGAAGGAGATTGGGTTCGCCCATTATGCCCGGACAAAACACCGTTTTTCTGAGCGTCATGCCTGATGAGATGGCACAACAGGTTACCGAGAAGCTCAAGCAACTGGTGGACAGCTTTGAAGAACGGCGCAAACCCGCTCTCCGTGTGTTCGCCATGCCCGCAGAAATCATGTTGTAACACCTCGTTTAGCCAACAGGGCGGCTCTTCCACAAGCAGGAAGAGCCGCTTTTTGCATAGAAAAAGCACAGAAAGGAGGCGAAACATGAAGGTCATCTCATCCTCGCAAATTGCTTTTCAACCGGTTGTGACAGAAGGCGCTCGCGGGGCGCACATCAAGGAACTGATCACCGACCGTGACGGCGCTCCGACCTTTGCCATGCGCCTGTTCGAGATCGCCCCGGGTGGGAACACGCCGTTGCATCAGCACCCTTGGGAGCACGAGGTGTTCATCCTGAGCGGGCAGGGCGAACTGCGTGGACAAAACGAAAGCCACCCGTTCCGCGAAGGGGATGCGGTATTTGTGCCCCCGAACGAACTACACACCTTTGTCAACACGGGGGAGCAGCCGCTGCGATTGCTGTGCATGATCCCTGTGCAACAACCCTGCTGTCGATAACATACGGAGGTTCAAAAATGGCACAAGAGGTTTCGCTCGCTGTCAGACTAGGATTTAAACCGACCGATAAGGTGCTTATCGTGAACGCCGACGACGTAGGCATGAGCTATGCTGCCAACCAGGCAACCATTCAGGGCATGGAAAAGGGCTTGATCACTGCGGGCTCTATCATGGTACCCTGTCCCTGGTTCCTGCAGATCGCCGAATACGCCCGCACTCATCCCAAAGCGGATTTCGGTATCCACCTCACCCACACCAGCGAATGGAAGTACTATCGCTGGGGACCTGTGGGCGACCGATGCAAACTGAAAGGCTTGATCGACCCACAAGGCTATCTGTGGAACGATGTACCGCAGGTGTATGCAAACGCTACCCCCGAGCAGGCCATGATAGAAGCACGTGTCCAGATCAAGATGGCGATGGACCACGGCATCGACATCACCCATCTGGACTCGCACATGGGCACTCTGCAGTACAGCGACAAGTACTTCTACGAGGTGTACGTGCCCCTGGCGAAGGAGTTCAACCTGCCGGTGCGCATGGGCTCGCAGGAACTGCTGGCACAGTTCGGCTATCCCGATATGCGCCAGAAGGTGCTGGAGCAGGGCATCCTGTTCCCCGACTACCTGATACATGGGGGGCGCAAACCGGGCGAAAGCGTGACCCAGTACTGGAAGCGGATGTTGCGCGAGCTGAAGCCAGGCGTCACCGAACTGTACATTCACCCGGCTCTACCTACTGAAGAGATGCAGCACATCGCCGGCTCCTGGAAAGATCGCGCTGAGGAGTTTCGCCTGTTCACCACCGACGCGGAGATACGACGTATTCTCAAGGAGCAGGATGTGAAGTTGATTGGCTGGCGTGTGATCCGCGACCTGCAGCGGAGAGAAAATCGGATTCGTTGAAACGTGCAGAACCTGCCCTGTGCTTTTGGCATCGCCCTGAGGGTGGTCCTGTCGAACTTACTGGTAGATCTGCGCTGTGGCGTTGAAACAACGTCCGATAGCCGCTCCTGCATAGCATTTCTCCACAGCCCCCAGTAAGACATCATCGGAATAGCCGGCAGACAGGATGTGCGCCTTCCGCGATCGGACCCCTATCGGGTCTCTGGTCAAAAACCTGTCCGTCGCGGGGTCCAGGTAACGGTGAGTCAGTAAGAGTATACCTGTTTCTATGTCGGTGGTGTAGCCCCATTGCGCTTTGTAGCCATACGGGGTGGGGTTGGAGCAGGAGCAGGAAACATCCTAACGATACCGAACCAACTCCTCTACCGTCATCGAGATATCTTTCGCTATCTGGCGCAGCAGAATCGGGGAGATGTCCCGCCCTGAGTGAAAGGGCAACGTGGTGCATCTGCCATCCGCGTGACGATACTGGCGATGGGAACCCCGCTGCCGACCCCTCACGAAACCCAACTTCAGCAGGATTGCCTCCACCTCTGAGGGCTTGAGAACGGGGATGTTGCCCATCACGCTACTGTAATCACCTGCGTGCCCACGAACTCGCTCTGCACGCACAGTTCGCCGTCTTCCTGCAGCATATCCAGCACCTCGCGCAGGTTCTGGCGCAGTTCATCCAGGCTCTCTGCCTGGCTGTGAGCACCAGCGATACCTGGTACCCATCCTACATACAGCCCCGTTTCAGGGCATCTTTCCACAATAGCGATAAAGGTTCGCATGGACCGCCTCCGTCCTCAAGAGCTCGCATAGACAGTTCTATTGTAACTCCGTTGCAGGTCATCAGGCAAGATGGTTTTTTCTTGTCAAAAAACCTTCCCGTCGCTGGGTCCAGGTAACGGTGTGTCAGTAACAGTATACCTGTTTCTACATCCGTGGTGTAGCCCCATTGCGCTTTGTATCCGACATCTGCAACCGACACAAGCAGTAACTACCCCTCTCCTATCCGAACGATGCGCTCCCGCAGCCACTGCACCCATTCCTCCTCAGAAACCGCACCAGAGGCAATGCCTATAAACATCGCATACTTCTCGTCTGCCGACGCCACCAGGTCATAACCATTCAAACGCAGAAAGACCCTGCATGCCACCAGAGCCGTGCGTTTGTTGCCGTCCACAAAGGGATGGGCGCGCACAATGCCCCATGCATACGCCGCTGCTAACCAGGCTATATCGGCTTCCGGCTCATAAGCGAATATCTGACGAGGACGCGCCAGCGCAGATTCCAGCAAACCCTCGTCGCGTATGCCCAGTGTGCCTCCGTGCTGCAGAACCTGCCTGCGATGCACGACCAGCACCAGCTCCTTGCGTAACCAGACCGGTTCCATCACCCTGCCAGCCGACGAAGCGTCTCTGCATCCTCTACCATCACCACCTCAGCCTCCTGCAGCTGTCTGGCAAGTTCAGCATCGTAGGGGAACAACTCTACCCCGTAAGGCGTCTCTACGGCAATGACCTGCCCGCCGCCCAGATGGGTTAACAGATCCTCTGGCAGGATGATGCCTGCCTGGTCACCTATACGTTGTATGGACAGGGTTCTCATCGGCTGTCGTTCACCTCGCCCTTTCTGGTAACTGTAGCCTACCTCCTCGGTATCGGGGTGTCAAGCGCGGGTGAAGTGTGAGCACACACGATGCGCTAGTGCTCCTCTTCCTGCACGAACCGACACGCCTCGGGGGGCTTCTCCAGCAGAGCCTGCAACGCCTCCCGCTTGCCGAACTTCTGATAGTGTCGCACCAGTGCCTCCACAACACGCAGGGCAGGTTTTGCCAGATGTTGCTCACACAGTTCATCCAGCAGGAGGCGTCCAGACGGCAGTCGTAGCAAGATAGTGCAAACCCTGCCAGACACACCGCACAAGCTGAGCAGACGATGGGGAAGAAACCTATCGTGCCGGAACGGTCATTGAGCACGACCACGCGGTTGCGGCAGTAGGCATACAGGTTGATACCTCCCTCCATCCCTATCGGGTCTCTCGTCAAAAACCTCCCCGTCGCGGGGTCAAGGTAACGGTGTGTCAGTAAGAGTATATCACTTTCTGCGTCCGTGGTGTAGTAGCCTTCTGTGTTGCAGCTATGGTCTTACTCCTCACGCTCCCCGTTGTTGCCATCACTATTGAGGCTCATCAGTATCTTTGCTCCCTAGTACCAACCCCACAACAGAGCTACGCCCGCGCCTATGAACCACAGCTTTAGTACAACACTCAAAGCCTTACGCATATAACCGGTCACGTAGGCTCCTACCAGTGGTACACACAGGCAAGCGAGAACCAGACCAAAGCAGCCGCCGAGCAGCCAACGCAAGCTGTAGCCAATGTGAGAGTTGAGGTTCACAACCGGTCCTCCCAAACGCTCTTCCCTGGTTCATTGACAACAGTACCGTATAACATCCTGCAGAACACCGCCGAGCACAAAACCCAGGACAACCCCGATAAAACCGCCTGCTGCTACATTCTCTCGTCCCCGCCGTAGAGCAAGAAGGCTACAGAGCTCCCCCACCGCTCCTACACATACAGTAGTGAGTGGAAAACCACTACCTCCCCATGACGCCAAGCAGCACAATGAATCCGCGAAGGGGGCATTGCGAATGCAGAGGTCTACTCGCATTGCCAACCGAAGACACAGAACCATTACCGATATGATATAGAGAGTGATACCTACCCTCCACACAGTCCTTGCCATGTCTGATACCTCCCTGCGTCTATGCTTATTTTGCGGGGTAGCAGTGGTAAGCCGGCCCCCAGCAACCTCCTTGTCCTCCCCCACCCACAGATCCTGCAGGAGGAGGATTGAACACGCCTTTGCATGCCCATCCGACGGATATCCGAATAAAATCTACGCGGACTTATGGGATTTGCTCCTTCGCACCAAACTTCCGTAATATTCTCGCGCATTCGCTGTTACCTGTGCTAAGTGCTAGCTGTAAAGGAGTATATCCTTGTTTGTTTCTGGCAGATAATGCTGCCCCAGCGTGAATGAACAACGGTAACAGTGGCGCGCCTTTGTCTTTCCTGGCACTACAAGCGGCATGAAGAGGTGTGTAGCCAGCCATATCTTGTGCATTGACATCTGCACCGACGCGAAGCAAGATTTCAGCGCTACGTGAACTGCCCATTATTGCTGCCATGTGAAGAGGAGTCTGCCCTGTTGAACTCTTCGCGTTCGGATTGGCTCCATGCTTCAATAGCCATTCAACCATACGGTAAGAGTCAACCTGTGCTGCCCAGTGTAGCGGAGTTCTTCCTTCATTGTCCGCGATATCCACTGAAGGATAAAATGTTTTGAGCATTTCTGCAATGGAGGGGTCGCCTCTAATAGCTGCTGCGTGCAGAGGTGTTGCGCCTGATATGCTCTCGCGAGAAAGTGGATTGGCTCCAGCCTTGAGTAACAGATGAATAACTTCAGGGGTATTGTATCGCACGGCGGTAAGCAAAGAGAGTGTGTCTACTTTAGCCCCATGCTTGAGCAAAAGGCTAACCATATTCGGGCCTCCGTAGCGCGCTGCCAGCGTTAACGGAGTGAAGGTCGGTCCACGGAGGTTCTCCACAGTGAGAGTAGCCCCGATATTGGGATCCGCGCCTCTATTGAGCAAATATTCTGCAACGGAGACATATCCTGCTTTCACCGCGTAGTGTAACGGGGTATACCCATAGATATCTTGTGCGTTCAGGTCCGCCCCCTTGCCCACCAAAACCTGTACCATCTTGAGATTATCCTTGCCTGCGGCTATATGTAAAGCGGTAGCGCCAGTCTGCGGGTCCTTCAGGGTAACCCAGCTTGGATGATGCTCTAACAACTGCTGCACAACTGTAATATTTCCCCGGCTTACCTCTTGCAAGAAATCTGTTCGTTTTGTGCAGCTCAACAACACCAAGACCCCAATGGCGCTGGCGGACATTAAAGCCAAGATGCGATTGTACATGTTTACCTGCCCTCCTCCTGTTGAAAACAAGAGCCTTTTATCATCGCTTGCGCATCAGTGCTAAGGCCAAAAATCGGGGAAGTTCGCCCAGTATGTACAGTTCACTTGGCAAGCACTAATCCTTCCTGTTGGCCACCCCTGCTCCCTGCCGACCGCTTCGCAGCATTCTTGACAAAGTTCCTCGCTAGCAGGATTGCCTAAGGGAAACGTCGGGGTACATTTCATAAAGCATCCTGCCTCCGAGCCGATGCACCAGCCGCCACACGCATACATATATACAGTGCCCGACGGGCAAGGATAAGGTGAGATACAGGTCTGGCCCTCAGGGCAAGGGCGACCAAAGTGAGGTGCGCACCAATTGGGCGGAGGCGTCGGGCGAGGCATTGGGGAGGGCTTCGGTCTCGGCTTGCGCGGCTTACACTGCGGGTCGCCGTGACAAGTTGTGCCGATGCAATGTCCCCCGCCCAAGTGGAGACACCATAGCCCGCTCGGATCCACCTTGTTCACCGCGTTGTTCCCCACGTAAGCGTACAGATTCACACTCGCCTCACACCCCGCCGGATCCCTCGTTAAAAACCTCCCCATCGCGGGGTCAAAGTAACGGTGCGTCAGTAACAGTATACCACTTTCCACATCCGTGGTGTAGCCCCATTGCGCTTTGTAGCTGAAGGAACTTACTCCCGCCTTTGGGTTGCTTGCCGCAGAAAACTTGCCAGCTGCACCGAACCTTCTGATTTAGCAAAGTCTGCCGCCGTCTTTCCCTCCTTATTTTTCCGTGCGGGGTCTGCTCCCGAATTGACGAGAATACGCGCTACCTTGATGCGCCACTGCTCTGTTCTCAAAGGTAATAGATGGTTTCTCCCCCTTTCTGCTTTATGCGGAGGCTATGGCAATCCTTAACATCTGCAGCTTTATTGCGCACCTGTTTCCCTCTCTCGCAAGGCGGTTTCCACTAACTTCGTCACTGTTGGACTAGAGGCGAGGGCATCTAATACCGTGATTCGGGGAACAATATACGCTCCCGAAACCCCTCTAACCTGCCCCTGCCATCTCCCCTCGTAGTCATAGGCATTCATTATTACCGCATGTGTTATGAGGAAAGCATACCCCGTTACTAGCACCAATCCATGCTTCTCACATACATTGATGTGATGGGGACTAAACAGTGCCGTCAGTCTAAACGTACGCTGTGTCGTTGGACTACAGCGAACCACCGCGTTGAAGGGATGTCTTATTAGTAGAAAACACTCATTGCGCGTAAAGTCTACATCCCAATCAACAATCCGCTCTACGATATCCCCTATCATCATCTTAGCATGAATCCGCCCAGATGCGTCGTGTACGGCGATAAAACCCCTTCGGTCGAGAGTTGCGAAATGGCTTTCTCCAGGATGAGCGCGCACGGATAACACATTCTGCCCCATCCGTTCCCACCTATCTGGCGCAGACAGAGGAGACGTAAAAATCAAGTACCGCAACCGCCCTGGTGCATCGTAAACACCACCTGTAAGAAACACCGTTTGAGTAGAATTCTGGAGCAATAACAACCCACCCTGAAAAGGCTTGGGGATAGATATCCACCGTACCGCTGTCATGAGAGGGGTGTGCTTTCGCTCCAACAACAGAGACAATCGGCTCATCTGCTCAGACGGTAACACCCCTATCTGTTTGCCCGCGCTATAATAAAACAGCAACTCACGGGGCGTGAAGCAGAAGGAGACGCCATAATATGTTGTGCGTTGCTGTGTGTAAAGCGGCAGTTTGAACCTCTGCCCATCAAATATCAGGTAAAGAGAGCTATAATCATTATATGACAAAAGACACGGTAGCGTGACCTTCGTGGTAAATATGCCCATCTGCCAGCAGGTAAGTAATACGACCAATACCACGAAGGTCAAGCAACTGAACACAATTTTTCCTAGGCACGAAGAGCGATGCACTTCGGTCTCCTTATCCGCAAATTATCCGTCCATTTGGCAGTCGTATACACTGACCAGGTAATATCACATCAGGAGGAAAAACGGGACTGGGTCTAGGCGGCACAGGGAACACTCGTGCTTTTGCGCAGTTCCACATGTCTTTCACCCCTGTGCCACAAGCGTAACACGGGAACTGATATGTACGTCCTCTCCTTTTGCTTTCTTTGATACAGTCGCATAAAGCCTTCTCAAAGCGTATATCGGTTATCTGCTTTACCGGCTTACAAGATCCCTCATGAGGATCGGGACCTCTCCAAACCCCGGGCGCGGGAAACAGTGGGCAGGATTTACCTTCACCTGGCCAGAATCCCCACGTAGTAGCGCCATCACACTTAATCAGGTCAAACCGGATGAACGCGTGATCATAGACGATACCGAGACGTGGATTGACCTCACACCACGTGGCAAAGCCCAGTGGATCCGCTTTCATCACCACCCCATTCCCCACGTACGCATACAGATTGATGCCACCCTCAATTCCTATCGGGTCCCTCGTCAGAAACCTCCCCGTCGCGGGGTCAAGGTAGCGAGGCGTCGTTAGTATCCTGCCGCTTATCTCTTGATATTCTGATAGCAACATGCGTGGTGACTAACCCGACAATCATCCCTATAAAATACCGTGCCGAAAGAAGTAGCCCCCTCGTCATTTCTTGGCGATACCACAGTGCAAAATCTTGCTGATTCGGGGATAAGTGGTACGAGTATTGAAACAGCGCCATAAGACCACTACCCAAATACCTCAGGGCTTGAGGTAACAACCAAAAACCTAGCACGCCAAAAACGATCCATACTATCTCGGCGTCAGGTAGTTTGTAGTGCCTCGCCACCAGTACTGTCAACACAGTGATGCCAATGCTCCACGTCACGATGCTCACAGCAGGTGGAAAACGTAGTACATGGCTTACTGTAAAACTGAGAACGTAGCCTGCAACAACCATGACGAGCAAGGAAATATATAGCCGGGCAAGGGTGCCGCTTGCCTCCAACACAAGTGCTGAGGGCGAAAGTAATGCGGCAATGACGGTAGACAAAAATGTGGCAACGAGCTGAGAGGCGAGAACCATCGTATCGAGGGCAATAGTGTTGTAGAATATACCTTGCTGAATCGCACTGAGTAAGACACTTGTAAGAAGTGCAAATAGAAGCACTGGCACAATGACATGTGGACTGCGAAGCCCTCGGTAAGCCGAAACCCACCTCAGTAGCAAAGAGTATAGGATCGAAAACCAAACTAACGCTGGCCATGAGTGTATTGCCAACAGCGTTACATACATTAATTTAGCCCCTCCTTCTAATGAGCTAAGCATTTCTGAAAACTCGCTATACTTCCCCCACGTAGCGACAAAGAGGAATAATGTCAACACGCCTGCTACCAAAATGCTCGCTATGAGAAGCAGGAGCGTAAGGAGATTGAGGTTGAACAAACCATGTCTGCGCATACTACATGCCCCCAAAGGGTACAACGTATTGAGGGTAATCATAGATGCTTGGAGGGCTGTCCCACTGTCTTTTCCCAACACACTTGTCTAAAAGACACACAACAAAGTTCTGGCAGTTGTGGGTAATGACGTTGTATCCACCACCCTTCTTGTCCTTTGGAAGCCAAGGTTCGCCACACATCACCCAACCTTTTTGAGCATTCTTTGCAAGATCACAAATGCATTTTTCTTGTGCTGGTGTGGTTGGTACCGGCTGACATTTCGGCCAGCCCTTTCCATAGCCGCCTGCATGTTGTTTGCAGTCGAAATAAACACCCCCAGGACCGTACCCTGGGCATCCGCACTTGTCTGTGGAGAGATACCAGTGACAGAAGGCAGGGTCGGGTGCTGCTCCGCAAACGGGTCTCCAACATAGCCTCACAGATAAGCCAGTGGGATCCCGCAGGTTAATAATATCATTGCCCACATACGCATACAGATTCATCCCACCCTCCAACCCAATCGGGTCCCTAGTCAGAAACCTCCCCGTCGCGGGGTCAAGGTAACGGTGCGTCAGTAACAGTATACCACTTTCCACATCCGTGTAGTAGCCCCATTGCGCTTTGTAGCCGTAAGGCGTGGGGTTGGAACCGGACATCAATTGACCCCACGCATCATACGCCAGGTTCGCTAGCACGGTGCGACTGTTATCCATGATGTGAACGGCGTTGCCCTGAGGGTCAAACTGGTAGATGTAACCGCCATACGCCACCAGACCGTTCGCCCCGAACACCACCGGCGCCACCACGTTGCCCGAAGCGTCCAGTTCGCACACCAGCTCCTCACCGTCATACAGCGCATACCGCCTGCCACTCGCCGTCTGCTTCCACGCCCGCAAACCGTCCCCGTTGTAGCCGGCGGTGAGGATGTTCCCATAAGCGGTCATCCGGTTCTCGGGGTCAAACGCCAGGTTCACCCCCTTGTAGATGACCGGGTTGCCGTTGCCATCATACGCAAAGCCGGTGCCTATCAGCTGGTTGTTGGCGTTGTAGGTGCGCGATTGACCCTTGAAGGTGGTAGGGTTCTGCGCCGAGTCATACGCGAAACTGAAGCTATACCCCCCTGCCCGCGTGGACTGTTCCGAAAGCAACTGGTTCTTGAGGTCGTAGGCGTAGTTGGTCACACCCGCCAGGTTGGGCTGCACCGGGAAGAGCACCGTCATCCCCGTGCGGTTGCCCACCCCGTCATACAGCAGGTTCTGGAAGTCCGAAAGCACGTTGCCCCACGCATCGCGGTTGGTCAAGCGAGTGAGGAAGCCCCGCGCGTTGTATTCGTAACTCGTCGTTGCCCCGTTCACCGTCTGCGTCAGCAGCCAGCCGTTGGGAGCGTAACTCCAGCTCACTATCCAGCCCACCGCGCTCAATCCCACCAGCCTGCCTGCTGCGTCGTAGGTGTAACTGTACGTGCCGGCGGGAGTGCCCATGCTGGCGCGACTGCCGTCCGGATAATAACTGTAGGCGATGGTGCGCGTGGGCAAGCCCGTGTAGGTCACGCTCACGCTCAACGGGTTGCCGAGATGGTCGTAACTGTAAGTGGTCACCCCGATGCTGTCGGTCATGCTCGCCCGACGACCGTCCGAATCATACGTGAAACTCACTGTGCCAATAACCTGACCGTTCTGCTCATACCGCATCTCCGTCAACAGCCCCTCCGGGTCGTTATAGGTGTAGTTGGTGACGATATTGCGCCCATCTATGCGTTGTAGCAGCCTGCCTGCGCTGTCGTAAAGGACAAAGCGCATCGTATCCCCACCCGGATAGGTAATCTGCGTCAGGTCACCGCGTGCGTTGTAAGTGAACGAGGTGAGATTGCCCTTGCCGTCGCGCACTCCAACCACCCGATACGCCGCGTCGTAGACGTATTGCACTGCCTCCGTGCTGCCCGTGCGCGACAACAACTCTCCTTCTGCACCGTAAGCATACGTCACCTGACGTATCTGCGTGCCGCTCTCGTCATACTCTACCACCCGGCTCAGCGCCCCGCCCGGATACTGATACATGCTCACCGTACGCGCCCGTCCACTCCCCTGCTGACCTGTTGCCGGATACTGCACCTCCACCAGCTGGTCGGCAATGTTATAGGTGAAGTCCGTACGGTTGCCGTTGGCGTCTATCACCACCGTGCGGTTGCCCCGCGCATCATACCGATAATGCGTCACGTTGCCCATGTTGTCCGTCACTGTCAGGGGTTGTCCCACCTTCGCCGGCTGCGTATAACTGCCGTCCTGCGTGTAGTTGTACACCGTCACCATCTGCTGCGCGGCGTTGTTGCCCGGCGAGGTGACCGTCAGCACGTTGCCCAGACTGTCATACGTATAGGTGGTGGTCACCGTCTCTCCACTTAAGGAGCCCGGCTTGGGCGAGGTGACGCTCTGCACCAGCCCGGAAGGCTCATAGTAGGTATACGTGGTGGGCGGTTTGGTTCCCTCCTGCACGCTCACCAGCCTGCCCAGCGGGAAGGTAGAGTAGTCATAGGTGTAGGTGGTGGTGATACCGCGCGGACTGGTGACGGTGAGCACATTGCCGAACTGGTCGTAAGTGTAAGTGGTCTGCTTGCCGTCTCTGTCCACGATGCGCGTGGGACGGTACGGGTTCGCCAGGTCGTTATACTCTATCGTCACCTGGTTGCCCTGCGCGTCTATCGTGCCCGTGTTGGCGCGGGAATCGTTATACTTCTGCGTCCAGGTGTATACGGTGTTGCCTGCGGCGTTCTTCACCGTTACCGTGGTCAGGTGATTTGCCACGTCATAACTGTATTCGGTGCGGTTGCCGTTGGCATCCACTCGCGCTACCACCCGCCCGTTGCGGTATTGCAGGGTGGAGGTGGCAACCCCTGAACCGGTGGGACTGGGCACACTGATGCTGGAGAGCAACGGCTTGTCGGAGCCAAAAGACACGTAGTTGTACAGGTAACGCATCGGCGGGTTCGGCGTGCCCACTGGCACTATCTGCGACACCCACGTTAAACACAGCACCGACAGGTTGGCAGGTTGTGAGTAGCCGTAGAACACCTGACGCCCATACGCATCGGTCACCGAGGAGAGCAAACCGTTGGCGTCATACGTTAGACTCAGCAATACCAGACCACTACCCGTCTCGGTCACACTGGTCAAACGTCTCTGAGCATCCCACGCGAACTGGAGCGAATGCCCCATCCGGTTGGTAATCCTGCTGAGCACGTATAGGCTGCCGTTGAAGGGTACAAACGTCCACTGCGTCTGGTCTCTCCAGGTGATGGTCACCGATTGCCACACATAAGGTGTGCCGGAGGGAACACCGCGCACCAAATAGGGAGTGCCACTGGGAGGAAGCAGTATCCCGGTAGGTTGACCCTGAGCGTTCAGCTGCGCACTCAACACCTCCGACGCACCGTAAGGATATATCAGCGTCACATCCCATGTGTTGATAGCGCGTTGCAGAGTCACATCGTATGAATGTACCCATCCGATGGACAAACCGGGAGAGCGTAAGGTCAAGATGGCTAAACCGCCGTAGTAATGCCGTCGCCAGACCACACGCGGACCATACGGGTTATATACCACCAGGTCGTCCGCAGGGCGATACGCCTCCACGCCCGCAGCAAGGTTCACCGGGTCGCCTGCACTGGCAGCATACAGCGGATACGCTCCTACCGGTCCGCACGAACCGCCTCCGCCCGGTGGCTCGCCACCGTCACCAGGATCAGGAACCGGACAACCCGGCGGGTCGAAGGGACAGATGCCTGACCACGGAGGAGGCGGAGGCTCCGTGCCAGGAGGCGGGTCGCCCGCCTTATTAGACTTGCTCCAGCCCACAGAGGCTGTTAGAAACGCCAGTGCTGTGACAACAAGTGCCAATGTGAAACGGCGCATCCCTCTACACCCTCCTTTAATGACCTGTCTGAGAGACCGGTAACACGGCGGACGATGTGTTCTGCTCTAACTGCTGTGCCAATCGTTTCACTTCTGCCAGACGCTTCTCACGCTCTTTGTGCCTTTCTACTACCCGACGCATACCCTCCAGAGACGTCTGAGCCTGTGCCAGAAGGGCGGCGTTGTTTGCTCCTGCCAAACGCTCAGGGCGGCGCAGTCCTTCCTCCAGCGCAGCCACCGAACGCTCTGCGTAGCCTAACTGTGCCCAGATAGCTGCCTGCCACAACCACGCCCGCTCCGGCAGAGCGTTGCCTAACGCCAACGAACGCAATACGATGCCTTCACCTGCTTCGCCTATCTGCTTCACCGCGTCGAATGCCTCCAACGCCTCCGCGTATCTGCGCTGCCGATACAGGCTCACCCCAAGACAATACCATGCCTGAGCCAACACCACAGGATGGACGCCTTCTTTCATCGCCAGTATCGCCCGGTAGTGGGGTTCCGCTTGCTCAGCCATACCCTGATACAACCACGCTTCGCCCACTCCCAACAACGCATACGCCGCAGCGGTGCGACTAATGTCGTCACTCCGATTGGAGAGGCTTCTCGCTATCTGTGACAGGCGCGTCTTGGCTTGCTCCAGCAGTTTATATCTCTGTTCGCCCGGCGCATCGCCCTCTGCCCAGTAGCGGGAGAGATACACGAACCCCGTCTGCAGCAACGCCTCCGCGGCAATGTCTGGCTTGGCGCGGGCATCGTCTGCCACCTGCTGAAACAGCCGCTGTGCCTCGTCAAACTGCTTCCCATTGAGCAGGTAATAGGCAACTATCCAGCGGGCTTCCACTCCAGCGGAAGTATTGGGGTAATCTCGCATCAGTTTCTCAAAGAGGGTACGGGCTTCGTCGCGCTTGCCCTGCGCCTTGAGGTCGTATGCCTGCTTGAGCAGGCTGTCTGCGTCAAAGGAGGTGTCTTGCTGAAGGACTACGTGAATCAGCAGAGGAGGTACTGTACCCCCCCCCGCGACCGGTACACTGCCCGCGCACACCAGGAGCACTGTGCTGACCAGTAAAGCTCTCATTGCTGTTCCTCCAGACGAAAGCTTTCCACCCCATATATATGCAAGAATCGTACCACAAACGGGGTTTCTGGGGGTTTCACGGGAAAAATTTTATAAAATTTTTGCTATTATTGCCAGACAGGGACGTTTGTTTCGCAAATCCTGCCTCCCTCAAAGGGGAAACCTGCCCACACCACGAACAGAGACTCGTTCCCTGAACTCTGATGCAAACAGGAGCGAGCCATGAATACCGAAGCATTCCAAAAACCCGAGAGCATCTTGCGCCCTGCGCCTTTCTGGGCGATTAACGACAAGTTGAAACCGAACGAAGTCGCCAGGCAGATGGCGGACATGATTCGCGTAGGACTGTCGGGGGGCTTTTTCCATTCGCGACACGGTCTCATCACCGACTACCTGGGCGAGGAGTGGTTCCAGTGCATGCGTGCTGCGCTGCAGGCAGCGAAGGAGCACGACGGCTACCTGTGGCTGTACGATGAGGACCTCTGGCCCAGCGGCAACGCAGGCGGGCAGGTGGCTGGCATGAAGGACGAATATCGCGCCGCCACGCTCAACGCCATCCTCGTCGCGCCGGGCGAGCCGGAACCTTCGCTGCACCAGGACCAGGCAATGCGGGCGTGCTACGCCATCCGGAAACGAGACCGCCTGAACCTGCTGGAGTACGAACAGATTCTCCCGGACAGGCTGGAATCGGCGCGTTCGCACGAAAGGCTCTTCCTCGTACGCACTTACCAGCCTAAGACAGGCTGGTGGGGTGGCGAATCGTACGCCAATCTGCTGCATCCCGATGCCATGCGTGAGTTCATTCGCCTTACCCATGAGCGCTACTATCAGCAGCTGGGCGAGGAGTTCGGCAAGCGCATTCCCGGCATCTTTACCGATGAACCTCAGGTGCCCTCCGCACCCAACGGCTTCGCGTGGTACGAGGGATTGCCTGACCGCTACCGCGAGTGGACAGGGCGAGACTTCTGGAAGGATGTGCCCTTCCTGTTCTTTGACGGTGCGGAATCACGAAAGATTCGCCTGCTCATCCACCGCACCATCCTGCGCCAGTTCTTGGAGGCGTATAGCAAGCCTATCTACGAATGGTGTGAACGTCACAACCTGGAGCATACCGGACACTACAACGCCGAGGATACCTTCCACGGACAGATTGTGTGCCACTACGGAGGTATCATGGCGCACTATCGCTACCAGCAGGCGCCGGGCATCGACCACCTGTGTCGTGTAGCACACAATCACCTGTTCACCGTCAAGCAGGTCTCCTCGGCAGCGCGACAATTAGGCAGGAAGCGCGTGCTGACCGAAATCTTCGGAGTGAGCCGGCATACCAATACCTTCGAAGACTTCAAGTGGCTGGGCGATTACGACCTGGTGCTGGGCGCCAACTTCTTCTGCCCGCACCTCACCTGGTACTCCGGCAAGGGGCGACGCAAGCGCGACTACCCGCCGAACTGGAACTACCAGCAGACCTACTGGAGGGAGCTGAACCCTCTCAACGACTACTTCACTCGCGTCGCTTATGCCCTCACGCGAGGCAAGGCGTCGGTGCACATTCTGCTACTGCACTCCATCGAAAGCGCAACCGCTGCCCGTCGATTCGGAGTAGAGGTGCAGGGGCAGGTGCAGGATAACGCCCGCCGCACTCCACTGGATGTGCCCACGCCAGACCTGCGCGCGGCGGACGAACTGGACAACCTGATGCGCAAGACGTTGGACGCCATCCTCAACGCGGGATACGACTGCGACCTCGGCGATGAAGGCTACATCGAAGACATGGGCAGTGTACGGGGCGACCGCTTCGTCATCGGCGAGATGAGTTATCAGGTGGTGGTGGTGCCGCCTGCGACTACCTGGCGACCGAAGACCTTCCAGCTGCTGAAGCAGTTCGCCGAGAACGGTGGGAAGGTGATTCTTCTGGGCGAGTTGCCCTCCGAGCTGGATTGTGAACCCGCACGGGAGAAATGGGTGGAGTTTGCCTCGCATCCCAACGTGCGTTCCCTCCCCTGCGCGGTGGAAGCCATCCAGAACGCCATCGACGACATCGCCCCCGGTGATTTCACGCTGAAGGGTGCGGATGGCAAAGCGGTGCCCAAAACCTATTTGCAGCACCGTATCGACGGCGAGGAGCACATCTTCTTCATCGTCAACTCCGACCGCGATGCCGGCAGGGACTACGTGCTGACCCTGAAAAAGGCTGCTGGCAAGCCCGTGCTGAAGTGGGACGCGGTGACAGGAGAGTGCCATCGGGTGTCTACCCGGCAGGTAGGCGATGACCTGCGCTACGAGTTCAGCCTGCCACCGTGCGGTTCTCTGCTGTTGACCGTTGGTGCGGATGTGCCCACTGCGCAGGTGGAAGAGCGGCTACCCGACCTGCGGCAGGGCGAGGTGATACACCTCCCACAGGAGTTCGATTTCACCCGCACTGACCTCAACGTGCTGGTGATGGACCGCATCAGCGTCTCCTTCGACGGCGGCAAGACGTTCGAACCTGAGGACTACGAGTGGCGCGTGCGCAAATCGCTGGCAAAACGCTTCGGCACGGAGGAGACCCTGCAGTGGCAGCCGTGGGTAGCCATCCGCAAGAAGCTCTTCGAGGGCAAAAGCGGCGACATCGTGCTGCGCTATCGCTTCCTCAGCGACCTCGAACAACCCAGGAGCTACGTGGTTATCGAAGACCTGTACAAGGGCAGGGTTACCGTTAACGGCGTGCCCCTTGGCTGGGATCGCCCCGAAGACCTCGGCTGGTACTGGGATAAGGGCTTCCAGATGGTGGAGGTGACCGACCTCGTACACAAAAGCGAGAACATCGTGGACTTCGCGGTGCACTATGACTTCCTGACGGAGGTGGAGACCGCCTACGTCGTGGGCGATTTTGGCGTGGCGATGGTAGACCCCTTCCGCCCCAAGCTGGTCGAGGAGCCGAAGCGGTTGAAGGTGGGTTCCTGGAGCACGCAGGGTTACCCCTTCTACACGGGCAGAATGATCTACCACGCGAGCTTCGATGCCCCTGCGGGCAAGCGTATCTTCCTGCGCCTGCTCAATCCGTCGGGTATCCTGTTCAAGGTGCGCCTGAACGGCAAAGACGCCGGCAAAATCCTGTGGCGACCCTACGTGCTGGAGCTGACCCCACAGGCGCAACCCGGAACCAACCGTCTGGAGATAGAGGTGGTCTCCTCATTGCAGAACGCCTGGGGTCCCCTGCACGAGAAAAACGGCGACGACAACCTGTGGGCAGGTCCCAACGCCTTCCAGGAGGAGTGGTTCCTGCGTGAGGAGCTGAACAGCTTCCACTACGGCTTGCTGGGAGGAGCGGAGCTGGTGGCGATCTAATGGGAGAACAGGTGGTGCTGGAACTGCCACCCAGATTCTACGATGCGCTTGCGCTGCTGCACTGCGGCGAGTACTTCGAGTGCCACGAGGTGCTGGAGGAGCTCTGGCGCGAGGAGCCGACATCCCTGCGCCTGTTCTACCAGGGCATCCTGCAGGTGGCGGTGGGGTGTTACCACCTCACCGTGCGCCACAACCGCCGGGGCGGGGTAAACAAACTGCGCGAGGGTCTGGCGAAACTACAACAGTTCCCCGCGGTGATGGGCTTGCTGGATGTAGAGGATTTACGCCAGCAGGTGCAGGCATTGCTGGAGCGGGTGCAGCAGATGAGTGATGAAGAGATAGCCTGCCTGCAAGCTCAGCCGCTATTGTCCGTGCGCTACCTCGGATAGATGAGCCAGCCGCCCTGCCGAGGGCGGCTGGCTTCCGTGTGGTGTCAGGAGGGTGCGGACTACCTCAAGAGGGACAGCACCGACTGCGGTGCGGCGTTCGCCTGCGCCAGCACTGCCATGCCTGCCTGCTGCAGAATCTGCAACTTCGTGTAGTTCATCACTTCCTCGGCAACGTTGGTGTCGCGAATCGCGCTCTCCGAAGCCGCCAGGTTCTCGCGAGCCACGTTCAACGAACGCATTGTGCTCTCCAGAACCTGTTTCTGGAACGCACCGATGTTGCCGCGTACCTGGCTAATCTGCGAAATCGCTTCGTCAATGATGCGGATGGCGTCCTGAGCGCCCTGCTGGGTGGTGACATCAATATCCTGCAACGACTTGTTTGCAATGACTGTGGTACCCAGCTGGCTGGCACGTGTGTCACGTAGTGAGATGCGCGCCGTTTGTCCTGCGTTCGCTCCAATCTGGAACACCAGACTTTGCGCCGAGACCACCGCTACCCGCGCGTTGCTAATCGCCGTGCTGTTGCCTGCCTCCGTCAACAACAACGTGTTGCCGTAGGCGTCCTTCACCTTTAAGCCACTGTCGCCAGAAGCACGACCTCCCGTGAACAACGCCGAGGTCACTCCCGCTGAAGTGGTCACCGAAACCGTCACCACCGCATCGGTGCCCGTGCTCGAACTGGAAGTGCCCGACGCAAACAACAGTGTCGCACTCTGGTTCGCCTGCACACTGAAGTTCGCTCCATAGTTCACCTGCGTCAACACCACCACACCACTGCCGTTGCCGGAACTGAACATCGCGCTCACACCGGTCACGCTGGTCAGTGCGTTGATGCGGTCAATCAAGGTCTGCACGGTGTCATTGCCGGAGACGGTGATGGACTGTCCGTTGATGACCACCGTGCCTCCTGCGCCGTTGGTTCCGCCGCCGACGGTGGAGATAGAGGAATTGACGCTGACATAGGTGGCAGTGCCCAGCACCTGAGCGCGGGTGGCAGCAGTGTTGACGGTGATGGTGACGTCGCCACTTTGCACGATAACACCGTTGAAAGTGCTTCCCATAAAGATACCCGCCAGTCGGGCGGTGTCGGTGACCTGGGCGGAGATGCCTGCGGTTCCGTCCAGCAGTTTCTTGGTACCGAACTGGGTTTGTTCAGCGATGCGGTTGAGACTTTCCAGAGCGGAACGGATTTGGGTCTGGTCTGCCTGAACGGCGGTGAGGTCGTTGACACCTGTGTTCGCCGCGTGCACCGCGAGTTGTCGCATAGTGCGCAGCAGGTTATGGATTTCATCCAGAGCGCCTTCCGCAGTCTTGACGAGGTTGGCTGCGTCCTGGGCATTGGACGTTGCCTGCGCCAGACCCACCATCTGCGCGCGCAGGTTCTCGGAAATGATCAGCCCTGCAGGGTCGTCCGCCCCTCGGTTGATACGCAAACCAGAGGATAGTCGCTCGATGGAACGCGCAAAGTTGTCGGAAACATTGGTCAGGTTCCGCAGCGCGTTCATCGCGGCAGTGTTGGTGTTAATCCGTAGACTCATCGGCTATCGCTCCTCCTTGAACGGTACTGTAGGCGTCCTGCCTTTTCGCTCAAATCTTTCAGCCCGTAAGATTACCGGCTTGTCACCACTGATTATCGGTAAACTTGCCGGGTTCTTTAGGGGGTTAGGGGAAAACAGAGGGCAAAAAACTTCAGAAAGCGAATGAGCCTTGACCTGAAGATGAAGATGGACGGAGCACGCCCCTCCATAACCCCACCAACCTCCCCGCACACGGGGAGGGGCTATAGAGCGACGCCCCAAAAGGTCTGCAAGAACTGTCGGCAGGAGATTTGTCCCAGCAAAGGGAATAAGCATACCGACTATCAACATGCAAGGGAGCCTGCGATGCATCCTTCATCCAGACGAACCGTGTACTACACCTTCGGCAACCACAAGCACTGGGTAGACATGGTATGGAACTGGGGGGAGTTTGTACTTCCCGCCAGCACCAGAGACATGTTGCGTCTCATGGAGGAGACTGGTGCGAAGGGCAACGTCAACTACGACGTGGTGGGCTATGAGCAGCTGGCTATCACCGACCCCGAAGCGTTTGAACTGCTGAAGAAACGGGTACAGGAAGGACGCGCCGAGATTGTCGGGGCGTCGTATGGTCAGCCTTACGGTCTGTTCTGCGGGGGTGAGGCAAACGTGCGCCAGCTGGCAATGGGCGTGCTGGTGTGTGAGAAACTGTTCGGCGTGCGTCCGGTCACCTGGTGGGAGGAGGAGTTTGACTTCTTTCCCCAGCTGCCCCAGATTCTGCGCCAGTGTGGCTTTGAGTACGGTTGCCTCTTCTTCCAGTGGACGTGGCATACACCGCATATCCCTATTGAGAAGGTCTCGCGGGCGCGATGGCGCGGACTGGATGGTTCGGAGATACTGGTCGCTCCCAAGACCGACCTGTGCCTGCATCAGTGGCCCGAGGACTTCGAACAGGGGCTGCAGCATGAAGCGGTGGAGCAGATGGAGGAGCCGTTGGTTATCCAGTGGCTGGAGCTGCTGCCTACACCCGACTGGATGTGCCGCGCGGAGCTGATTGCCCCGCGCATGAAGGAGATTGCCTCGCAACCGCAGTTCGATATCCGCTGGGTGACGCTGAGCGAGTTTCTCTCTCGGGCAAAGGGCAATGAGCCAGTGTTAGAGTACACGCTGGACGACGTGTTTCACGGTATGTCCATCGGCAAGAACGGTGACGTGGTGCGTTACCTCAGCAAACAGGCGGAGAACCAGCTGCTGAGCGCGGAGAGCTTTGCGCTGGTGTCGGGGATGCTGGGCAGACCGTATGCACAGTGGGATGTGTACCCCGAGTGGGAGATTCGGCAGGCATGGCGCCATCTGCTGCTGGCACAACACCATGACGTAGACGAGTGCGAGGGGCTGTGCGGCGACACAGGCAAACTGTATTATCGCGATAGCCTCGAACTCTCGCGCATGGTGTTAGAGCGCAACCTGGAGCACATCGCCGGGCGCGTGAGCGGAGAGCCGGATGTGGTGGTTTTCAACCCGCTGGGGTGGGCGCAAAGCGGTATCGCCACCTTCTCCGTGCCTGCTGGGCAGGAGAAACCTGTCGTGGTGGACGATGCCGGGCAGACTTTGCCCGTCCAGGTCATCGCAGCAGACGGCGAGCAGGCAACGGTTTGCTTCCCGGCGTGGGACGTGCCGTCCGTTGGCTACAGGGCGTACCGCCTTGCAGAAGGGAGCGCAACTGCCCCTCAGCAGGTGAACGTCACCGAGAGCGAAGACACGGTACAGCTCGCCAACGCGCACGTGAAGGTTGGCATAGACCGCCGAACGGGCGTGATCACCAGCCTGCGTTCGGCTTCCGGTGGCGCGGAGTTCGTGCGCGAAGAGGTGCCGCTGAACGCACTGCACATTCCGTTTGGCGACGAGGTGTACTGCTCCCAGCGGGGGATACGCACGGTCCGCGTGGAGCACCTTGGTCCTGTGCTGGCGAGTGTGCTGGTAGAGGGCAATCTGGGCGAAGTGGCACAGTTTCGGTCGCGCGTGACCCTCCACGCCGTGAGCGCCAATGTGGGGGTACAGACTCATCTGCGTTTCCTCCAACGCCCTGAACCCTCCATGATGCGTTCTCTGCAGACCGATATCGCTGCTCGGCTACAGCACACCGAAATCTGGCACGACCACCCGTTTGCGGTCACGCCTGTCCGCGCCGAAGGTGTGTACCGCAAGAAATATCCTACCGGTGACTGGATGACCTCGCCGCAGTTCTTTGAGGAGGTGGTCAACCCGTTTACGGGCTTAAACTTCATCTTCCTCACCGACGGCGCACGCGGGTTGCAATATCTGCACGCGGGCAATCAGGGCTTCTTGCGCGACGGCGATGTCGTACGCAACATCCTGTTCATGTACGATGCCTGGGATGAAGAGAACTGGGTGCACGAGGTGGAGCTGCGCTATGGGTACCGGGTATGGGACAACGTGCCCAGCCGCGATACGTTGCTGCGCGAAGCGATGGCGTTCAACCGCCCGTTGATGGCGGTGCATCGCGAACGTTCTGGCGAGCCGCAGCTGCCCGCTTCGCTGAGCTTCCTGCAGGTGGAAGGAGATGTGGTGCTTTCCGCCTTCTATCGCGAGGGCGAGTGGTGTGTGCTCAGGGCGTTTGAGGTCAACGGCAGACCCGCCCAAGCCCGCTTCACCTTCTACGGTGCGGTGGAAAAAGCGGAAAGGGTGAACATGCTGCTACGCGAACCGACGCCTCTACCGGTACAGGGCAGTACGGTGACCGTTTCCTTCCGACCGCACGAGATTGTCACCGTGCGTTTGCTGCTGGAGAAGGCGCGCAAACAGTACCGCCCGCTGGATGACTATCGCAGCGTATGGGTAGAGACCACCACCAAAGCGCACAGAGGTTGACCGCAGAGCGGGTGGCATTCATCACCGCAAAGCGGAGCTCGCCGTGAAAAAGGCGCACAGGTCTGCGAGAGGACACTGCTCGCAGCGGGGACGTTGCGCTTTACACAGCTGCCTGCCGTGCCGGATGAGGTGTACGTGGAAAGCGTAGATATCCTCTTCCGGCACGATATGCTGAAGGATGTCGTGGGCTTTGGCTTCACCCACTTTGCGGTCGAAGAACCCCAGACGCCACGACACGCGAAACACGTGTGTGTCTACCGGTATCACCGGTCTGCCCAGTGAGAAGCAGAGCACGATGGCGGCGGTTTTGGGTCCCACTCCCGGCAGGCTCAGCAGGTAGCGGCGCGCGGACTCTGTATCCATCTCTTGCAGGAAATCCAGGCTCAGGGTGCCGCCATTGTGTTCGGCGATGGCTCGCAGCACCGCCTGTATCCGCGGCGCTTTGCTGCTGGCAAGCCCGCCCGGGCGGATAGCCTCCTCGACCTCTTCGGTGGGAGCCTCCATCACCGCCTGCCAGCTGGGAAAACGCTCGCGCAGCTGCTGGTAGGCACGCCACGAGTTGGTGTCCGAAGTGTGTTGGGACAGGATGCACGCTACCAGCTCTTCCAGAGGAGGCATCCGCTGCCGCCATACGGGACGACCATGCAGAGCGTCCAGTCGGCGAACTACCTCACGCGCCAGTTCCGGGGGGGGAAGCATACAGACGCTATCCTCGCATTTGCGCTACTTCATCGACGTTCACGGTATGCAGCGTGCGGTAAATGGAAAGCACTACTGCCATTCCCACTGCCACCTCGGCAGCGGCGACCGTAATCGTCACCAGCACGAACACCACGCCCTCCAGCGATTGCGGATGCAGATACCGCCAGAAAGCCGCGAAGTTCAGGTTCGCCGCGTTCATCACAATCTCAATGGACATCAACACGGCGATGGCGTTACGGCGCGAGATTAAACCATACAGTCCAATCGTCAGCAGCACCGTGCTAAGGAGTATGAAGAAGTGTAGCGGCAGGTTCGCCAGGCTCATTCGCGGTCTCCTCCTCCATCAGTTCCACCTTCGGGTTGCGCGCCAGGAAGATGGCTCCTAACATCGCACTCAGCAGAAGGGCAGAGGTCAGTTCAAAGGGCAACACATACTCGTTCAACAGCATCGCTCCCAGTTGGCGGGTTATCGAACCGGCATCCACCTCAGGCGGTAGCGTAGACAGACCGCCCATGTTGCGGTAGATGACCACGATCAGAAAAGCCATCATGCTCGCGCTGGCGGCTATCGCGGCCACATACAGGCGGTTGGTCTGGCGGACGCGCGGGTTCATCACGTCGCGTGTGAGCATCAGCGCGAACAACACCACCACCATCACCGCCCCGGCGTACAGCAGCAGCTGCAGAGCGAACAGGAACTCCAGCGACAGGATCAGATAGAACCCGCCAATGCCCAGAAAGAAAGGTAGCAGCCAGAAGCCGGCGTGGATGAGGTTGCGCACCGTGACCACCATCAGCGCGGAAATCACCGTCATCACGGTCAGAAAGACGACTACAGCCAGTTCTATGGTGCTCATTCCGATTGTCCTCCTGCAGCGTGCGCCACATGGGCTGGCTTTGCCTTCTCCTCTTCCGCCATCAGCCTCTCTATCGTTTCGATGTTCTTGCGCACCGCTTCCTCGCCCCCCTGCGCCAGATCCGTGATGCGGAAGAGAGAAGCATCCCGCCTTTCGCTGGCGAGCTCGTACACGGGTCCCATGTAAATGGCGTCGAACGGACACGCCTCCACGCACAGGTTGCAGAACAGGCATCGCCCCAGGTCCATCGTGAACTCGCTGACCCCAGCGTTCGCACCCTTGCCCAGCTTCACCATCGAAATCACATCGGTTGGGCAAGCCTGAGCGCACAGTGTGCAGCCGACACAGTTCAGCCTCTGCTTCTCCTCGTTCCACTTCAGGTAGAACAGTCCCCGATAGCGAGGCGGCACCGGACGCCGTTCGTAGGGGTAGCGTACCGTGATTTTGGGACGCCACAGGTTGCGCCAGGTCACCACCATGCCGTTAAACAACGTCACCAGTCCATCGATAAAGTAGACCAGCGGGTTGTATTCCGTGTCCCTGCTTGGGTGTGTACGGCTCATCTCATTTCACCCCCAGAGCGATAGCCAAAAGCAGATTCACCAGGCTCACCGGCACCAGAAACTGCCAGGCAAAGCGCAGGATCTGGTCGATGCGCAGGCGCGGAGGTGTCCACCGCACCCACATAAAGATGAAGATCATCACGAACACCTTCAGGAATGTCCACACGATGGGCGGCAGGATGGGTCCATCCCATCCACCGAAGAATAACGCCGCCGCGAAAGCCGTTACGAAGAAGTTGTTGGCAAACTCCGATGCGAAGAAGAAGGCGAAGCGCATCCCCGAATACTCGGTGTTGAAGCCACTGACCAGCTCTGACTCTGCCTCCGGCAGGTCGAACGGGGTGCGGTTGATTTCCGCCAGTGCGCAGATGAAATAGATGAGAGCGGCGATCATAATCGGTGGATGCCAGATATTCCACCCATGCTTCACTTGATACTCGATGATGTCCGTGAGACTGAGCGAACCCGTGTAGAACACCACCACCAGCACCGACAGCACCATCGGGATCTCGTAGGAAAGCAGTTGAGCCACCGCACGCAGCCCGCCCAGCAGGGAATACTTGTTGTTGGAGGACCATCCTGCCATGAGAATACTGACCACGTTGAACAGCGATACACCGATCACGAACAACACCGCCACGTTCATCTCCAGCGCCACCCAGCCGGGCGCAAAGGGCAACACCATGAACGACAGCACAGTGGAGATGAAGGCGATATACGGCGCGAGATAGAAGAAACGCTTGTCCGCCCCTTCGGGAATGATGTCCTCTTTCAGGAGCAGCTTCAGCGCATCTGCCGCCGTCTGAAAAGTGCCCTGCGGACCCACATGCACCGGTCCCAGCCGGCTCTGGATGAAACCTGCCACCTTACGTTCGATGTAAATCACCGCCAGCGGGATCATCAGGGTGAAACTCGCCAGCACCACCGCCTTCACAAACGTCCACAGCAGCGGATAATCTCGAAAAAACTGTGTGATTGCCTCCATCACCGGTCTATCTCTCCTAACACCACATCGATACTGCCCAGTATCGCCACCAGGTCGGCGACCTTCGCTCCCTCCAGCAGGCGCGGCAGCACGCTCAGATTCACGAACGAAGGCGCGCGAATGTGCACACGCACCGGATTCGGGCTACCATCACTGACCATCATGAAACTCAGCTCGCCCCGCGGGCTTTCCACGCGCGAGTAGGCAATGCCCGCCGGAGGTTTGAATATCTTGGGTAGCTTGGTCTGCACCGGACCGTCCGGCATGTCACGCAACACCTGCTCGACGATACGCAGGCTCTGGCGCAGCTCTTCCATACGCACCAGATAACGCGCCCACACATCACCCTGCTCGAACACCGGTACCCTCGAACTCGACGCGGTCATACACTTCATATGGAGCGACCTTGCGGATGTCGTAAGGTATACCGGATGCTCGTGCTACCGGACCGCTGCATCCGTACGCCAGCGCCATCTCTTTCGGCAGCACGCCGATGCCCTGTGTGCGCGAGCGGAAGATACGGTTGCGGGTGAGCAGCATGTCGTACTCGTCGAGCCGCTGCCGGAATATCTTGACGAAATCCAACACCTTCTGTCCGAATCCTTCCGGCAGGTCATCGGGCAAGCCCCCCACACGTACCCAGTTGTAGGTGAGTCTCGCCCCGGTACACTCTTCCAGCAGGTCCAGCACCATCTCACGCTCGCGGAAAGCGTACAGGAACATGGTGGTTGCGCCCAAATCGGTGCCAAAGGTTCCCAGAAACACCAGATGGCTGGCGATGCGCTGCAGCTCCATCAGCAGTACGCGGATATATTGTGCCCTCTCCGGAACCTCCACTCCGCCCAATCTCTCAATGCATTGACAGATAGCCAGATTGTTGGACAGCGCAGCAAGGTAGTCCAGACGGTCGGTGAAAGGGATGTTGTGGCGGTATGGGCGACGTTCCATCATCTTCTCCAGCCCGCGATGCAGGTAGCCGATGACCGGCTCGCACGCCACAATCTGCTCACCGTCCAGCGTGAGGATAAGCCTCAACACCCCGTGTGTGGAGGGATGTTGCGGTCCAACGTTAATCACCATTCCCTGAGAGAGGATTTCCACCGTACTCAGGGTGGATGGCGTTGGTGACGATACAGGCATACTCATCTCAATTCACCGGTTGCGGTCCGTGCAGTGGGTTCCCACTGGGCTCTGCCACATAGTCTTTGCGGAAGGGGAATCCCTCCCAATCCTCGGGCAGCAGGATGCGCTTCAGGTTGGGATGCCCCTCGAAGATCACCCCGTACATATCGTACATCTCGCGCTCGTGCCAATCCACACCGGGGTACAGCGTCGCCAGCGAGGCGATGCGAGGCTCGTCGCGCGAGAGAGTGGTTAGCAAGATCACGTTATGATGATGCTGCGAAGACCACAAGCGCAGGTACACCCCAAACTCCTTGCCCGTGTCCCATACGGTGAGGTCGGCAGGGTAATCCATCCGCCATTCGGGGACGTCGTGCAGGTATTGCGCTATCTCTCGCCATACAGAGGGCAAGACGGTGAGGCGTACCTCGTTGGCGCTGACCTGTGTCCATTCGGTAACCGACTCGCCAAATCGCTGCAGCAGGTTCTCTATCGCCTGATTCATCCTGCGGCTCCCGTTTCGGGGATGATGATCGGCTCACGCACGGGCTTGGGCAAGCCGTTTTTTTCTGCCAGATGCTCACGGCGGATGCGCTCTTGCAGCTTCAGGATGCCCAGGATCAGGTTTTCGGGGCGAGGCGGGCAACCGTACACATACACATCCACCGGCACGAACTGGTCTACCCCCTTGACGATGGTGATGGAGTCGCGATAGGGTCCTCCTGCGCTGGCACAGCCGCCCATCGCGATCACATACTTGGGCTCTGGCATCTGCTCGTAGAGGCGTTTGATGAAGGGCGCCATCTTCACCGACACCCAGCCTGCCACAATCATCACATCCGCCTGGCGCGGTGTGGCGCGGAAGAACATTCCGAAGCGGTCCAGGTCGTAGCGGGAAGCGGCGGTCGCCATCATCTCGATGGCACAACAGGACAAGCCGAAGGTCAGCGACCACATGGAGGACTTGCGTGCCCAAGCCATCAGGTCTGCCATCTTCGCGACGAGGATGGTACCGCCCGGAACTTTAATTAATCCTTTCTCCAGCCGTTCTTTTACTCCCATGTCAGTGCCCCCCTTCGCCAGGCGTACAGCAAACCCGCTCCCAGAATGAGAATGAACAGTGCTACTTCGGTCAACACCAGCCACGGTGCGTTCAGGCTTTTTGCCACCAACGCCACCGGCGCCAGCAACGCCAGCTCCACATCGAACACCACGAACAGCAGGGCGAAGATGTATACGTGCAGGTTCTGCTGACGCCAGGCGTCCGTGAATACCTCCGCACCGCATTCATACGTTTCGCCCTTCACCGGCGTGGGCATTCGGGGAGCGATGGCATGAGAGATCGCCAGCGTGACACCCACTACCAGGATGGCAACGAACGTAAACACTCCGATCACGATGAGCGTACTCACTCCACCACCTCATGACGCCACTGCAGCATGATGGATTCGGTGAATCAGTCAATCTGCCGTTACTAAATAGTACTTGTTTTGGGATAAAAAATCAAGGGTGCGAACCGGCGAACACCTCGTGCGGGTCGAACAGCAACGGGAAAAACTGTCCACCCATCTTTTCGCCAGCCGGAATCACCGGCACGCCTTCCAGCAGTGGCTCGTTCGAGGCGGATTTCACCCCATCGCGGAAGACGTTGATCACCGTGGCGCGGCGTGGACGCTCGGAACGGTTCACCCCCGAGCCGTGCACGACCATCGAGTGGTGGAAAGAGCATTCCCCCCTCTTCAGTTCTACCGTGACGGGCTCGAACTGTTGCTTTTGCTCTTCGGTCAACACGCTCATAATGGCTTCCATGTCTCCCGCCAATCCAGTGATGGGCAGCAGGTTCCAGCGGTGCGAGCCGGGAATGTACATCAACGCGCCGTTCTCTTCGGTGGCATCGTCCAGCCCAATCCAGCAGGTGAGGTGTGCCTCGGGCTGGGTGCGCGTCCAGTAGGAATAGTCCTGATGCCACGCGACCACGCCTCCCTGCCGGGGCGGTTTGCAGAACAGCTGGTCATGCCAGAAGCGCACCGCACCACCCAGCAACTGCGATGCCGGCACGGTAAAAGCGGGATGCCACAGGATGTCGTGGAAGCCGGGGGTGATGCGCCACGCCCCCAGTGCGTGGAACAGCACCGTATTCGGGTCTTTGCTCTCGTTGGAGTGGTACTCATAGAACAGACGATGCCCCGGATGAGAGGGGTCCATCAGACCGTGCAACTCTTCGCGCAGCTGTTCCACCTGCTCCTCGGTGAGGATACGAATGCCCGGCAGGTAGCCGTTCTCGTGGAAAAAGGCAATCTGCTCCTCACTGAGGCGGTATTGCTGCCACTCTTCGCGCGTGCTGGGCAAGCGAAACAGGTTGCCGATTGGGTGGTGATACCTGGACAGGTCTTCTATCATAGCAAGCCTCCACAAGTGTTTGAAATATTTTACAGGGCTAATGGACAGGGAGTCAACACACATGCGAAGGAGTGAATCCCCTCCCCTTCCCACCGAGTCCAAACTCTGGAGGTGAAAGGGATGTCCAGACGTCTGTTAGTGCTTGGTGGCGGTTCAGTGGGTGTGCACGCAGCGGCAGAGGCAGCGAAGCGAGGTGCGGAGGTGACCCTCGTCAGCGAGGGCGAGATTGGCGGGCGCACCACGTGGGATAGCCTCGTGCCCAGTAAGGTGCTGTTGACGGCGGCGGATACGCTGCTGGATGCTTGCTATGCCCCCCACCGTGGGGTGAAGGTCGCCGCAGAGGGCGCAGACCTCGCCGATCTCATGGAACGCATCCGCCAGCGCACACACCAGTGGGGTGAAATGCAGCAGCAGGCTCTGCAGCGGGCGGGAGTGCAGATCATACACGGCGTGGCATCGTTTGTCAGCCCCCATACGGTGAAGGTACAGACGGAAGAGGGTGAGCAGGAGGTCTCCTTCGATATCGCTCTCATCGCTACCGGCTCTGTGCCCATCTTCCCCCCCAGCATGAAGCCCGACGGCAAGCGCATCCTTGCGCCACGCTTCATGAGCAGCCTGCAGACTCTACCGGAGCATCTGCTGATGGTCGGCGGTGGCGTGACGGGCAGCGAGTTCGCTTACCTGTTTCGCGTGCTGGGGGCAAAGGTGACGGTACTCACGGATATGCCACGTTTGCTTCCTCGCGCTGAGGAGGAGGTCTCTCGGGCTCTGGAACATGCCTTCCGGCAGATGGGTATCGAGGTATGGCTCTCCTCGCCGGCGGAAAGCGTGGCAGCTAACGACGGCGGCGTACAGGTGCGCCTCGCGGATGGCAGAACGCTAGAGGGCAGCCATGCTTTCATCGCCATCGGCAGGCGGGCGGACCTGTCGCGGTTGAACCTCGAGGCGGCGGGTATACCGTCCACTCCGCAGGGAATACCCGTGAACGAATACCTGCAGTCGCCTGTGGCACACATCTACGCAGCAGGTGACGCGGCGGGACCGCCCTTCACTCTCAATCGTGGCTGGGCACAGGCGCAGGTGGCGGCACGTCATGCGCTGGGGGTGTCCACTCCGCCTTTCCGCCCCGAGCTGGTGGTTGAGGCGGTGTACACGCAACCGCAGGTGGCCCAGGTGGGGATGACTGAAACGCAGACACTTCAGCAAGGGCTAAGCGTCAGGTCGCTCTACGCCGATTACGCCAGCAACCTGAAAGCGCAGCTGCTGGGCGAAGCTGAGGGCTTCGTGAAGCTGGTGGTAGAGGAGCACACAGGTAGGCTGCTCGGTGGATCGGCGATCGGTCCGCACGCGGCGGATGTGCTCGCTCCGCTGGCAACGGCGATGACTTTGGGTGGGACGGTGGAGACACTGGCTTCCCTCTACCCTGCCCATCCGACGCTGGTAGAGCTGCTGTACGAGGCGGCGCGGGGGTAGCCTACCCGACCACCGCCACCGCCTCTATCTCTACCTGCACCCCCCGCGGCAGAGCAGCTACCTGCACGGTGGAGCGAGCGGGCGGGTCGTTCGGGAAGAACTCGGCGTACACGGCGTTCACCGACGCGAACTGCCCCAGGTCGGTCAGGAAGATGGTGGTTTTGACCACATCCTGCAGGGAGGCACCCGCCGCCTGCAGCACCGCCTGCAGGTTGTACAGCACCTGTCGCGCCTGCTCGGCAGCGGTCTCGCCCACGATTTCGCCCGTCTGCGGGTGCAGCGGTATCTGCCCCGAAGTGAAGACCATATTGCCCACGCGGATCGCCTGCGAGTAGGGTCCGATTGCTGCCGGGGCATTGGCGGTAGTGATAACCTGTTTGGGCATCGTGTGTGTCCTCCTCTTGCGTAATGACAGAGCGGATGTTTTCGATTCGCTGCGCTTATCCTCTTCTCCTGCTCAGGCGGGGGCTGGTATAATGCAGACATGCACACCATTTTCCAGAATGCGCACGCCGTGTTGTTTGACCTCGACGGCACGCTCGTCGAGACGGATATTGACTTCTCCAAACTGCGCGCGGCGACCCTGCAACTGATTACGGAGTATGGGATAGATACCCTTCCCCTGCAGCAGCTGGACGTGCTGGGGGCGGTGGAGCAGGCGGTGCAAACGTTGCGTTCCGCAGGCAGGGAAGAGGACGGTGCGGAGCTGCGCCAGCGTGCCTTCGCCCGACTGCAGGCGATGGAGATGGCTTATTGCGCCTCGCCCCGTGCCGTGCCGGGCATGTACGACCTGCTGGGTGCGCTGAAGGCGCAGGGCGTACGGATCGGCATCATCACCCGCAACGACCGCGAGGTCTCCCTGCGCACCCTGAGTGTCCTGCAGATACCTTACGATTCGCTGGTCAGTCGAGACGATGTACCACAGGTGAAGCCCCACCCGCAGCATGTGCTGGTGGTGCTGGAGAAGTGGGGGATCGCGCCCGCTCACTGCGTCGTGGTGGGCGACTACTGGATGGATGTGGAGGCGGGCAAGGCAGCAGGGTGCCGAACCGTGGGCATCTGGCGACGGGATGTGCCCATCAACCCCTTCCGCAACCATCCACCCGATGTGCTGGTGAGGGAGCTGCAGGAGCTGCTGGAGTGAGCCTGCAACGGTGCGAGCCCTGAACGATGCCAAAAGAGCGAAACGGACACGGCTCGTGTCGAGCCGTGTCCACCGAGAAGTTTGGGCAAAGTGCCTAGCGACGGGTGTCCGCAGCAGGGGGGTAGTCCGGCGTTGGCTTGTAGGACCCCCCCTGTTCCATCCACGGCGGCACGCCCGGGGTGTACTTCACCCCACGAGGCGGACGTGGCGCACTGAGATAGTAGTACGCACCGAAGATCAGCGCGATCACGACTACTACCAGCGCAATCGCTACCGCAGGGCTGACCTCTTTTTTCACCAGTAGTCACCTCATGTCGCTACTGTCTTTTGTCCCACATGCCGTTGGGCCAGGGTCCGTTGGGTGGGTCGCGCCGTGCCGGGTCGGTGGTCTGGTTGCCGATGGGGCGCGTGGTCTGGTCACGGCGCATCCACTTCACATGCCCATCGCACATCGCGTAGTTGCTGCCCTGCGAGTGGATAGTGGCTCCACCGCCCTGCATGTTGAACTCGTCATAATCCCAGAAGACCTCCGTCGCCCAGCCCACGCTCCACTGGTGGTACCAGTTCGGGCGCTCTGCGATGAAGATGGTCGTTGCCGGGCTGACGATGGTCGATTCCGCAGAGGCGGCAGGCGACATCAGGAAGCTGTAGGAGTTTGCCCCCCATCCCCAATCGGATTCAGGCCAGCGGAAGTTCTGACTGTAGGTCACCGGGATAGCGGGTTTGGTATTGTCGTTGGCGTCTTGTCCGCGTCCCCAGGCATCGCTGGGGCACTTCCACACCTGCTGGTTCTTCACATAGGGATGAATCTGCTGGTGCCAGGGCATCCAGGTGGGGTCCCATCCCCATGTCCAGCTGTGCACCTCGTCGTAGTCCTGGGTGTACATCAGCTCGCCCAGCATAATCTGTTTCATGTTGGACAAGCAGGTGGTCGCGCGCGCTTTTTCCCGAGCCTGTGCGAATACCGGGAAGAGAATCGCCGCCAGAATGGCGATAATGGCGATGACCACGAGCAGCTCGATCAGAGTAAATGCCTGTCTCTGGTCTCGCCGTTCAGTACTCACTTGCATGGTCTTTCTCCCTCCTGCTGATGATTTATCTCAGCTGGATGCCGCTACGGGATCCAGCGTGGTTCCGTAGCGAAGTTGCACCGGGATGGCAATGTCGGTGTAGTCTTCGCGTTCTCCGGTGATGTACTGATGCAAGAGGTGCACGGCGGCTTCCGCCAGCGCGTCCAGGTCCACGTGCACCGAGGCGGCGATATGGCGCGTGGTGGCGGGCCAGTGCAGACCATCATAGCCAATCACGGAGAGCCTCGCGGGAACCTCTATGCCCAGATGGTCGCAGTCTTCCAGCAAGCGGTATGCCAGCCAGTCGCGCCAGCAGAATATCGCCGTGGGAGGTTCTGGTTCGTGGAACAGGTGCTCCAGAACCCTTTGTCCCTCGCTCCAGTAGCTGGCGATGCGATGCTCCGGCAGGTCTGCACCGAGCGCGCGAAGATATTGCTGCAGCAGACGAACGCGCGGGATAGCATCGCGGAAGTGGCTTCCCTCCTCGATCACCGCAGCGATACGCCGATGCCCCAGCGCGACGAGTGTTTCGGCCACCTGTCTCATTCCGCTTTCCACGTCATCGCGCACGGAGGGCAGGATACCCTCGCTATCGCGGGCGTTGATGAGCACCACCGGCAGACGCGAGCGTCGCAGCAGGGGCAACAGAGGGTCATCGGGCAGAGGGGCAAACAACAGTAAACCGTCGGCGCGTCCGCCGTTCAGGAAGCGGTAGGTCTCCTCAGGCGGTCGGCTGAAGTCGCAGTGTACCAGCACATCGTAGCCGAGCTGACCCGCCGCACGCTCGATGGCGGTGGACAGCCTGTCCATGTAGAGGTCGTTTTCGGTGCGCAGGCGGAACGCATTGAAGAAGGAGAGAATGTGTGTACGTCCCCTCTGCATCGAGCGCACCAGCAGGTTGGGGCTGTAATCCAGCTCCTGTGCCGCCTCCTTCACGCGCCGGAGCGTTTCCTCCGAAATGCGGTGCGTGCTGGCTTTGCCGCTGAGCACCAGCGAGGCGGTGGTACGGGAGACACCTGCCCGCTTTGCCACCTCATCGAGCGTTGCCCGTGTTCTTCTTCGGGACGGAAGGGACATCCGTTTTCCTCTTGCTAAAGTACTTTAGCACCATTATAACCCGGTATGGCGAGGTTGTCAAGAGGTTTGCTAAAGTATTTTAGCGAATTTTTGAAAAAAACAGGAGTGACGCGGTGCAGAACACGGGCGAGTCAGAAGCGAAGCAACTTGACCTCTTATCTCCACTGCGTCACTCCCTGAAAGGGAGAAAGGGTGTGCACATGCTTACGGTAACCGTTCAGCTCAGTACCGGTCGACGTTACCAGCGCATCGAGCATTTTGGGGCATCGGGCGCATGGAGCATAGACCCCATCGGTAAAGAGTGGACAGAAGCAAACAAGAACGCTCTGGCAGACCTGCTCTTTTCGCGGGAGAAGGGCATCGGTTTGTCCCTGTGGCGGTTCAACATCGGCGCAGGGGGTGCGCTTACCGACCAGCTCTGGGACCCCTGGCGGGGCGCAGAGGTGTTCAAAGCCTCCGAAGAGGCAGAGTATGACTGGAGCAAACACGCCGGGCAGCAATGGTTTCTCCGCGCGGCGAAGAAGCGCGGTGTGGAACGGTTCCTTGCCTGCGTGTACAGCCCGCCCGTGTGGATGACGAAGAACGGACATGCCCACTGCGATAAACAATCCGGCTCCACAAACCTGAAACCGGGGTACGAGAGGCATTTTGCGCGTTTCCTGACCGATGTTCTGGAACACTTCGCGAAGGAGGGGTTGCCTTTTCACTCTATCAGCCCGGTCAATGAGCCGAACTGGGAGTGGGAAGGTGGTCAGGAGGGTTGCCGATACAACAACGAGGACCTGAAGCGGGTGATTCACGCTCTGTACGACGAGATCCGTTCCCGCAAACTGCGTACCGAAATCGTGGTGCCCGAAGCGGGTGACCTGGTCTCCCTGCTGGATGACGAATTCTACCGCCGCTGGGCGCGCATGGAGGATCCGAGAGCCGCTTACACTCACGGCAACCGCTCGAAGGGTTGGGGGATGTATGGTCAGTACATCCGTGAGCTGCTGGGTGATGCCGAGATTCGGCGCAAGGTGGGCAATCGCCTCTGCGCACACTCTTACTGGACCGATTCCAGCCTGCATCTCTTGAGAGACCTCCGGCGAACCGTACGCGAGAACATAGACCGCTACGCTCCCGGCGCTCAGTACTGGCAGACCGAGTACTGTGTGATGGAGCATCATCGGGACCTGGGAATGGACACCGCTCTGCGGGTAGCCAGAGTGATACACTATGACCTGACCGCCGCCAGCGCTTCTGCCTGGCACTGGTGGCTGGCGGTTTCGCCTTATGATTACAAAGATGGGCTGATATACACCGACTATCGGCATACCGGGCAACAGAACATCCTGCCCTCCAAAACATTGTGGACGCTGGGCAACTTCAGCCGATTCATTCGCCCGGGCGCAACCCGGGTGCACGCCGAACCTTCGGAAGTGGAAGAGGAGCTGCTGGTTTCCGCTTACGTACAGGCTCGCAGCCCCCGCCTGATCTGCGTGGTAGTTCATCGTGGCGAAAAGGAAGCTCTGTTGCGACTGGAGTCGGACCGCAACGTGGAGGAGTGGACGCCGTTCATCACCTCTGCGGAACACGACCTTGCCCGGCAGCCTGCAGTGAAAGCGAGCAGGGAGTTGCTGATACCACCTCGCAGCGTGGTGACGCTGACCGCCCTGTAAAAGCACGCAGGAAATCACCCGATGCGCAGGTAAAATGAGGGTGCAATTCACGGGGGAGGTTTGGAAAGCACTGATGCCCAAGCGCAAGAACGAGGCGGTACCCAATCCGTCGGAAGAGACGCTGAATCTGCTGGAGCCCGTGCGCGGTATTGCGGATGTGAACGACCCACAGGTGGCGCAAACGGCGAGCCAGCTGCTCAGTCTGCCGCAGGTAGAGCAGGTTGCTGCAGCGGTGTGGATGGGGAATCAGCCGGAGTATGCGGGGATGCTGGCTTATCTGGTGGGCAAAGCGAGCGTCACGGGCGCACTGCGGCGGGCGGTCAAGCAGTCGCTCTTCGAACTGCGCCGTCGCGGCGTTCAGGTTTCTCTACCGGCAGAGGAGAAACCGCCTTTGCAAGAAGCCGCGAGCGTGTCTCAGGCGTGGACGGTGGAGGAGTGTTTTGCAGCAGCGCCCTATCTGCGGCAGGATAGCATTTCCGCCCTGCATCTGCGTTTCTTCATGCGCCATGTCTCCGGTCAACAAGCGGTTTTTTCCCTGAACGTTACCCCGGCGGGACATCTCTCCTCTGCACGTTTGCTGGAGGGAAAAGTGCGCGATTGGTACGAAGAGTGCCTCCGCAGTCCCTATCGCCTCGAGGACGAACGGGAAGCAGCCAGCGACGGGAACGAGTTCGTTTCCGTGCCGGTGGAATGGGCAGTGTGGCTCGCCAATGAGTGTCGCCAGCGTAACTTTCAGGAGCACGTCCCGATGCCTGCACATGCGGCGTTTTACTGGGGACGGCTCCCCGCGCTCCCCGAGCAGCCTGTGGCGCATCCGGTGGACAGCCTGCCCGACGTGGAAGCGGGGTGGCTGGTGACCTCTCTGGTGCAAACCGAGCCGCCGTTTCCACTTTCGTTTCATGCGGTGCGGATGCTGCTACCGTACACGCCTCATCCGGAACAGTTTGCTGCGGAATTCAAAGTGGCGTGGGAAGAGTCGCAGACGCGCATTGTGCTGTCGCCGCAATCGGAAGAGGAACGGAAACAGCGGCTGAGGGAGAAGCTCTTCCAGAGGTTGTTCCCGGATGAGCGCATTCGCGAGCACCTCCTGTTCATGCTGCCCATTCTGGGCAGCATCGCTCTGCTCGGAGGTGACCGTCATGCCGCGCTGTGGTTCAAGGCATTATGGCGCGAGCTGAAGGAGCGACCGGACCGCCCCTTCTGGAGAACGGAGACTGCCGTTATCCTGACTGGTACGTCCTATCACACGCTCATGGCAGCAGTCGGAATGGAAAAACCACAGGAGGATGGAGAAGATGCTCCACAGTCATCGTCGGAATGAGAGGGTACTGCGCAGCCTGCTTCATGTGAGCGTGTTGCTGATGCTGGTGATGGCAACTATGGGGTGCGCTCGCACTCAGAACGCGGAACCCGCGCGGATGTTGCCCTACGAGCAGCTCTACGCTTATGACAGGGACTTGCCTCTCAACGCGGAGGTGCAAGAACAGCAACGCGCAAACGGCTACGTCATCCACCGCGTGCAGTACAACAGTGTGCATGACAAGCGCGTGCCCGCATGGTGGTGCGTGCCCACGACGGGAACACCTCCCTACCCGTGCGTCATCATCATGCACGGTTACGGCGGCGATAAGAACGGTTTGCAGATGCTGGCGCCTGCTTTTGCAATGCGCGGTATCGCCACACTGGCGATTGACGCGGAGTACCACGGCGACCGTAAGCAGACGGGCAGTGATATCCTGAGCCCCTATCTCTATCGCAACCGCGACGCCTTCATCCAGACGGTGATTGACCTGCGTCGCGCCATCGACTTCCTGCAGAGCAGACAGGAGATAGACGGTAAGCGCATCGGCTACATCGGGCTGAGCATGGGAGGCATTCTGGGCGGTATACTGGCTGGAGTAGACGAGCGCGTACAGGCTCCTATTCTCATCGTGGCTGGTGGGGACTGGGGCTACCTGTTTGCCAACAGCCAGCATCCGAACGCCGTGCAACTGCGTGAGAAGAACCCCGAGCTGTTCAAGAACCCTCAGAAAATCAACGAGGTAGTGGGTCCGATGGACCCTGTGAACTGGGCAGGACGCATCTCCCCCCGCCCGTTGCTGATGATTAACGGCAAGGATGACCAGATTGTGCCCCGAGAGTGTACCGAGCGGCTCTTCGCGGCGGCAAAGGAACCCAAGGAGATTGTGTGGCTGGAGGGAGGGCACATGCCTCAGCCGGACGCCGTGCTGCGCAAGGTGGATGAGTGGCTGAGCAAGCACCTTTTAGCGACCAAACCCTAGCAGACCATGGGGGCATCCGGCGCATCAAAGGTACAGGCGCTTCTTACCTGCTCGCCCGGCTGGAAGATTCACGAGCAGTTTCTGGGACGATGCGAGCAAGACGAACTGGCACGCGAGCGGGTGGAGTGGACGGTCATCTCTCCGGATGCTATCCGTCCTGAGGCACTGGCGCAGGCGGAGGTGGTGGTGTGCGGGCACTTCGCGCGCGAGTGGCTTGCCCATTGCCGCCGCCTGCGCTGGATACAGTTTCTGGGTGCGGGTATCGAGGGTTCTCTGTCTCCCGAGCTGCTGGCAAGCGACATCATCCTGACCAACGCCAGTGGGGTGCACGCCATTCCCATCGCGGAGCATGTGTTCGGCATGATGCTGATGTTCGCGCGGGGGCTGCACCGTTGCGTGCGCCAGCAGATGCACGCCGAATGGAACCGCAACGGCTTCCGCGAGCAGGTGCGCGAGCTGCATGGCGCCACGTTAGGAGTGGTCGGGCTGGGCGCTATTGGCACGGCGGTGGCAGAACGCGGGAAAGCCTTCGGCATGCGCGTGCTGGCGACGCGTCGACATCCCCAGCGCCGTGCGGGAGCGGTGGACGTTCTGTTGCCCCCCTCGCAGTTGCCTGATTTGCTGCGTGAGAGCGAATACGTGGTGCTGTGCGTGCCGTTGACGCGCGAAACGCGGCATCTTATCGGCGAGGCGGAACTGCGCCAGATGCGTCGCGACGCTATTCTGATCAACATCTCGCGAGGAGCGGTAGTAGACCAACCTGCGTTGATACGCGCCCTGCAGGAGGAGTGGATCGCCGGAGCGGGGCTGGACGTGTTGGATCCCGAGCCTCTGCCCACAGATAGTCCTCTGTGGCGTCTGCCGAACGTGGTGATCAGTCCGCACGTATCGGGAGTGACGCCCCATTACGGCACGCGCGCAGCGGAGATATTCCTGCGCAACCTGCACGCCTTCCTCGCCGGCGACTTCGCCTCGATGGTGAACGTGGTGGATAAACAGGAGGGGTATTGAACTGCCCCACCCTGCTTTTCCTTACAGAAGTGACCTGATGGCACCGGTCGAAGAGGTACGCGATGCACTGGGCGTGGCAGAAGTATTACCTTGCTATCGCCCTCAACAGGTTCAACACCTCCTGCGCCGCGATAGGCAAGGTGTTCACGAACACGTTCGCCACCAGCGGCAGCACGATGGCTAAGGTGACCAGCCCCATCGCGATTTTGGCGGGTGCGCCTACGAAGAACACCGGCATCTGTGGAACCGCACGCGACACGATGGCTAAAGCCGCATCCACCACAATCAATACCGCCGTCGCCGGAGCAGCGATGCGCAACGCCAGCAGGAATATCTGCGCGATGACGTCGGAAAACACGGGCTGTAAACGTGCGGCGTTCAGCGATACCCCACCGACAGGTACTGCCGCAAAAGACTCCGCCAGCGCGCCAATCAGCCAGTGGTGGGCGTTCACTTGCAGGTATACCACCATCAGCAAAAGGGTATGGAACTGCGCCAGTAGCGAGGCGGGGGCAGGTGCGAAAGGATTGATCAGCTGGTAGATGCCGTAGCCCACCTGCATGTCTAGAAACGCCCCCGCCATCTGCACCGCGCTGAAGAAGAGCGACACCAGATAGCCGATGAGCATTCCCACCAGCGTTTCGCTCAGCAGGACGCCCACGAGGCTCAGCCAGTCATCGGGTGGTGCACCTACCTTGCCCAGTGCAGAGGGGGTGAGCGCGAGCGCAAAGGCGGTGCTAAAGCCTAATTTGACGGGCACAGGTACACTGGGGCTGCCGAACACGGGCGCGGTGACCATCAGCCCGGCGACCCGAAACAGCACCACCAGAAACGTCCAGAAGAGTTGAGTAGATGCCCAAACAGGGTCCATCGTCCTACTGTGGCACAAAGGAGAAGAGCCGCACCGTGAACGCCACCATTGTGGCGAGCATCCAGGGACCGAAAATCACCAGCGCAATCACCACTGCGGCAATCTTGGGCACAAAGGTCAGCGTCACCTCCTGTATCTGCGTCACCGCCTGAAACAGGCTCACCAGCACCCCTGCTACCATGCCAAATATCAGCACGGGCAGGGCAATCTGCACCAGTACCCATAAGGCTTGTCGTCCGACTTCTAACACCTGGGCTTCGGTCATCTCTGTACACCTCTTTTTATTCAACCTCACCCCTAACCCCTCTCCTGAGAGGAGAGGGGAAGCTCTGCTCTCCCTTCCCTCGCAGGGAAGGGGGCTGGGGGGTTAGGTCTTCACAGCACATCACGTCAGTACGCTCACTGGCGCAACTACAAACGCCCTTCGCTCCCCCTTCCTCACAGGGAAGGGGGTTAGGTTCTCACTGAAACCCCGCCGCCAGCGAGCCAATCAACAACGTCCAGCCGTTTGCCAGGATGAACACCAGCAGCTTGAACGGCAGGGAGATGACAATCGGTGGTAGCATCATCATGCCCATGCTCATCAGCGTGCTGGCGACGAACAGATCGATAATCAGGAACGGGATGTAGATATAAAAGCCGATGATAAATGCCGTCTTCAGCTCGCTCAGAATGAAAGCAGGGATGACAGTGGTAATCGGCACATCGTCGGGGGTGCGGGGCGGTTGCTTGGGCTTGCTCAGGTTGATAAACAGCTGCAGGTCTTTCTCATAAGTCTGGCGCAGCATGAAAGCGCGAAGCGGTTTCTCCGCGTTGCTCAGCGCCTGCTGAAAGCTGATACGGTTGTCGAGGTATGGCTGCAGGGCGTTGCGGTTTATGTCATTGAACACGGGCGCCATCACAAAGAAGGTGAGGAACAGGCTGATGCCAATCACCACCTGATTGGGAGGAATGGTGGGCGTGCCGATGGCAGTGCGCAAGAAAGACAGCACAATGACAATGCGCGTGAAAGCGGTGGTCATGATGAGCAGTGCAGGTGCGAGTGTAAGCAGGGTCATCAGAATCAGCACTTGCAGGGTGACCGCCACATCTTTGGGGTTCTGTGCGGTGCCCACCTGTACCGAGACGCGCGGCACCGCTACAGGCATCTGCGCCCATGCACACGATGCCATGCCCATTACCAGTAGGATAAAGAACCAGTTGTGTGCCCTGCGCCACATCGCCCTGAAACCTCGCAGGGTTATTATCGGAAAAGCGGAGAAAGCACTGGAGGGTTATGACGGTGTAAGTAGAAAGCACATGGTGCTACGGTTCTTCCACGTGCTGGCGCAATACGGCTTTCACGTATTCCGGCACTTCCTTTCCTAACTGCTGCGCCTTCTGCTGTAACCTCTCGAAAACGGCTATTTCCTCTTCGCTCCATACAATATCCAGTCGGCGGATTTGCCTGAGGGCGATATGCTCATAGTCTTCGGGATACGCCCAGTAGCATTTCCGGCAGACGTCGGGAAGGTGCTCTTCTACCCAATTAGGGCAATGCTCACATGACCACGACTTCGCACGGTTGCAGGCAGCACACAGGAGCATGAACTCATCGAGGTGTTCTTGAGGTTCCTCCACCTCGCCGGAAATCCCATAGGGTATCCGATGGTCTACCTGAAGCGCCCGCGCCGGCATCGCGAGCTGGCAGATAGAGCATGTTTCCCCCTGCTTTTGCACGATTGCTTCCTTTATGCGCCGGGGCACAGATGTTCGTCCGCTGAGACGACGCATCTGGCTCAAGTCACCAAGCTGGTACACACGTATACGCCGTCCCTGTGAGTCTCTGCCCCAACTACGCTTAAGAGGAATACCCAGTTCGCTCACGTCCCTGGCGGCTCTGGGAGGATGTTCGTAGCCATAAACATTCTGGAGTTGCTCTGTGGTGACCTGTCCATATTGCAGGATATGCTCCACCAGCTGACGTGCGCGCTTTGGGGCACGCTCCAGCAGCTTCCTCAGCTCCGCAATCTGCTGCTCTTCAGTCATTTGAGTTCAAACAGGGCGTACTGGCTTTGTTGACGGTAAGCAATCTCTATCTGCCCGATCCTGTCTACGAGAGCTGGTGAAAGGTACAGCGATTCTACCGTGTATGCTTTGATACCGAGTAGCGTTGCCTGTGAGGACCGTCCAGCATGTATCTCCACGCGAACCAGATTCATGTCGGGCGGCAGGGGTCTTCCATAGGTGCGCAAGTCGTTGCGTCCATCATAACTGAGCAGGTAGGGAATCCCACGCTTGTTCAACTGGCGCAGCCGATCGTGCAGATCGTCGTGATTTATATCCGTGTAGTAGCGCGGGTCACGTCCAATACAGACCCCTTGATAGGGCGGGTCCATATATACAAGGTCGTCCGGAGACACCCTCTCCAGTACACTCTGGTAGTCCTCGGCGGTGATCAGCGTTTTGCCGTGCAGCAGTCGGGAAGCTTCCACAATCTGGCGACGCATGGTAACCGGATGCATACCGCGCCTACGGTTATCCGGGCTTTGGTTAAACTCACCATTTGCATTGTATCGCACTGACGCTTTGACACATCTTGCCAACAGATATAGCAGGTACTCTGGCCGACGTGTCCGGTTAAACTCAGCGCGGATCATATCGTAGAACTCTCGCTCACGTCCCTGTTGCTCTTTCCACAGACCTTCATAGGCTTCGGCTAGCTGCTCTGGACGGTGGATTATGGCGTCCCAAAGGCGCATCAGCGGTTCGTTCAGGTCGTTGAGCCAGAATCGATCCGCTCGATAGTGCGCAGCAGCGGCTATGGTGACCGCTGCCGAGCCAGCAAAAGGCTCCACAAGGCGCGTAACGTGCTTGGGGAAGTAAGCCAGTATCGCCTCGGCGATACCTCTCTTGCTCCCCTGGTATGGTATCGGATGTGGGATGCGCATTAGCAACCTCCGGTGACTCGTTCCCAGATGAGCCTCAACCCCTCCAGAGTCAGCCAGGGGTCTACATGCTGGATGGTGCGGGTTTCGGCGGCGATGCGCTCCGCCAATCCCCCCGTGGCGATGACCGTTGTGGGGCAGCCCATCTCCTTGTGAATGCGCTCTACCAGCGCGTCGATGGCTCCTGCGTAACCCAGCATGATGCCCGACTGCATGGCTTCCACCGTCGTACGACCGATCACATGTTCGGGGGCGACCAGCTCGATACGCGGCAGGCGAGCGGCGGTGCGGAACAGCGCCTCCGCCGAGATACCGATGCCCGCCATGATACATCCGCCCAGGTACTCGCCCTCTGGGGAAATCACATCCAGAGTGGTCGCCGTGCCAAAGTCCACCACAATCGCAGGTGCACCGTACTTGTGGAGAGCCGCCACCGCGTTGACCAGACGGTCTGCACCCACCTCGCGCGGGTCATGATAGCGGATGGGCACGCCCAGTTCCAGTTCGTGCGAGACGAATATGGGCTCCACGTGGAAGAAACGCCTTGCCATCCCCTGCAGGGCATCGGTCATGGGAGGAACCACGCAGGAGATGATCACACCGCTGATGTTGTTAGGAGAAAGGGAGGCATACTGGAGCAGATGGGTCATCAGCAATCCGTGTTCATCGGCAGTGCGTTCGCGGTCAGTGCGTACACGCCAGTGTTCGACCAGTTGCTGTTCCTCGAAGACCCCTACCACAATGTTGGTATTACCCACATCCAGCGCGAGTAGCATATTGTCACTCCTCGGGCGCGCCGCACACCTGCAGCACTATCTTCTCCAGTTCATCCGCTGCCTGCTCCATGCGAGCGAGATCGGTCGCCTCCAGCATGATGCGCACTACTGGTTCGGTACCCGAAGGGCGAATGTTCACCCGTGAGGGGCTACCGAGCTGCTCCAGTGCTCTCGCTTCCACCTCCTGGCCTCGCTCGTACCGCTGCCAGGCATGCTTGTCGCGCACGCGCACGTTGCGTATCATTTGCGGATACTGGTCCATCACCTGCGCCAGTTCGGAAAGGGGCTTGCCGGTACGCTGCATGAGCGCCAGTACCTGCAAAGCGGTCAACAAGCCATCTCCGGTAGTGGAGTATTCCGCAAAGATGATATGTCCCGACTGCTCGCCGCCCAGCACGGCATCCATCTGGCGCATCTGCTCGGCGACATAACGGTCTCCCACTCGGGTACGCTCCATGCGGATACCGTGCCTCTTCATTGCCTCCTCCAGTCCCAGGTTGCTCATGATGGTAGCCACCAGCACATTGTGACGGAGGCGTCCGGCTTGCTTCAGATAGACTGCGCTCATCGCCAGGATGCGGTCGCCATCTATCTCGTTGCCGTGCTCGTCGCTCAGGATGACCCTGTCCGCATCGCCGTCAAAAGAGAGCCCTACATCGGCGTGTTGCTCCTGAACAGTCTGACGCATACTCTGAGTATGCAACGAACCGCATCCGGCATTGATGTTGATACCGTCCGGGCTACAGTGGATGGGGATGACCTCCGCCCCCAACTGCGAGAGCACTCGCGGCGCGATACTGTAAGCGGCACCGTTCGCAGCATCCACCACGACACGCATCCCCTTCAGTGAGCACCCCGCGCTGGCAATGAGGTGGGCAATATACTGGTCTATCAGTCCATTGTCACGCTGCACGTTGCCGATGTGTTCCCGGCTGGCGCGGGGAATACTTTCCCAGTCTCTGATGAGCTCCTCTATCCGGCACTCCAGGTCGTCGGGCAGTTTGTATCCCTCGGTGCCGAAAAACTTGATACCGTTATCTTCAAAGGGGTTGTGGGACGCGGAGATGACCGCCCCTGCGTCCCCCTGAGAGTACCTGGTGCAGTAAGCCACCGCAGGGGTAGGCACGATGCCGAGCAGAATGACCTTCGCCCCGGCGGAGCACAATCCTGCCACCAGAGCCCCCTCGAGCATATCGCCGGACAGACGAGTATCACGCCCCACCAGAACCTGCGGGGCGTGATTGCCATTGCCCAGAACAGCTGCTGCTGCCATACCCAGCTGCATTGCTAAAAGGGGGGTCAAATCGCGGTTGGCAACGCCGCGCACCCCATCGGTTCCAAATAGCTCCCCCATCAGTTTTTTACCACCTTCACTCGGCTGGGTCGCAGCACTCGCGACTGTATCATGTAGCCGCGTTCCACTTCTTCCAGCACGGTCTCGTCCGGGTGCTCAGGGCTTTCCACGCGCTGCACCGCCTCGTGGAAGTTGGGGTCAAAAGGTTTGCCGACCGCCTCAATAGGCTGAACGCCCGCCTCTCGAAGCAGCGATTGTAGCTGCCTGTAAGTCAGCTGCACGCCCTCCAGCAGTTTCTCGAACGACCGACTCTCCTGTGCCGCCTGCAGGGCGCGCTCGAAGTTGTCCATCACCCGCAACAGACTCCGCAGGAACTCCTCGAGCGCAATGCGGCGGATTTCTTCCATCTCCTGGCGCGTGCGGCGGCGGAAGTTGTCGAAATCCGCCATCGTGCGCAAAAGGCTATTGTGTTTCTCCGCAAGCTGCTGTTTCAGCAGCGCGTTCTCCTCTTCCAGTGCGCGCAAGCGCGCCTCCATTTCTGCAGTGTCCGCCGCAACCGGCTCCCCCGTCGGTTCCGAAGGCATCTCCTTCGGGGCAGCCCGTGTGTGCTCCTGGCGCGCTTCCGATTGCTCCTCAGAACGGTGATGCGATTTCCGTTTCATTCCGTCTCTCTCCATCCTATGGGTAATGCCTCTCTCACGAGCTCACACTGATTTGTGTCAGCACGTGCGACAGTGCATTGGCAATGTATTCGACGGCTGATGTCGCCACTTCGTAGTGCATACGGGTCGGTCCCCACACTGACACCGTGCCTGCAATGCGATCACCTATTCGATAAGAAGATGCCACAAAACTGCAACAGCGCATCTCCGGCAGGGGATTCTCTTCACCAATAATCACCTGCACTTTACCCGATGCTTCCACCCTTTGCAGCAGACGCATGAGCATCTGCGGACGCTCTAACAGCGAAATCACCGGATACAAGCGCTCCACCTGTCGGAACTCCGGCTGCTCCAGGATATGCTGCAAACCCTCCAGAAAGACCTCCTGCTGGCTCAGCGATTCGATGCAGTCCTGCGCTGCCTGTTCTGTCAGCTTCCACACCGGCTCCACAGAGAGCATTTCAGGCGGCACCACCAGAGGCTCCGCATGGAGCAGTTCACGCACGGGGCGCATGGCATAGCGCTCCTGCAACATCTTGTCCAGAAGAGCCATCTGGTGTTCGCTCAACCGCTCCGGCACAGCGATGAGCCGATGCTCCACCTGCCCGCTACTGGCAACCACTACCAGCAGCAGCTTATCGGCAGCAGGCTGAGACAGCAGAATATGGCGTATCGAGACCACGTCTGTCTCCGGGGCAGTCGCTACCGAAGCGTAGTGAGTAATCTCCGCAAGCAGGCGACAAGTGGCTTGCAGAAGCCTTTCCACTTCGCCCACCTCCGGGTTGGTAGGCGAAAACAGGCTGGTCTGACGAGGAGAGAACAATCTGCTGAACGGCACCGGTTTCATCAGGTTCTCCACGTAGTAGCGGTAGCCCAGGTCAGAAGGGATCCTTCCCGCCGAGACGTGCGGTTGACGCAAGTAGCCCATCTCTGCCATCTCCGCCATCTCGTTGCGCACGGTGGCAGAGCTGACGCGCAAACCGTAGCGCTCTACCACTGCCTCCGAACCAACCGGTTCGGCGGTCGCAACGTAGTCCTGCACGACTGCCTGTAAGATGAAGGCTTTGCGTTCATCCAGCCGGTGCATCTTCGTTTCTCCCCCCTTATGTGAATATAGCCTTACAAAGGGCTTTTTGTCAAGTTGACTCGCCCCTATCGATGATGGCAAACGGAATAAAGGGCTGTAGATAATGCAGGAGAATGCCCCCTCTCCCACAAGCGGGGAGAGGGGGCGGAGAGTGTTCGGTTTACTCGTTGACCGTGACTTTGGTGGTAGCCACAAAGGGCTTCTTCAAGCCGTAGATGTCGGTGACGGTGAGGGTGACAATGTACTCGCCCGGCTTGCGGTAGCGAGTCGTCACGACCTTGCCCACCGCATCCTCCTGAATGCCGTCGCTGGCATCGAAGTCCCACGAATACTTCAGTGGGGTGATACCTGCGCTCGCGCGTGCCTCCAGCCGCACCAAATCGTTGGCGGCAACGATTTGTTCCTCACCGGCATCACCGGTGATGGGGGTGGGGTCGGTAGCTACCCGTATCTCACCCAGGTAGAACACGCCATAGGCGTCGCCGAAAACGCGGAACTCCTTAATCTTTGCATCGGGAGATAATCCCTTAAAGGATCCCAGGGCGACACCAATGGGGAACCACCCTTCCTGGTCGGTCAGAGGCGGCTCGAAGGGGGCAACCGCCTCGTACTGCTTGCCATCGGTGGTCACCACCACCACACGCATTTGCTTCATTACGCGGGTGGTCATGGTCGGTGCAGTGTAGCCACCCCGACCACCATATCCATATCCGGGCATCCCCGGCATACCGGGTACGCCGCCCGTGACGCCTCCGGTACGTCGCCCGGTGCCTGTGCCCGGTGCTCCCGGCACGCCTCCCATCCCGGGAGGTGCCCCCATCCCGCCGGGGCCCATGGGCGGGCCCGCCATGCCACCCAGCATACCGCCAGCTCTGCCCGCAGCCCGTCCTGCGCCTGTGGTTGCCGCACCGCCAAGCCTGCCTCCGCGTGCTCCGGCAAGTCCGCCCATTTCGGGTGCACCCATGCCGGGCGGTAGTCCCATACCTGCGCCCCTGCCATATCCGCCGGTGTACAAACTGCCCGTACCGCGCGGCAATCGAACCTGAAACACCAGGTATGCATTGGGGTCGGTGGCGAAATTGCCCAGGCTGACAGGCTGTTGCAGGGCGATGCGCCCTCCCTGATAGAAGCTCTGGGTGACCACCTGCAGAGAGGTGCTGCCAATGTAAACCGCCTCACCCGACTCGCGGATGTCGCCGCTGCCCCATCCGCTTAACACCAGCCCCGTATCCGCTGGCTTATCTCCTTTGAAGATGATCAGCTCCTGTTGTGCCGATGCCGACAGGCACATCGCTGTAGCGAACGCCGCCAGCACCACCTGTACGCTTTTTCGCAACCCTCTTGATGTTCGCACTTCGGTTCACCTCGTTTGCGTAGAGTGCCCTGATTCGGGTGGTAGCCCTTGCTCAGCACGCAAGATGATGCCGTCTGAGTCAGGCAATGCTTGAAATCGCTGTATCTGGCAGGCACGACCGGTGTCGGCATTGGTCTCTACAAACACGCCCTGCACTGCCGGGCGACCGCGTGCCGCCTCGAACTTCACCGGTAACTGCGAGCGGAACTTCTGTACCACCTGCTCCACCTGCATTCCTATCACCGAGTCCAGCGCACCACACATGCCCGCGTCGGTAATATACGCCGTTCCCTGCGGCAGGATGCGAGCGTCGGCTGTCTGTACGTGTGTGTGCGTGCCGATGACCGCACTACATCGTCCGTCCACATACCAGCCAAACGCCTGCGCCTCCGAGGTGGCTTCCGCGTGGAAGTCCACCAGCACCAGCCGGGTGGCACGCAGTACCTCTTCCAGTATAGCATCTATCGCCCGAAAGGGGCAATCCACCAGGTCCATGAACACCCTTCCGCTGAGGTTGACCACCGCCAGCTGGTGTTCCCCTGCCGGGTAGATTGCCCATCCACGCCCCGGTGCGCCCGGCGGATAGTTGGCAGGGCGCAGAATACGTGGCTCGGCATCCAGATAGGTGTACACCGCCTTTTCCTTCCACGCATGATTGCCCGTGGTCAGCACGTCGATGCCGTATCCCAGCAGTTGCGTGGCAATTTCGGCGGTGATGCCGATGCCCCCGGCTGCGTTTTCCCCGTTAGCAATCACGATGTCGGGGGCAAACTCCTTTTTTAAAAAGGGCAGGCAATGCTGAACCGCGTGGCGCCCTGCTCTGCCCACGATGTCGCCCAGAAACAGTACACGCACCACGTCGCTCATCGCGCGTACTCCACGGCGCGCGTCTCGCGGATGACCGTCACCTTAATCTGTCCGGGATACTCCATCTCCTGCTCGATCTTGTTCGCGATTTCACGCGCCAAACGCATCGCCTCCAGGTCGTCTACTTGCTCGGGCTTGACGATGAGGCGCACCTCTCGTCCTGCCTGCACAGCGAACGCCTTCTCGACGCCGGGGAAGGAGTCGGCGATTTTTTCCAAACTCTGTACCCGCTTCACGTAGTTTTCCAGCATTTCACGCCGTGCGCCCGGTCGCGCTGCCGACAGCGAGTCCGCTATCGCCACAATGAGCGCTTCGATGCTGGCAGGTTCGACATCGAAGTGATGCGCACCCGCCGCGTTTGCCACCTCTTCCGGCTCACCGTACCGACGCAGGATTTCTATGGTCAGCAGTGCGTGTGGTCCTTCCTGCTCATGGTCTGCCACTTTGCCGATATCGTGCAACAGACCTGCCCGCTTTGCCAGTGAGACATTCACGCCCAGTTCACTGGCAAGCACGCCGCAGAGATGAGCCACCTCCACACTGTGCGCCAGCACGTTCTGCCCGTAGCTAGTGCGATAGCGCATCTTCCCCAGCATTTTGACGAGCTCCGGTGCCAATCCGGTTACACCTGTCTCCAGCACCGCGCGCTCACCTGCTTCCCAGATGCGCCGTTCCACCTCCTCGCGTGCCTTCTCGACGACCTCTTCGATGCGCGCCGGGTGGATTCGTCCGTCCGCGATGAGATTGGTCAGCGCGATACGCGCTACCTCCCGCCGAATAGGATCAAAGCACGAAAGCACTACCGCTTCCGGCGTGTCGTCGATAATCAGGTCCACGCCTGTCGCAATCTCGAAGGAGCGGATGTTGCGCCCCTCTCGCCCGATGATGCGCCCCTTCATCTCGTCGCTAGGTAAAGGCACCACCGAGACGGTCGTCTCGGTCACCTGGTCTACGGCACACCGTTGCATGGCGTCAATCAATATCTCACGAGCGCGCCGCTCCCCTTCACGACGGGCTTCCTCTTCGATCTCGCGAATCAGGTGAGCCGCCTCCTGACGAGCGGTCTCCTCGATGCCGCGCAGGAATATCTGCTTCGCCTCTTCCGGGGTCAAGCCGGAGATACGCTGCAGCTCCCGTTGCTGCTGTTCTACCAGAGCCTCTGCTTCGCGGCGCAGGTTCTCTATCTCTGCTTCTCTGGCAACCAGCTGCCTCTCCCTCCGCTCTACACCCTCCAGGCGCCGGTCAAGGGTCTCTTCCTTATGAGCCAGTCTTCGCTCTATCCTCTGTATCTCCGCGCGTTTTTCGCGGTTCTCACGTTCCGCCTCGGCGCGGATGCGGTAGGCTTCTTCTTTCGCCTCCAGCACAGCTTCTTTTTTGATTGCGTCTATCTGCTTGAGTGTCTCCTCGCGCTCTTGCTGTAGTTGAGCAAGACGCGCCTGGACCTCGTTCTCCTTCGGTAGTATCAGCGTTCGCCATAGGATGAACGTGGCGGCGGCTGCCACCACCAAACCCGTGATGGTACCAATGAATATATCCATGACCTTCTCTCACCTCCAGGCTCGCGGAGGAGTCCAGAGGATGAGCGAAAGGCTTCGGAAAAGGTTACCCTGTTACCGTTATACAGGTTAATTACTCGACAGCTTCTGCGATTTCCTCTAGGGGAGCTGCAGAGGCTGTGGGTACCGCTCCCCCCGAACGGATACGGGCTTCAATCTCATCGGCGATGTCGGGGTGTTCCTCCAGAAAAGTGCGAGCGTTTTCCCGCCCCTGCCCCAGACGGATGTCGCCGTAGGTGAACCAAGTGCCCGATTTGGTAATGATGCCGCTTTCCACACCCAGGTCCAGGATGCCACCCACGCGCGAAATGCCCTTGCCAAAGAGGATGTCGAACTCCGCTTGCTTGAAGGGAGGAGCCACTTTGTTCTTCACCACCTTCACGCGCGTGCGTGCACCGATGACCTCTGTGCCTTGCTTGATGGTGTCCACGCGGCGTACTTCCAAACGCACGCTTGCCCAGAACTTCAGCGCACGCCCACCGGGTGTGGTCTCGGGATTGCCGTAGGCAATGCCGATTTTCTCACGCAGCTGGTTGATGAAAATCGCTACCGTACCCGTCTTGGACACTGAACCACCGATTTTACGCAGTGCCTGGCTCATCAATCGCGCCTGCATCCCCACGTGCGCATCGCCCATATCGCCTTCGATCTCCGCACGGGGAACCAGTGCCGCCACTGAGTCGAGCACGACCACGTCAATCGCGCCGGTGCGAATCAGTGCGTCCATAATCTCCAGCGCCTCTTCGCCGGTGCCCGGTTGCGAGACGTACAGCTGGTCTATCTGCACGCCTATCGCGCGAGCATACTCGGGGTCCAGAGCGTGCTCGGCGTCCACGAAAGCACAAATCCCACCACGCTTCTGTGCCTCAGCGATAATCTGCAGGGCGAGGGTGGTTTTGCCCGAAGACTCCGTACCGTAGATTTCCACAATGCGTCCCCGCGGCACCCCACCAACGCCGATAGCCATATCCAGCGCGATGGAGCCTGTGGGAATGGCTTCAATTTGCATGCGGGCGGCATCGCCCAGCCGCATGACGGAGCCTTTGCCAAACTGCTTCTCTATCTGAGTCAGCGCCTGTTCCAGAACCTTTTGCTTCTGTGCGGTTTCCACGCGCATTCGCTCCTTTACCAGAAGATTGTATACCTAAAGGATTATAGCATATTGCACAAGCCCTGTAAAGGTGCGGTGGGATTTCTTTTTTCGACGGGGGATGAGGTTTTCCTCTTTGGAAGTAGGCGCACCCTGAAGGCAACACTCCGTGCGAGCCGAGTCTGTGTCCTTGCGAGGGGGGCTCTCCCCCAAAGCAACTCTCCTCCCTGCAGGAAGAGATTGCTCCGCCGCTGCGCGGCTCGCAAGGACGCTCTGTTTCGGCTTTCGGGAGGCTCGTCTCCCGCAAGTTCACAGGTCACTTACACTTTGCGTCGGCGCAGGAGCAACCCGGCAACACCGGCTCCGAGAATCGCCAGAGATGCCGGCTCGGGCACTGCCAGATAGATATCCAGGCGGTCTATGGTGCCTGCAGGAGATGCCGGTGTGTGTCCGCTGACCACAAACAACAACAGCTTGCCGTCCTGCGTTTGATAGGGGAATGCGTTGATGAAGTTGTGCTTGTACTCGCCGAGGTCTACACCGTCTTCGGTGACGCCCGACCCGTCGATTTGCAGTACTTCCGTACCATCCAGTGTGGTCAGGAACAACCTGTTGGTCTCGGTGGTCACGGTAGCAGGGCGGCGGTTAAACGCCAGCATGTCGCCCAGTGTGGGAAACACCTGCGAGGCGGGAATATAGCTCACCGTCGCTTCCTGCAAGTTTCCTTCGTCCACAGAGACAATGGTGGAAAGGGCACTGTAGCTATCCACACCTGTGCGCTCGGCTTTGAAGATGCCATCGTTCGCGTCGTTGGAGGCACGATGGATGTACACATCCCCGTTGGGCGCGAAGGCAATGTCACGCAGGAAGGTCGGCGCCACTGCATTGGAGCTGCCCAGCAGTGCTCCGGTTTCCAGGGAAAACCGCTTGATGGGCTGGGGGGCAGTGGTGTTGAGTGCAGCTAGAGCCAGGCTGGGTCCCGAACCATCATAGCCGGGGTCTATCTCGATAGTATCATAGCGAGCCACACCCGCCTCGGTCAACGAGAGAATGCCATCCCCTGCCCAATTGGTCACCAGCGTACCATCCAGGGTGAACTTACGGATGGCGCTATCGGGGCTGCTTCCCTGGCCGAGCCCGGTTCCCAGATAGAGGAAACCGTTGTGGTACAGCAAACGGGTATCTCTGCCGCCACCCGCTGCCGAGACCGCGATGATTCGGCTGACCCCTGGCGTGGCGGAGTTCACCGTGCCGCTGGGCAGGCTCAGTACGTTTTCAATACGCACAACACCTACCGTACCCAGACCGGACTGCGAGCGAAAGCCAGCCAGATAGGCGTTCGCTCCGTCAAACGTCACATCGATCGCCGCGTCACCTGCTCCGCTGGCAGAGCCATCGAACAGAGCGGACACATTAAAAGCCTTGAGGTGTTTGAACACCGGCTGTGCTTGCACAGAGGAGAACAGCAGACCTGCTGCGAGAACAAGCACAGCGAGTCGGCAAAGTGCTGAGCGGAACATTTCCAGCCTCCTTTCCTCATGGTTTGTTATATAACGCCGGCGGATATTATTATAGAGGTTATGGTAAAGTAATGCTCCTCGTACTTTTACCGGTTTTTGTGGTGCCCGAATGGACATTATCCTGGCACTCGTAGCTTTAGCTCGTGCTCAGCGGGAACTCCCGCACCGGGGTATACACCGAGCCGTCGGGATGCAGCACACTCTGCATCAGCACAAAAGAGTGTACCTCTACCCCTCCCAGCGGCTCGTCGGGCAGAGCTTCGAGGAGCCTCTGAACCACCTGTGCCGGCGGTGGCTCCTTGATCCGCGCCAGGGTGATATGCGAGCGGAAAGGTTTGTCTTCTGGGACAAAGCCGCGCTGGCGCAGGTCCTGTTCCAGGTGATGTGCCAGATGGTAGAGGGGTTCCACAGGTTCCTCGACGCCTACCCACAGCACCCTGGCGCGGCGCATGTCGGGGAATACTCCAGCGCCCCGTACCACAAAACGGAAAACGGAATGCCGCTCGGCGACAGATTGTCCTGCCTCTATCGCCTGTCGCAAGCCCTTCTCGTCCTGTTCACCGAGGAAGCGCAGAGTCAGGTGCAGGTTTTCTGTCTTCACCCATGAGATGCGCTGTCCCGCCAGCGCACGCTTCATCGCTTCCTGCACCAGCGCAACACGCTGTCTGGTGTGGTCGTCCAGTAATACGGCGAAGAACAGGCGCATCATAACAGCTCCTCTCGCAGCATCACCAGAGCCGCCTGGGACGCGCGCCACTTCACTTCGCTGCGCCTGCCGATGAACCGGTGCTCCGCCACGCGCGTTCCCTTCTCTGAAGCAACGGCGATATACACCAGTCCTACCGGTTTTTCCGGTGTGCCGCCAGTCGGACCGGCGATGCCCGTTGTGCCGATGCCAAAGTGTGCACCGGTGAGGCGACGGATGCCTTCCGCCATCGCCCGGGCGGTGGGTTCGCTGACTGCGCCGTGCTGCTGTAGGGTCTCTTCTGGCACGCCCAGCAACTGTGTCTTCAGGGCGTTACTGTAGGCGACTACTCCCCCTATCAGGGCTTTGGAGCTGCCGGGCACTTCTGTCAGCCGATGTCCAATCAGCCCGCCGGTGCAGGACTCGGCAACTGCCACAGTGGCTTCCTTTGCCCACAGCAACTCCATCACCGCCTGTTCCAGGGTCTGGTCGTCCACCCCATACACCGCACTTCCCAATCGCTCGCGGATTTGAGCCTCTCTCTCAGCAATCATCGCTTGAGCTTGTTCAGGGGAGGGTGCACTGGCGGTGATGCGCAGATGAACCTCACCTGTTTTCGCATAGGGCGCTACAGTGGGATTGGAATCCTCCATCAGATCTTTGATACGGTCTTCCACCAGCGATTCACCCATGCCACACACGCGCAGGATGCGTGACAGGATGACCCCCGGCTCACCCCCTGCCCTCTCGCGCAAGTAAGGCAGCACGTGATTCTGAAACATGGGGATCAGTTCCGCAGGAGGACCGGGCAGGGCAATAATGGCTTTTCCGTCTTTTTCGGCGACCAGACCGGGCGCGGTGCCGTTGGGGTTGGGCAGCGGGCGAGCACATGCCGGGCGATACGCCTGCCGGAGGATGCTGTTGACCATCGGGTAGCGACGCTGCTGGAACTTCTGCTGCAGCTCCTGCTGGAGATCATGGTCCAGGATAAGCGGCTCATCCAGCGCAGCAGCGATGCCTTCGCGCGTCAGGTCATCCATGGTGGGTCCTAAACCGCCAATGGTGATGACCACATCTGCTCGTGAAAGCGCGAGCTGGAGCGTTTGCGTGAGCCGTTCCAGATTGTCTCCAACCGTCTGCCGATACAGCACTCTATAACCGACAGAGGGTAGCGCCGCGCTGATAAAGGCAGCGTTGCTATCCACAATCTGCCCCATCAGCAGCTCTGTACCTACTGAGACGATCTCTGCGATCATGATCTTTCACCTTTTGCTATCTGGCGTAGCACCATCGGCAGAATGCCTCCGTGCTTATAGTACTCCACCTCCACTGGCGTGTCAATGCGTGCGATGGCGTGGAAGCGTTTCTCATTGCCTGTCTCATCGCGGACGACAACAGTGACCTCGCAACGCGGCTGCAGGTTCTGAAGACCCAGCACCGTATATCTCTCACGACCTGTCAGCCCCAGCGTCTCGCGATTCTCGCCCGGCAGGAACTGCAGAGGCAAGACGCCCATCCCCACCAGATTGCTGCGGTGAATGCGCTCGAAGCTCTCCGCCAGCACCGCCTTGACCCCCAGCAGAATCGTACCCTTCGCTGCCCAGTCGCGCGAGGAGCCAGATCCATACTCCTTGCCTGCGATCACTATCAGCGGGATGCCTGCCTGCTTGTAGCGCATCGCCGCTTCGTAGATGGGCAGAGTCTCCCCCGAGGGGAAGTGGATGGTAATGCCTCCCTCTGTGCCGGGTAGCAAAAGGTTCTTAATGCGGATGTTGGCAAAGGTACCACGCATCATCACCTCGTGGTTGCCGCGCCGCGAGCCGTAGGAATTGAACTCCTGAGGCTGTACACCGCGTGCTATCAGGTATTGCCCTGCCGGACTGCTCACCGCGATAGAACCAGCGGGAGAGATATGGTCGGTGGTAATGGAGTCACCGAACACTGCCAGCACGTAAGCATCGTGAATATCGCTGAGCGGCGCGGGCTCAGAGGACAGATTCACGAAGTAGGGTGGCTCCTGGATGTAGGTGGAGCTGGGGTTCCAGCTGTACAGCTCGCCCTCAGGTACGGGCAGCTCCTGCCAGAACTTGTCGCCCGCAAACACCCGCGCATACTGCCTGCGAAACATCTCCGCATCCAGCGATTGCTGAATCTGCTGCCGAATCTCTTCCTGCGAGGGCCAGATGTCCCGCAGGTAGACGGGTTGCCCCTCCTTGTCCATGCCCAGTGGTTCATGGTACAGATCGATATGCACCGTGCCTGCCAGCGCGTACGCAACCACCAGCATGGGCGAAGCCAGATAGTTGGCACGCACCACGGGGTTGATGCGCCCCTCGAAGTTGCGGTTGCCACTGAGCACGGCAGCCACCACCAAGTTGCCTTCTTTGACCGCTGTCGCAATGGGCTCAGGTACGGGACCGCTATTGCCGATGCATGTGGTGCATCCATAGCCCACCACATGGAACCGCAGCTGCTCCAGGTAGGGTATCAGCCCAGACGCTTGCAGGTAGTCGGTGACCACACGCGAGCCGGGTGCCAGGCTGGTCTTTACCCAGGGCTTCACCTGCAGTCCTTTCTCCACCGCTTTTTTCGCCAGCAAGCCTGCACCAATCATCACTGAGGGGTTACTGGTGTTGGTGCAGCTGGTGATGGCGGCAATCACCACATCGCCGTGCGTGAGGCTATAGTCCGCCCCTTCTACCGGCGCGCGTCTTTCCACCTGTGCTTCGCTCAGTTCGAAGCCACGCTCCTTGACAGGTGCTCGCAGACTGATAGCAAAAGACTTCTTCACCTCGCGCAGAGGCACCCGGTCGTGGGGGCGCTTGGGACCGGCAAGACTGGGTTCTACGCTACTCAGGTCCAGCTCCAGCACGTCGCTAAAGAGAGGCTCGGGAGCATCGTCGGTACGGAACAGCAGGTTCTCCTTGCAATATCGCTCCGCCAGTTCCACCACCTCATCCGGTCTACCGGTCTGACGCAGGTAGGTGATGGTCTCGGCATCCACCGGGAAAAAGCCCATTGTTGCGCCGTATTCCGGCGCCATATTCGCCAGGGTAGCGCGGTCGGGCAGACTGAGACGGCTGACACCATCGCCGGTGAATTCTACAAACTTCCCCACGACCCCTTTCTGGCGTAGCATCTGCGTGACGGTCAACACCAGGTCTGTAGCAGTGGCTCCTTCAGGAAGTTCACCCGTTAACCGGAAGCCCACCACTTCTGGCGTCAGCATATAGTAGGGCTGTCCCAGCATCACCGCCTCTGCTTCAATGCCTCCTACACCCCAGCCCAGCACGCCCAGACCGTTGATCATGGTGGTGTGGCTATCGGTTCCTACCAGCGTGTCAGGATAGGCGGTGAGTGTACCATGGTGCTCGCGCAGATGCACCAGCGGCGAGAGGTACTCCAGATTGACCTGATGCACGATACCCATGCCCGGCGGTACGATGCGGAAGTTGCTGAAAGCCGATTGCGCCCAGCGCAAAAAGACATAACGCTCCGCGTTGCGCCGATACTCTATCTCCACGTTTTTCTCCACAGCGTCTGGCGTGCCAAACACATCCACCTGCACCGAGTGGTCAATCACCAGGTCCACCGGCACGATGGGGTTAATCTTCATCGGGTCACCCCCCAGACGCTGCATGGCGGAGCGCATCGCCGCCAGGTCTACCACGGCGGGTACACCGGTGAAATCCTGCATCACCACGCGAGCGGGCATGAAAGCGATTTCGCGTGCCTCACCGCCGCCAGACCATCGCGCCAGGGCAAGGATGTCTTCTGCAGTGATGATTTCGCCATCCTCATGACGCAACAGGTTCTCCAGCAGCACGCGAATGGAGTAGGGAAGTCGGTCCAGACCGACGATGCCCTCTCGCTGCAAAGCAGCTAAACGGTAAAAGGTGACCTCACCGGCAGAAGTGTGAAGCCGATCTTTGGATGAAAAGGTATTTTTCATGTGTCGCTCCCCTCGGTCCAGGCTTTCTGTCATATTTTACCAGAACCCTGTATCCCGTCTCCAGATAGTGCTATAATACACAGACGAGACAGAGCGTAGGAGGACGATGCGAAAATGCGTTTGCTGGTCACAGGAAGCAACGGATTCATCGGACAGCAAATGGTGAAACGGCTGATCGAGGAAGGATACACCCTTCGCACTTTCGACCGCACCGCTTGTGCCAGCAAAGACTGGGAGCATGTGGCAGGTGACCTGCGCGACGTGTATACCGTTCGGAGATTGGTTCAGGGTGTGGACGCAGTGGTTCATCTGGGAGCAATGTCCAGTGACCGTCGCAACGCCGCCGATGAAGTGCTGGCGGTGAACGTGCAGGGCACATGGAACGTGCTACAAGCGTGTGCAGAGGCGGGTGTTGGGCGTGTGGTCTATTTCTCCAGCATCAACGCGCTGGGTTGTGTCGGCGGGTATCGTCCGCCGGAGTATCTCCCGCTGGATGACTTCCACCCACGCCATCCGATGACCCCCTACCAGCTGTCCAAGCATCTGGCGGAGGAGGTCTGTCGCAGCTATACCGAGCGTTACGGCATCGTGACGATATGCTTCCGTCCCGTTTTCGTGCTCAACACGGCGCAACCATCCCCCTGGTGGCGGCGAGCACCTGCCGAGATGCGTGCGGAGTGGGGCAAAGATGAGCTGTGGGCATACGTGGACCTTCAGGACGTTTGCGATGCGGTGTTGCTTGCGCTCAAAGTGGATGGCGTTCAGCATGACACCTTCTTGTTGAGCGCGAAAGACACCAGCGTCGAAATCCCCACAGCGGAACTGGTGCAGAAGTACTGGTCACATCTGCCCTGGCATGGCGACCTCCACGCCTATGTAGCGGAAAACCCCTATCGCGCATTGATTGATACCTCCCATGCCGCTCAGGCACTGGGATGGGAAGCGAAGCGCTCGTGGAGAGATGCTTCGGGATAGTTTCCCCTGGGCTGGGCGCTCTTTAGGAAAAAAAACAAAGTGCCGATAATACGGATAGCCTAACGACAACAGGGATGAAGAGCATGAGCGCCCAGCCACAATTTGCTCTCAGTCATGAACAGTATGACGCTCTGCGCGAAATCGCCAACATCGGGATGGGCAAAGCCTCTTCGGCACTCGCCGACCTGATTGGTACCACCATCCTCATCAGCGTACCGCAGGCGGTTTGCGTATCCATCAGCGACCTTCCGAACGTTTTGCGCGACCCCGAGCAGGTGACCGCAGGTATCTACCTGCAGGTGACCGGAGAGGTGGCAGGGCACGCCACGTTCATCTTCGAGGTCGGCAGCGCGCATCGTCTTGCAGGGGCACTGCTGGGAATACAGGAGGTGAATCTGGATGAAATCACCGCCTCCGCGCTGATGGAAATCGGCAACATCATGCTGAGCGCTTATCTCACCGCCATCAGCGATTTCACCGGGCTACAACTTCTACCCAGCCCACCCGTGATGGCAGTGGATATGGGTTGCGCTATCCTCAGTGCGGTTATCGCCAACATGCAGAACCTGGACGATTACGCAGTGACCATTGCTACCGATATTTACGATCCCCAGGGGCTGATTTCAGGTACGTTTGTCTTTCTGCCCGAGCCAGGCGGCATTCAGAGAATCCTCGAGTCTATAGGGATGGGTTAAAAGGATGAGCAGCAATCTCACGGTGGGGATGGGAGAGATACAGGTGGTTCGCGGTGCCGGTCACGTTTTAACCGCTCTGGGATTGGGCTCTTGTATTGGTGTATGTTTGTATGACCCTTTGACACGGGTGGCGGGCATGGTGCATGTGGTACTCCCCCAGAGTCCAGCGGATAAGAGGGGAGAGTTACCGGGCAAGTTCGCTGACACTGCGATACCGGCTATTGTGCAGAGCATGGTAGAGATGGGTGCCAGTGCTTCCCGGCTGAAAGCGGCAATCGCAGGAGGGGCACAGCTCTTTCAGTTTGGGGTGAGCAGCTCGCTGGATGTGGGGGCGCGCAACGCGGAAGCGGTCATCGCCGCCCTGCGGAACGCGGGCATCCCCCTGCTGGCAAAGGACGTGGGGGGCAGTGTGGGACGCACCCTCCGCCTGGTCTCGGATAATGGACTGGTGGTGGTGCGTACCATCGGCGGCGTAGAGCGCGAACTGGCGGTACTGGGCAGTATTCTAGCCTCTTCAGGGGTGGCAGCATGAACGCAACAGGAACTTCCGAAAAACTGCAGCAGCTGGTGCAGACCATTCGGGACCTGCCAGCATTGCCTGAGGTGGTCGTGCGCGTGATGCGGATGGCGGAAGACCCTCGTTCGGACGCGCAGGGGATCGCGCGGGTGATCGCCACCGACCAGGCGATGGCGGCGCGTGTGCTCAAGCTCGCCAACTCCGCCTTTTACGGACTGCCACGCCGCGTCAGCACCCTCTCGGAGGCTGTGGTCATTCTGGGTTTCCGCACCATCAAGAACCTTGCTATCGCGGCATCTACCTTCGAACTGCTCAACCGTGAGATTGCAGGCTACTGGCTGCAGCGCGGGGAGCTCTGGCGGCACTCCCTTGCCTGTGCTATCGGCGCACAACTGATCGCCCGAAGGGTGCGGTTACCCGTCTCTGAAGAGGCTTTCGTGGCTGGACTGCTGCATGACATCGGCAAGGTGGCGATTCACCTCTTCGTCCGCGAACAGTTTGACCAGATTATGGAACGTGCTTTGCAGGACCGCATCCCCTTTGTCGAGGCAGAGCAGGCGGTTCTGGGCTTCAATCATGCGATGGCAGGTGGGCTCATCGCGGAGAAGTGGAACCTGCCCCCCCTGCTGGTCTCTGTCATCAAGTATCATCATCAACCGTCCAGCGCACCGGAAAAAGAGCCGATGATTTCTGTGGTGCATCTTGCTGACCTGCTCTCCATTACGATGGGCATCGGCATTGGCGGAGACGGACTGTATTACACCCTCGAAGAGGGCACGCTGGCGATGTTTCATCTGGAGCAGGCGGATATCGACGAGCTGTGCGAGCAGATGGTGGACCAGATGGCTCAAGCAGCGAATCTTCAGGAGCAACCGGAGGTCGCATTGCGGTGAGAGGCACATTCTCTTCGGACGATTACCTGTGGTTCTGTGAACAGGTGCTGCGCCAAACGGGGCTAGACCTGCAGCAGTACAAGCGTCCGCAGATGGAGCGTCGCTTGCGCTCGATGGCAGAACGTGTGGGCGCGCGAAACCTCGAAGAGTACTGGAGGATACTGGAAAAAGACCGTCAGATCTTCACCCAGTTTATTGACCGAATCACCATCAATGTGTCCGAGTTGTTTCGCAACCCAGAGAAGTTCGAGGAACTCCGTCAGGTGATACTCCCCGAGATACGTCGTCTGGGTAGTCCGCTGAAAGTGTGGAGCGCAGGATGCTCGTATGGAGCGGAGCCCTATTCGCTCGCCATTCTGCTAGAGGAGATGCGTCCGCTCAACTACCATATCCTCGCCACCGATGTGGACGAAACCATCCTGAACAAAGCGCGAGAGGGCTACTTTGCCCCCGAAGACATGCGCAACGTGAACGCACAGTGGAAGCAGAAGTACTTCGTGCAGCAGGATAATCGCTATCAGGTCAAACCCGAGCTGAAACGGAACATTACCTTCCGCAAGCATAACCTGCTGGCAGACCCCTTCGACAGTGGCTTCCATCTGATTGTCTGTCGAAACGTAGTCATCTATTTTACCGAAGAGGCGAAGGACAGTCTGTACAGGCGGTTTTTCCAGTCTCTGGTGCCCGGCGGAGTGCTCTTCGTCGGCAGCACAGAGCGCATCTTCAACTATCGGGAACTGGGCTTCGAAATGCCTTTGTCGTTTTTCTACCGCAAGCCTGCGCTCGGCATCAGCAGAGCAGCGTAAACATGGAATAACCCAACAGGAGGAACGCTAAGGGGGAACAGTGATGGGCAAGAGGATACTGGTGACCGATGATGCGCTGTTTATGCGCGTCACGCTGAAAAACATTCTCACGCAGCACGGCTACGAGGTCGTGGGTGAAGCGACCAACGGGCGCGAGTCGGTGGAGCTCTACAAGAACCTGAAACCCGACCTGGTCACGATGGACATCACCATGCCCGAAATGGACGGTATCAGCGCGGTGCGCGAGATTAAGAAGATTGACCCGGAAGCGCGCATTGTAATGGTGACCGCCATGGGGCAGAAGAACCTGGTGGTGGAAGCGATTCAGGCAGGTGCGAAGGATTTCATCGTGAAGCCTTTCCAGCCTGAGCGCGTCATCGAGAGCGTGCAAAAACTGCTGGGCAACTGAAAGGGGTCTGAACATGATGCGCGTCGAGTACATAAACCCGTTTGTCAGCGCCGCATACTCGGTGCTGGAGATGGTGCTGGGTATTCAGCCGGAGAAGGGGCAGCTGGCGATGCGCCCGGGCATTTTCACCACCCAGCAGTGCAGCATTGTGATGGGCGTCACGGGCAAAGTGGAAGGTTCAGTCATCTACGGCATGGCTCTGACCACCGCCGACAAGATAGCCTCCCACATGATTGGACAGCCTATCCGCACCTTTGACGCGCTGGCTGCGAGCGCGATCGCGGAGCTGGGCAACATGATCACGGGTAACGCCGCCGCGTTGCTCGCGGAAAAAGGTTACACCTGTGATATTTCACCTCCCAGTATCATCCGGGGAAGCAATGTCAAAATCTCCACCGTGAACACGCCCGCGCTGGTAGTACCCATTCTTCTGGGAGACTTTGGCTCTATCGAAATCAACGTCAGCTTGCAGGAGAGAAAATAAAGTGCGCATCGAAGACCGAGCGGCGATGACGCTTCTGACGTCGATACTGCGCAGCGAACAGCAGGGACAGGAATACCAGGTGAGGATGCTGCGCAAGACAATGGATGCCCAGCAGCAAACTGGCGAACAACTGGTGCAGATGATCGAGGATGCTGGGAAGCTGCTGGATATCCGAGCATAACACCCTGAAGGAGGTCACCCATGCCTCAGGAGGGACAGAATCTGTATGTGCAGGCGACGGTAGGCGGAGAAAGGGTGGGCTTTCCCGTCACTGCGGTGCGGGAAATCATCCACGTTCCGCCCATCTCACGTGTGCCTCGCGCGCCCCGCTGGCTACAGGGTATAGCCGCTTTACGAGGAGCCACCATTCCCATCGTATGCCTTCGAGAGCGGTTTGGCATGGAGCTGACACCGCCTGACCCGCAGATGCGCGTGGTAGTGGCGGAAGTGTACGGACAGCCGGTAGGTTTCCTGGTGGATAGCGTCAGCACGGTGCACCGCTTCGCCAAGGAGGATATCGAACCTCCTACCGCTCTTTTGCTCAACGAGCAGAATAACTACGTGCAGGCTATCGGGCATGACGGCGAAACGCTGGTGCTTTTACTGAACCCAGACCGCCTCCTGGAGAAGAAACAGGTGGAACGCCTGAGCCATCTCTCCACGCCACAGGCAGCCTGACGATCGCCCTCTCTTTCTCCCTCCTGCCTGCCCCACAGGCGGAAGGTGGAGGCTCCATTTCCCTCAGCATCTTGGGCGCAAAAAAAACGGCGGGGTAGCTAGCCCCGCCAAATGCGCACAGTCTCCCGTGTTCGCTTGTTGTTGTGTAGAGGGTGCTGTTAAGCTTTTCATCATCGCCGCGAGAGAATAACCGGAGCGATGATTGCTGTCTATCGCTTATCGTCGCGGCTTGTCCCTCTTTCCGCCTATTATTATATCATGGCTTTTGTTAAGAAAATGTTAAGGTTGAGATTTTTTGCACAAGAGAATTACGAATTCAGGGCATATGGTTTCGCGAGTTCTGACAATATCCTTACTTATTTGTCATAGCGATAGAGAAAAACGGGCGTTCGAGCAGTGCAGATTGTTCTCATTTTGACAGTTCGATGATGCTTGAGGGTGAAGCATTAGGCGACCAAAAGGAAGGTTGCTTCGGCACGGCGTGCCTCGCAAGGACACGAGAAAACGGCTCGGCAGGACTTCACCCTCCAGTGCGGTGTCATGCTGCGCGGCAGTGAAGCATCTCAAAGCGCCGTTACAGCAAGATTCTTCGCTTGCGCTGTATGACAGCGAGGCGAGACAGCCTCGGCATCATCCTCAAATCATATTTTGACAAAGCAGTAGAACGCTAAATGTTGCCATAGATCACCCAGCGATTGAGAATCGCGGGCAACACCACCATCTTCAGGAAAAGGTCTGACAAAGTAGTAGTCTGACTGGTTTTCGCATCTCGTTTTCTTCATCCATTACGATGGTGATACCAGCGTTTTAACGAGAAAACCAGTTAGTCCTGGTCGCTAAATCACCCGGAAAACACTGTCGCCGGTATTGCGCGAAAATTGATTGATATGATATAATTAGTCAACAATAGATGCACGAGGGAGGACTAGGATGGCACACACCACCGAACCCGTATGGATGCATTTGAGCGCGGACGGAAAGCTGGAGGGCGGAATGCGCACACGCTTGCAGGTGCGTCACTTTGATCCTTTCTACAGCGACGAACCTCCTTCCTTTGGGGGACAAGATAGCGCTCCGAATCCCATGGAGCTGGTACTCGCAGCTCTCAATGGCTGTTTGACCGTGATGACGCAGGTGATTGCGCGGGAGAAGGGCATTGACATCCATGGAATCACCCTGCGTGCCGAGGGTTCCCTGGACCTGCGCGGCGCAATGGGTGACCCTAGCGTACCACCCTATTTCCGCACGGTGCGCGAAAAGGTGGAGTTGGTTACCTCTGCCTCTGCCGAGCAAGTGCAGGCTTTACAGCAGGAGGTACAGCGCCGTTGCCCCGTTTACACCCTGCTGAAAGCGGCTGGGGTAGAGGTGCACAGTGAGTGGACTATCTCTGCACCTGTTGCCGAGTCTGCGACACCATAAGAGAGGATGCTGGCACACCCTTTATCCTGCCGCGCAAGCAGGTTTTTCTGTAGAGAGGCACGCTCCGTCGCCACTGTGACCTGCAGGATGTGACGGAGCACACCCTTCCCCATAGCCGTATGTGTCACTGTAAGCCGAGAACCAATCACCCGGAGGCAGGGGGAAACAGTGGGCACACCGCGAATCAAAGCGCAACCGACCGTGGAGGTATCCCATGCCTGCAACGCCCGCTTGCGAGGTTCCCCAGCAGGCTCGCTTTCGCCTGGAAGGCTGGATCGGCGAACGCCCGCAAGCCAACTTGAATCAGGGGTTGTTGACCGCGCCTATCGCTAATCCGGCGATGTTGCAGATGTTTCGTGACCGCGACTGCCAGCCACGCCGTGCGCTGGTGCCGTGGGCAGGCGAGTTCGCCGGAAAATATCTCCTCTCCGCTGCTATCGCCGCGCGTCTTCGCCTGGACTTCCGCCTGCATGCCTGGCTGGGCGAACGAGAGCAGGCGGGGAAGGTATCGCTGTACCGGGGACCGATTTTGCTCGCGTACGACCAGCGTTTCAACGCCATGGACCCCGATGAGGTACCGACGCTCTCCTTATCCAGCCTGCGTTATGCGGAGGAGCAGAAAACAGAAACGCCCCCGCCACTCTTGCTGCTTCGCTTCACGGGGACAGACGGGCGTGCTCTGCGATTGTGCGACTTTGCCAGCGCGGGCGCAGCAGGTACGGTGTATCGCTCCTGGCTTCCCATGCGGGAAACCGCCCTGCCCGAAGAGATGCGCAGTCCGTTCGCCGTATAGATTGACCGGAGACCGGTTTTGGTGATACACTATGGACGGAACCTTCCATTCTGGGAAAGGGACGGATGCAGTATGAGGTCATCATTCCGCTGGTTCAGAAGGCTGTTGCTCCTGACGCTTCTCGTGTGGGTGGGATTCGCGCTTGCCCAGAAACCCACAGATGTGCCCCCGGTCATTGTCATGCGCATGGAGGGGGTCATTGCCCCGCCGAACGCCGAGTACTTCTCGCGCACGCTGCGGATAGCTCGTGAGCGTGGGGCACAACTGCTGGTGGTAGAGATGGACACGCCCGGCGGCTTAATGAGCTCGATGGAAGATATTGTGAAGGGAATCCTTGCCAGCGATATTCCGGTGGCGGTGTACGTGTCGCCCTCTGGGGCAAAGGCTGGCTCCGCCGGAGTGTTCATCACAGTCGCAGCGCATATCGCCGCAATGGCGCCCGGCACCAGCATCGGCGCGGCGCATCCGGTTTCTTCCACTGGCGAAGACATCCCCGGCGCGATGGAGAAGAAAGTGGTGAACTATGCTGCCTCGTACATCCGCTCCCTGGCGGAGCAACGGGGACGTAACGCCGACTGGGCAGAGATGGCGGTTCGGGAAAGCGCTGCGATTGGCGAAAAACAGGCTCTGGAAAAGCGCGTGATCGACCTGGTAGCGCCCGATTTGAACACCCTGCTCCGGCAGATAGACGGACGTAGCGTGAAGCTGCCTCAGCGCACGGTAGTGCTGAGGACGCGCGAGGCACCTATCCAGCGTTCGGAAATGGTATTGAGGGAACGTCTGTTGCACGTTCTGGTCAATCCCAATGTGCTGGCTATCCTGGGCGTGCTGGCACTGTACGGGCTGATCGCGGAGATTCAAAACCCTGGAGCCATCTTCCCCGGCGTGATTGGAGCCATCTCCCTGCTGCTGATGCTCTATGGCTTCTCGGTGCTCCCCGTCTCCTGGGCAGGTATTGCCTTGCTGGTGCTGGCGATTATTCTGTTTATCGCCGACGCTTTCGCCCCTTCGCACGGCGTGCTGACGCTGGGTGGTGCTATCTCCATGCTGCTGGGACTGCTGATGCTCTTCGAGTCGCCCGACCCAGCCCTGCGAGTCTCGTGGGTGGTTGCACTCACGTTGACGGGGCTGACATCGCTCTTTTTCGTGTTTATTGTGGCGGCGGGCATCCGCGCGCAACAGGTACGGCGGGTCACCGGCATGGAAGCGATGAAGGGCGCGGTGGCTGTGGCGCGTACCGACATCGCTCCACGCGGAAAGATTTTCTATGACGGTGCGTACTGGAACGCCGTCGCCGAAGGAGAATCCATCAAGGCGGGCGAACGTGTGGTTATCGAAAGGATGGAAGGCTTGACTGCCGTCGTGCGTAAGGAGGAGGGAACGTCATGAACACCATCGAGCAGCTGCTGGCAAGCGAATCGGGCGCGTTTCTGATTGCACTGGTGATCTTCATCATTCTGGTCATTCGGGCGACGCTGCGCGTGCTGCCGGAATGGGAGCGTGCCGTTGTGCTGCGACTGGGGCGATTGCTGGGAGTGAAGGGACCCGGCATTATCTTCCTGTTACCATATATCGACCGCCCCATCCGTGTGGATACCCGACTGGTCACCATGGACGTGCCGCGCCAGGAGGTCATGACACGCGATAATGTGCCGGTGACCGTCGATGCCATTGTGCTCTTTCGTGTGATAGACCCCGCCGCGGCGGTTACCAAAATCGAGAACTTCATCCGCACCACCTCGCTCATCTCGCAGACCACTCTGCGAAGCACGCTGGGACAGGCGGAACTGGATGACCTGCTCTCGCACCGTGACAAGATTAATCAGCAGTTGCAGAGCATTATCGACGAGCAGACCGAACCGTACGGCGTGAAGGTCGTCGCGGTGGAAGTACGCGACGTGGTACTGCCCGATAGCATGAAGCGGGCAATGGCACGGCAGGCGGAGAGCGAACGCGAACGACGCGCCAAGGTCATCAACGCGGAAGGTGAGTACCAGGCAGCAGAGCGTCTCGTGCAGGCGGCGCAGATGATGGCCACCCAGCCCGCTGCGCTGCAACTGCGTTATCTGCAAACCATTGCCGAGATGAGCGCACAGAGCACCAGCACCACGATTATACCGGTGCCGGTAGACCTGTTGCTGCCGTTTATCCGACAGGCTGGTACACCATCTACACCTCCTGCATCCCAGCCAGCGGGAGGCGAATAGTCTGATGACGACCTCGTTGCCGCAGGGCGTCTATACCGCTTTGGTTACACCCTTAACCAAAGCAGGAGAGGTGGACTATCCCCTCTTTCGGACACTGGTAGACTGGCAACGGGAGCAAGGGGTAGTCGGAATGGTAGTGTGCGGCACGACAGGAGAGGGAACCTCGCTGAGCGTGGAAGAGCGAGAACGCGCCATTGCTACTGTCCGCGAATGCGCCACCGACCTGAAAGTGATTGCAGCAACCGGTTGTGCCAATCTGCCCGAAACGATTCGCCTTAGCCGCTTTGCCCAGCAGCAGGGATGCGATGCGATTCTGGTCATCCCACCCTTTTATTACAAGGGAGTGCCGGAGGATGGACTGGTTGCATATTACATGAGGCTGCTGGACGCTGTGGACATACCGGTTCTGCTCTATCACTATCCCGATCTGGCGGGGGTAGAAATCACTCCTGCTGTAGTGGAAGGACTGCTGGACTATCCCCACCTGATGGGTTTGAAGGATAGCTCCGGCAACTGGGAGACTCTTCTTTCCTTTCTGCTGCGGTTCCCCCGCCTGCAGATATTTGTGGGGACGGAAAACCTGCTGGCGGACGCGCTGGCTTCCGGGGCGGCAGGATGTATCTCCGGGTTGGCGAACGCTTTGCCCGAACTGATAGTAGACCTCGATACCGCTTCACGCCGAGGCGAGAACACTACCCTTCTCCACGAACGCCTGATGGCGGTGATAGAAGCCATAGACGCCGTACCGTTTGTTTCGGCTATCAAGCAGATATGTGCCTGGCGCGGCTTGCCCGAAATGGCGGTGCGCCCTCCCCTTCGGGAACTGAACACACAACAGGCAGACACACTGTATCGTGTCTTACGGTCACTGGAAGTGCTGTAAAGGAATGCGCATCGGCATCAACGTGCACCTGCTGTCCACCACACATACCGGTATCCAGCATTATATTCGTGCGCTGGTGCCGGAAATGATTGCGCAGGCGACCTCGCAGGAGATGGTGCTGTATGGCGAGCCCTCACAGTTGTCACTCCCCGCCAGCAGGCAGGTTCAATGGGTTTCTGCGTCGCGTCCGTTACGTTCGGGGATACAGCGGGTGCTGTGGGAGCAAACCGTCTTGCCTCGCTTGCTGAGGCGGGACAGGATCGACGTGTTCTTTTCGCCCGCTTTCGTTCTGCCAATACGCTGGGACGGCGCTGGCGTGGTCACCGTGCACGACCTCAATTTTGAGGTCTCTCCCCAAACCATCCACCCGATACGCCGGGCGTACCTGAGACGCATCACTCGCTGGAGCACCCATCGCGCCCGAAAGGTGATCGCTATTTCGCAGTCTACAGCATCCGACCTCGTGAGCCTGTATAGCGTACCCTCTGAGAAGGTGGCGGTTATTCCGTACGGTCTGGACTCTCTCTTCACTCCCGAGAACGCCCACACGCTGGAGCCGATGGTCAGACAGCGCTACTCTCTGCCGGAGCGATTTCTGTTGTTTGTGGGCACATTAGAACCGCGCAAGAATCTGCCTCGCCTGCTGGATGCGTATGCGCTGGCAAGGCAGCATGCAGACCTTCCGCCTCTGGTGCTGGTGGGCGCGCCCGGCTGGCAACACGAACGCATCCTGGTACAGGCAAACCGGCTGGGCATTGCTCAGCACCTCGTGTTCGCAGGCTACATCCCGCGCGAGCATCTGCCGGGTGTATACGCCGCCGCCTCGGCGCTGCTGTACCCGTCGCTGTATGAAGGGTTTGGACTGCCCCCGCTGGAGGCGATGGGCTGTGGCACGCCGGTACTGGCGTCAGAAGCCTCCGCGATGCCCGAAGTGGTGGGCGATGGCGGCATACTTGTAGACCCCCACGACGTGCAGGCGATGGCTAAAGGCATTCTGCGTATCACTCAGGAAGAACCGCTGCGCCAGCAGATAGTAGCACGCGGGCTGGAGCGTGCCCGGCAGTTTCGCTGGGAAGAGGCGGCGCGACGCACGCTGATGCTTATCCGTGAACAGGTTCCTTCTCGAAGCCCCCAGTAACCTCCTGCGCCTCGGCGTTGTCCAAAGAGAGGAAAAATACCCTCGGGAGGTCCGCCCGATGAGAGCGACTCTACTCGCTGTTTTATGCTGTATGCAGACGATATACTTGCAAGCGATAGCGCAGACCACCGGCATGCGTGATGCACTGGTACAGCTGCCGGTGAAGGAGCTGGTGGTGTTCAAAGACGGTCACGCCTACGTGATTCACGAGGGAGAGATGCCTACCGATGAACGGGGCAATGTGGTGATGGACTACCTGCCCGCGCCTGTGCTGGGAACGTTCTGGGCATATTCCGCCACTCCACAGGTGAAATTGCAGGCGGTCGTTGCCGGACAACGCAGAGTTAGTCTGAAGCGTACGGTGATGAGCTTGCGCGAACTGCTGGAAGCGAATGTGGGCGCCAGGGTGCTGCTCACTGAGGTTTCGGGCACAAAGCATACAGGAGTGATCGTGGGGGTGCCCTTTTGCTCTGCGGAGGAACTGGAAGCCATCAGCCCGCCGAACACTGGCGATAAGCTGCCCTTGAAGAGCAACATTCTCTTGCTCCGAACAGAGGAAGGTACCAGGGCGATGAATCTGGACCGCGTTCTGGACATCACCTTTCTGGGCGACTACGCCACAGTCACCACAGATGCGGATTTCCGTAACCTGCTGACCCTGTACCTGAACTGGGGCAACCGACAACCTGCAAAACGTGCACGGGTAGGCATGATGTATGTACAGAAGGGCGTGCGCTGGATCCCTCAGTATCGGCTGATACTGGACGGCAAGGGCGGTGCCCAAATGTTCTTGCAGGCGTCGCTCATCAACGAGCTCACCGACTTCCAGAACGCTGCGGTAGACCTGGTGATTGGCGTGCCTGCCTTCGCCTATAAAGATACCCGTGACCCCATTGGGCTGCAACAGACCTTTGCTCAGCTCTCGCCATACTTTCGCACCGACGCAGGCAGGATGCTCTCCAATGCCCTGATGACCCAGGCTCCGCGCGTCGAAGGGTTGGCGGGGAGGGAAGGAGCTGCACCTCCACCTCCTGCTCCCGACCTCGGTCCGGAAGTGGCAGGTGCGGGCGCCAGCGAAGACCTGTTTGTGTTCACGGTGAAAAACGTCTCTCTGCGCAAAGGGGAGCGCATGACACTGCCCGTTGCTGAACACGCGCTGAAGTACAGGGACGTATACACCCTGTACGTTCCGCCGCTGGGTGGCGTGCCAGCCGAGCAACCGCAGCCGGAGCCGCGTACCGCTGAAGTGCAGTCCGCCCTCGCCGCGCCGAAGGTGGTTCACCGCGTGCGCCTGACCAATACCACCGAACATCCCTTCACCACCGCACCCGTGCTGCTGTTCAGTGGAGACACTGTGCTGGCTCAGGACACTATCACCTACACCCCACGCGGAGGCACTGTAGACATCGCTATCGGCACAGCGGTGAACATTCCGGTCAAGCAAACCGACACCGAGCGGAAACGTACGGCGAAAGCCGCCACAGTCAGCGGGGTAGACTATACCCTAGTGGAAATGGAGAGCACGCTGACGCTGACGAATCACTCGGAGAAGACGGTGGAGCTGGAGGTCACCCGTCAGGTGGTGGGCGAGGTGGACAACACCACTCCCGAGGCACAGGTGAGTAAGCTGACGACGCTGGGGCGTTCCGTCACCGTTGTGGATAGCAGAATCTACCCGGCTGGAGGTTTGAACCCGCTCAGCCAGATAGTGTGGAAGTTCTCTCTCGCACCGGGCAAGAGCATTGACCTCAAATGCCGATGGCAATATTACACCCGATAGCGCGTGGGGTATAATGGAGACACTATGAAACTCTTTCGTTTTGAAGCCGAACAGACCATACCCGCTCCACTGGAAAAGGTGTGGGATTTTTTCTCCAGCCCTGCTAACCTGAAGGTCATCACGCCGCCCTATATGGGCTTCGATATTCTAACGCCGGTACCGGACAGGATGGAACCGGGCATCATTATTGCCTATACGGTACGTCCTCTCTTCGGAATCCCGATGTTCTGGGTGACCGAGATCACCCACGTAGAACCGTTGCGCTTTTTCGTGGATGAACAGCGCTTTGGTCCCTACCGTTTCTGGCATCACAGGCATACCTTCGTGCCGGTGGAGGGCGGCGTGCACATGACCGACCTGGTGTATTATGCCCTGCCGGTTCCGGTGATAGACGGCGTTATCGAACGTCTGATAGTTCGTCCACGCATTGAGGAGATTTTTACCTTCCGGCGGCAGAAGATTATCGAGCTGTTCGGGGAGTGAGAGAGGGTCACTTCATCCCGCACAGCTGCTTGTACAGCTCGATGACCCGCTTCACGTAGGTTTGCGTCTCGCGGTAGGGGGGTACGCCGCCGTATTTGCGCACCGCGCCGGAGCCAGCGTTATACGCCGCCATCGCGAGGATAATATCGTTCCAGCTCACCGTGCCCTCGCGATAGGCACGACCGCCGGAATAGGTGTTCAGGTGTCCGTGCAACAGGCGAATCGCGCCCGCCAGGTTCTGCACGGGGTCAAAGGGGTTGTTGACCCCCAGCCCTCGCGCGGTACGTGGCATCAGCTGTCCCAGTCCCATTGCTCCCGCTCGCGATACCGCATCAGGGCGAAAGCCTGACTCTGCCAGCACCATCGCCACCACCAGGCGAGGGTCCACACGGTAGTACCAGCTAAAAGCCAGAATGCTGTTGGTAATGACCTCCACCTGCTGGGGCTTCAGCTTCGGATTGAAGCGTGAAATCGCGCGGGCGTAAGCGTCGTACACCGCGCTATGCCACTGCTCGAAGGTGATAACCTGCCCCTGACTGGTGCGTACAGGAGTATTAAACCGGGAAACGAGAGAGCGCGACGCGCGCTGGGGGAGCTGTTTCGCGGCTTCTTGCTTTTTGCGCTGCTGCGACTCCCACTGCGCGATATCCGCCTCATGCACCGCCTGAATCAGTTCCACACTGCTCAGCCCCACCAGATTATCTTCACCGATACGAAGGAGCACACGCAGATGCGCACCCAGCTGCTCCTGCAAAGGCTGGGTGACACGGGGACATACCGACACTCCATCCGCAGACTGCAGGACAACTACCTGGGAATCGCCGATGCGGCTCACGCCTTTGACAGTAGCGGTGATCTCCACAACCTTACCGCGATACACATCTACGTTCTGCTGCACATAGCTGATCCCGCCCACAGGCAACGCCTTCAGGCTCTGACGCGCCTTCACGAAGCCCGTCACATCCGCCTGCAGCGGCGTGCTCCAGCAAACCAGCAGTATGGTGCATACCCACCAGACGCGCATCGCTCACTCCTGACCACAACGACCTACAGGGTTATTCCATGTTTCGATTTTCGGCAGGAAAGCTCCTGCCTGTGAAGCAGGCGTAAGTCAGCCATCCCACGGCAATCAGCGCGAAGTAAAGGCATATCCTCAGCAACGCGGGTTCAAAGCGCAGTGTCACAGCCTGTCCCCCCGCGGGCAGCCGCACACGCTGGAAGACCTCGTCCATCGGTTCCACCCAGCTTGCAGGTTCCGCCTTCCAGCCCGGGTAGAACGTCTGCATCACGTGCAGCTCCTTCGCGCCTTCGGGCAGAGCAACCTGCAGACGGTTACACCCTTGCCAGCGGAAGGCACAATCCCGGCCGTCCTCCGTGCGCACCCAGGATCGCGCTCCAACCACCTCGTAAAGATATCCTTCCGCGCTTCCTGCAATCGGTCGCAGTCCTGGCTCGGCAAGCGGCTGCGTAGCCAGCACCACCCTCACCCCAGCCTCTGCCAGGCGGTCAGCAGGCGCACGCCAGCCCAGCGCCATGTTGCCGTTCTCCACCGGTGCAGAATCCCTGCCGTTGAGCCTGTCCAGCCAGCGCTTGGTATACAGGGGCATCAGCGAGTCGTAGATTTGCAGGTCGTATAAGCCCATCACCGTCGCCAGATTGGGCGGTAAAACCGCTTGAGGGGCACGATACAGGCTCCAGCCGCTCTGCACGGCGAAGAGACGCCACTTGCCCTCGGTGAGAGACTGCGCCTTTTCCAGCAGGGGAGTTGTCGGATACACGCTTTCGGGCGGAGCGGTCGGATTGTAACCCACATCGGCAACCCAGAGACTGCCCAGCACACACGCTGCCAGTACACCCTGAGTCCACCAGTGATTCCACCGCCTCTTATACCCCCAAACCACCACCCCTGCTCCCATCACAGCCAGCGCGACTCCCTGCAGGAGCACCGGCATTTGTGTACCAAGCCATTCGGGAAAAGCTTCTTCTCCCAGAGCCTGTAGCGTCACCCCCCGTGCTGCGAACAGGCTGACAGCGAACAGCACGACCAGTGTCCCCACTGCGAGCAACCATTCCTTTCGTGAAGCAGAGGCTAATCTGTCAGCCCCCATCCCTGCCAGCAGCGCGATACCGAAAGCCCATAGCACCAGCACTCGCGCGGGGGAACCGGTGCCGCTGAAACCGGGCACTCCAAAGTAGAGCAGGGCATTGAGAGGCGTGCCCAGCGCGAGAAGCATTGCCAGCAGCACCAGCAGCAGGGCATAGACGCGCCACCAGGAGCGAGTGCCCCACGCCCCCAGCACTGCCAGCAGTAACGCCGGAACACCCATGAAGCAGGCGAACTCGGCGTAGTTGCCCTTGCCCCAGTAAGTGCTGACATCCGGCGTGTCCGTACGTGCAATGCCCGGATGACCGAAGAAGTCGGGCAGAAAAAGAGTGATGAGATGGGCACCGGGCATCGCGCTCCCCACGTAAGCCGAGTACCCTTCCGCCGTGGCGGGAGCACGTCGGTGCGAGAGGCGTGACAGTTCCACAGCAGGCAATACCTGCAGTGCACTCAGCGCGATGGCAAGCGCAAAGGCGAGAATCAAGCTCTTCACCACCATCCACCTTCCTGTGGGAGAGGAAACAGGGAAGAGGTTTCTTCCTCCCACCTTTGCAGCGATAGCAGAGGACACTGCCACCAGAACCCCTGCCCCTAGCACATAAAAGGCAATCTGCAGGTGCCCCGCCAGCAGGCAAAGCCCCATGGCCGCCCCCCACCAGGTGGCGCGTTGCACGTCTGGCTGTTGTGCCCAGCGAGCGGCGGCGAACACCACCCACGGCAGCCACGAGGCAGTTGCCGGTACGGTGGGCAGGTACTGCCAGGTGACCATCCACAGCGAGAAGGCAAAAGCGATAGCCCCCACCAGCGCGGAGGCAAATCCTGCGTCCATCTGCCGGCGTAGCAGCAGCCATGTGCCCATTCCTGCCCACCACAGGTGCCACGCAGCAAGCCAGCCAAACGCTTTTTCCTGCAGCCACACAAAGAGCGCGTTGGGCGGATAGAAAAGCGCAGACTGGCTATTCGCATACAGCGGGTAGCCCATGCCCTGATGGGGGTTCCACAGGGGCAGCCAGCCCTCTCGCCACATCTTGGCGGTGTACAAACGCCATACGCCGAACTGCGCCGCACCATCCCACATCAGCGGGTTCCAGGGGGGAGGCGTTTCGGTGGTCAGAGCGCGGTAGGGGTACACATGAAACAACAGGCGGGTAGGAAGCCACACACGCCCGCCTGTCAGTACAGGAAAGAAGAACAACCACCCCAGCAAAGCCAGAATCAGCCCCGCCAGCGTGGCCTCTCTAAAACTGGAGAAACTGGATCTGTTTAAGCGCGACCTCATTGGCTGGGTCTTGGCGCAACACCTCCTCGAACTGCGCCTTCGCTTCCTCGTACATGCCGAGCATGGCGTAGGTGAGCGCGAGGTCGTTGCGGATTACGACGTTTCTTCCATCTATCTGTACAGCGCGCTCTAACTCTGCTAACGACTGTTCGAACTCCCCGATAAACCCCAGCACCAGCCCGAGCTGGTGATGCGCCTCCGCGTTGTTCGGAGCCAGCTGCACCGCCTGCCGCAGCTCCGCCAGAGCCTCGTCGTACTGCCCGTTGATTTTATACGCGACGCCGCGCTCGATATGGGATTGCACATCCCCCATAGCCCGGTAGCCCTCCAGTTTCAGGTGTGCTTCATCGTTGATGTCCGTGACATCACTGACATGACAAAGATGAATCCTTTTCTCCGCTACCCCATCCTCGAGCGATAGCGTCACCGAAAGTATAGCAGTTTTCGACCACAAAAGCAAGATGCATTTTGTATGGTAGATTACTCTTCGCTCAGAGCCCTCCGCATTGCCTGCACAAACTCGTCCATCTCCTGACGGGTGCGCCTTTCGGTGACCGCTATCAGCAGGTGGTGTTCGCGCCCCTGCTCATAACGGCTCAGCGGCAACCCTGCCAGATAATCGGGCAACAAAGCCTGCACCACCTCTTCCGCAGGGCGTGGCAAGCTCAACACAAACTCCTTGAAGAAGCGTGCCTGTGGGTACACCAGCTGAACGCCTGGCAGTTCCGTCAGCCGCTTTGCGAGGTAGTGCGCCTTTTGCAGGCACAGGTTTGCCACATGGCGCAGCCCCTGTTTGCCCATAGCACTGAGATACACTGCTGCCGCCAATGCCATCAATGCCTCGTTGGTGCAGATGTTCGAGGTCGCCCGCTCACGGCGGATATCCTGCTCGCGGGTGCGCAGGGTCATCACAAACCCTCGCCTGCCCTCCACGTCCACCGTCTCTCCGATGATGCGCCCGGGCAGGCGTCGAACATACTCCTCTTGGCACGCATAGAACCCCAGCAACGGACCTCCGAAGCCCATCGGCAACCCCAGAGGCTGTCCCTCGCCCACCACCACGTCCACGCCATACTCCCCCGGCGGTTTCAGAATGCCCAGCGCAATGGGGTCTACCGCCACAATGGCGAGCGCGCCGTGCTCGTGTGCCAGGGCAGTCAGATCTGCCATCGGCTCCAGGTTTCCGTAGAAGTTCGGGTTTTGCCACAACACGCACGCCGCGTGCTCGGCAATGGGCGAGTCCAGCAGGGTCACACCTTCCTCGCCACAGGGGATCTCCTGCACCTCCAGGTCGGCGGCTGTCGCGTAGGTACGCACCACGTGGCGATAGTGGGGATGGACGCTGCGCGAGATGACGATGCACCTGCGCCCTGTGTGATGCCATGCCATCAGCGCGGCTTCCGCGAGCGCAGTGGCGCCGTCGTACATCGAGGCGTTGCTTACCGGCATACCGGTCAGCTGGCATATCATCGTCTGGTACTCAAACATCGCCTGCAGGATGCCCTGGCTCACCTCGGGCTGATAGGGCGTGTACGCGGTGAGAAACTCGCCGCGTGAGAGGATGGCTTCAATGACCGCCGGCGCGAAATGGTCGTAGATTCCTGCTCCCAAAAAGGGGATACACTTCGATGTATCTATGTTCTGTGACGCAAGGCGTTGCATGTGCGCCTGCAGGGTGATTTCGTCCATCCCTTTCGGCAGGTTCAGCAAGCCCCGGAAGCGCACCTGCTCGGGGATATCGGCGAACAGCTCTTCGATGCTTGTGACGCCGATGGCGCGAAGCATCTTCTCGCGGTCGGCATCGGTGTGCGGAATGTAGGTCATGCCTTTTGACGCTCCTCGATGTATGCCGCGTATTGTTCAGCGGTGAGCAGGTTGTCTACCTCGGATGGGTCTGCCAGCTGCACCTTGATCAGCCATCCTTCGCCGTACGGGTCTTCGTTCAGTATCTCTGACCGCTGGGTCACCGCAGAGTTTGTCTCGAGGACCTCTCCTGCTATCGGTGCATACAGGTCTGCCACAGCCTTCACCGACTCCACCGTGCCGAACATCTCCTCTGCCTGCAGCACCCGCCCTGGCTCCGGCAGCTCCACGTACACAATGTCGCCCAGCTCGGACTGAGCATAATCGGTAATGCCAATGGTGGCGACATTGCCCTCCACACGCACCCACTCGTCGGTTTTAGAATATCGTAAATCACCCGGAATGTGCATATTCCACCTCCATGCTTTTATACGTGATTGACGAACCTTCTGGACACGATGCGCGCAGGTACGGTTCTGCCACGCATGTCTACCTGCACCTCGTTGCCCATCCTGGAGTGTTCGCTGCTCACAAACGCCATGGCGATGCTTTTCTCCAGCGTAGGTGAGAAGGTTCCACTGGTTATTTCGCCAACGGTTTGCCCGTTTACCTGCACGGGATACCCCTGTCGCGCCACCATGCGCCCTTCTACTTCCAGTCCTACCAGCTTGCGGGCAGCGCCCTGCTCCCGAACGCGGCGGATAACCTCTGCCCCGATAAACTGTTTACTTTTGCTGACCACCCAGCCCAGCCCCGCCTCGATGGGGTTGATGTGTTCGTTCAGCTCGTGACCGTATAGAGGGTATCCTGCCTCGATGCGCAGCACGTCCCTCGCGCCCAGTCCACAGGGCACGACCCCCGCTTCGTACAGGGCGTTCCACAGCGGTTCCGCCGCCGAGGCGTCGAGAATCAGCTCCACGCCGTCCTCGCCTGTATAACCGGTGCGCGCCACAAGCACCTCGTTCCCGCGCCAGTGAACGGTGGCAACGTGGAAGCGAGGCAGTGGTGTCAGGTCGTGCGCGAGCAGATGACCAACTAGTTCCAACGCCTTCGGGCCCTGTACGGCGATCATGGCGGTTTGTGTGGTAGCGTCCTCCAGCGATACCGACGAGGGGAAGTGTTGCAGCATCCACGCCCGGTCCTTATCCGCATTGGCGGCGTTGACAACGACCAGAAAGTGGTTGGCGGCGAGGCGGTAGACGATGATGTCGTCGAGAACGCCACCCTGCGGGTTGGTGAGGAGCGAGTACTGTGCCGCGCCGTCGCTCAAGGCGGAAACGTCGTTCGTGGTCAGCGTATCCAGCGCAGGGATGACATCATCTCCCCACAAGTGGAATCTGCCCATGTGGCTGATGTCGAACATACCCACGTTTTCACGCACGGCACGCGCTTCCTGCATAATGCCGCTGTACTGCACGGGCATCCACCATCCTGCAAACTCCACCATGCGCGCCCCCATGCGAGGATGCACTTCCGCAAGGGGGGTGCGTCGAAGTTCACTCTCTTGTGTCGCCATGGACCCCTCCTGTATCCCGAGGCGGCACCGTTGCCCGCCCGACCAGTTTCACCAGACCCTCTTCCTGCTCGACACGCTCTATGAGGAACGCCGAGCCCAGATTCAGATCAAGCTCCACATCCAGCACCGGGTTCAACGCAGCGATCACCTTTTGCACCACAGCAGGGGGAAGGTTTTCACCTTCCACGCTCACCTGCGCGTCCTCTATCACTATTTGCCGACCGTTGCGCACCGCCACGCGCCCCCTTGCCTCAAAGCGCCACGCGGTCAGCAACACCGCCAGCTCGCCAGTGATATATATCGCCGAGGAGGTTACCCGCACACGCGGAGATTGCACTCCCGGCAAGCGACGCCTCACGAACTCGGTCAACCCCTCTTCATCCAGGGTAACGCGCCCCTCTCCCCAGCCTGCCCCAAACAGGCGGATTCGCAGGCGAAAAGCCGCCTCTCTCGAATCCAGAGACACGTGGGGTATCGTTGCCTCCAGGCGACGGATAGGAAAACCCCTCAGCGAAAACCTTTCCAGCACAATCTGCACGCTTTCCGCTTGTCCCCGCCAGACAGGTATGGGTGGTTCGGTCCAGAAAGGCATTTGCGAGGCACGAAACCCTGAAGCCTGTACACGGATGGTATCCGCTCTCGCCAGCAACACACCCAATGCGCCCCACCTGGGCTGAATCTGCACCTGCACCTGCCCGCTGCCACCCAGCTGCCTCAAGATGTGTCGTTCCGCAGAACGTTCCAGCCGACGGGTGTACTCTTTGGCTCCACCAACAATCAGCAGAAACGTCAGGGCGATTTCCACCAACCGTCGCCCATCAATCGCTATCACGCCCCTGTCTGAAGTCCCTAGACAGGATACGGTAAAAACAGTATACCAGCAGCACAGTAAAGAACGTCCACGCACTCAACATGAACACCCAGCCTTGCCAGTTCATTCGGGTAGCACCTCCGCACGCTGCATACTCTTCCGCACATTCCACGCATACCAGACGGCGTACAGCTGCACCAGAAAGATTAGCAAGACGAAACCACGCACCATCCAGATATGCCAGCCTACCTGTAGACCCGCCGCCTCAAGTGGACGGGTGAAAAGAACGCCTGTCAGGAGCGGGTGAAGCACGTTTTCGTAGAGCCACGTGCCCAGTATCGCCAGAAGGAAGAAGGGTGTCACGTACTTCGCGCAGTAGTAGAAGAAGCGCGGCACGCGCAATAGCGCCCCTTCATGCATCTCCTGCCACACCTTATCCGCCCCGAAAATCCACATCAGGATGACCACTTCAATCAGCGCCATCAGTGGTGGACCAAAGGTGCTCGACCAGAAATCGTACACATCTACTCCACCGTTAATCCAGATGGCGAACTGCGCACCAATCAGCCACAGAAGCCCCATCGCGGCAACAGCGCGAGTACGGCTCAAACCGAACTCGTCTTCGAGGAAGGCTACGATAGGCTGACACATCGCCACGATGGAAGTGAGTGCCGCGAAGAACAGCAGCAGGAACCACAGGAAGCCCAGTATGTTGCCCGCGGGCAGGAAGCTGAAGATAGCGGGCATGGACACAAAGCCCAGATAGAAGCTACCCTTGGTAGCGATCATCTGCGCTGCTGCCACCCCGAAGAAAGCCGACGCCGCGGGCAACGCGATAGACGCGCCCAACACGACTTCGGCGAAGCTGTTCGAGGCGGTGGTGGAAAGACCGGTGAGCGTCACGTCGTCTTTCTGGCGCAGATAGGACGCATAACACTGAATAGCACCCATGCCCAGGCTGAGCGAGAAAAACACCTGTCCCGCTGCAGCCAGCCAGGTTTTGGAGTCCAGCAGCACGAAAATCTGCCTGCCGTCGCGTTCCACAAACCACTTGGGCTCCCACAGGAAAGCAATGCCATCCATCACCCCGTATTCCCGGGATACCGGATAGCCCAGAGTAAACACGCGCACGACAAGACCTACAGCCAGAACGAACAAAAGCGGCATCGCGATTTTTGCCAGCGCCTCGATGCCTCGCGAGACACCGCGCGCCATTAACCACAGAGTGAGCACATACACCGCTGCGAAAATCACCAGGGTAAACGCTTCGGGACGAAGAAACACACTGCCGTCTGCTGCGCCGGTATACCTCCCTAAAAACTCATTATAAGGATCCAGCACCGTTTGCGAAATCTCATCGGCGCTCATCCCTTCGTGCAGCTGGATTTTCGAGACGTGCGGGGTCTGCCCGAGCAGGGTTTTAATACTGTATCCCAACGTCCACGAGCCGATGTAGGAGTAGTAGAACAGAATGAGGGTGGGAATAAACAGCCCCAGCACGCCCAGGTACTTGGCGATAGGATGTTTCCACATGAGCTGAAACATGGCAGGGGTCGTACCATGTCCGCGCACGCCTCCGTAGCGCCCCTGCGTCCACTCCAACCACATCAGTGGAATTGCCATGAACAACAGGCAGATGAAGTAGGGAATGAGAAAAGCCCCACCGCCGTTTGCGGCTGCCTGCCCAGGAAAACGCAGGAAGTTCCCTAATCCGATGGCGTTACCTGCCATCGCCAAAACCAGCCCAACACGAGTTCCCCAATGTTCGCGTTTTTCCCCATTACCGTTCTTCGTCATGCGCTTGCGCTGCCTCCGTGAGTGTGCTGAATCTCGCTGGTGTTCTCCATATTTTACCCTCTTACGGACGGATTCCTGTAGCGTTTCAAAACGCCGTGCTCAGTTGAACCACTGCCACACCGCCTCGCTCCTTGTCGCTGCCCAGCAGGGAGTAGGATGCTACCCCCTTTGCATCATAAAAGATTGCCTGGTAGAGGGCGCGCAGCATGGTATCCCGGCTCAGGTCGTATTGCACGCCGAAGGTCGCATAGTGCTCTATGGGCTTGCCCGGTGCGGATAGCCCTGCCCCCGGATTGAAGCGCTGGGTGTCCTTCAGATTCCACATCGCCCCCTCGTAGGTCAGGCTGAATCCCCAGCGGGGAAGGGCTTGCCATTGCGCGTGCACTACCAGATGGAGCACTTCGTCATCTGTGCCGAAGCCTGCGGGAGGAGCGGCTTTGCCCGTGCCGGTGTAGAAACCACTGCGCGCATCCACCGCCACATTGCCGATGCGTGTCCGCAGTCCCGCATCCACGCCGCGCAGGTCGGTGGGGTTATGCCAGTAGCCGATGCGTCCCCAGTAGCCGGGTGGCGCAAAATACGGGCGGAAGTCACGATAGCCCAGCCATATCAGCGCGTCTTTGCCTGCACTGTACTGAACCCTTGCCAGAAACGCCCAGTTGTCCTTATTTAACCGGTTATCGCCATGATGTAACAGGTCACTTTGCGAATAGACGGCGGCGATATTCCACCGCTCGGAGGGCGAAAAGTTCGCCTGCCATCCCCACACGTTCACCTGGTTCACGGTTCCGAAGACGGTGGGTACATCCTGCCAGGCGTCCAGGGTGAGAAATTGCACTCCCAGACTGAAGGCTCTGCCCAGTCTGACAGTGGCGGAAGCGCCTGCGCTGTGCCGGGCGTGGACAATGCCGTAAGGAATGCGGTTAGGACGCTGACGCAGCGGGCTGCCCGGCTGGAACAGGTTGACCGCGTCGTTGCCTGCGGATACACGCATGAAATCGGCTAGAAGGTTGGTGTTCACTGCGTTATGCCGGGCGGCGTAGAGCATCAGACTCACCAGGTCGGTATCCATCTGGAACTGGAGACCATCCATGCTGTAGTAGCCGTTATCGTAGCGAGGGAGCAGGGTGTATACATCCAGGTCAGGGCGCCACAGGGTGAGCGGAGTCATGCGGTTCTCTATCCTGCCTATCGCCACACTGCCCTGCCTGCCGAAAAGAGAGAAGGGCAAACGCACGTTCGCTTTCCACAAGAGGAAATCCGTAGCGCCCGGAGCGCGTGAGACACCCGGCGCGAACTGCGAGGCGGAGCCAAAGTAGGTTAGAAGGTTTCCCACCACCAGGGCAGCCTCCGCGCGCACCCCCGGCGACAGTTCGCTACGCACCTGCAGGCTCAACTCCTGTGTGGCGTGCACGTTGTTTAACAACCCACCCCGCAAAGCATAACCGTTCTGGTCCACGGCGCCTTTGCTATCGATGCCGTGTGCGCCTCGCCCGATCATATCCAGCGTGCCACTCACCTGTGCCCGCTGGCGTATCCTTTGCTCCATCGAGCGAATCTGGCTCTCGGTTCCTGAAATCTCGGAGCGCAGACGACGCACGTCTTCGCCCAGCGCCTGCAAGTCCCGTCCGAACTCCTCCAGCAGCTGGTTCAAGATACGCATCTGCTCTTCCAGCCTGCGCAGTCGCTCCGCCGTGTTCTCGGGAATCTGCTTCAGCTTCTCCCTGTCGGCGGCAAAAGTATCGGTATCAACGACGGGGGGAGGAGTGATTGTTGGAGGAGGGGGCAGCAGAATGCGCTGTCGGAGTTCGTCCCTCAAATCGTTGACACGGCTTCTGACCTCTTGAAGGGCATCGCGCAGCGCCACAGCAAACTCGTAGCGCGTGACCGGCGACTGACCGCGAAAAGAGCCGTCGGGGTATCCCTTCAAGATGCCCTGCCGGATAAGCGTTTGAACCGCTTCGTACGCCCAGTGTCCGGGGGGAACGTCTTGCTGGGCGAAAGCGGAAACGCACAGCCCCAGAGCGATTACCAGAGCCACAGGCGGCACAAGACGATTCACGAGTGCACCTCCTGTCGTGATAAAGAATCCGGTGAAACATGGATTCGGCAGAACGTGCAGGAGTCCTGCCACGATACAAACGTCGGCGCATCCCAACGAAAAACCCCCTCCGGCAAGCCGGAGGGGGTTGATGGTGCGACTTCAGGTTAGAACTTCACGCTGAACTGCGCCACTGCTACACCAGCGCGGGCTTTGTCGTCGCCCGGGATCACACGCCATGGGACCACACCCTTGGCGTTGAAGTCCACGACCTGGTAGAGCAGTTTGAGCAGCGCGTTGTCGCTCACCTTGTAGTCCACGCCCAGCGTGACGTAGTTCTCCGTCGGCTTGGCGCCGGCAGCGGAGGTCTTGAGGTTCCACAGAACGCCCTCGTAGGAGACGTTCAGGTTCAGCTTCTCGGTGGCGTTCCACAGCACGCCGGCGGCGACGTGAGTGATCTCGTCGTCCTTACCAACGAAGCTCGCTGGGCGATTGCTGCCCTTGTAGAAGCCGCCCTTCGCATCGATGGCGAACGAACCCAGCTTCCATGCCAGGGCGACGTCCGCGCCCTTAATGTCGGTGGGGTTGTGCCAGTAGCCGATGCGTCCCCAATAGCCGGGGGCGGCGAAGTACGGGCGCACCTCACGATAGCCTGCGCTCAGCGACAGGTTCTCGCTGAAGGTATAACCCACACCCACCAGCAGCGCCCAGTTGTCTTTGTTGTTGACATTGCTCTCCTGCAGCAGCAGGTCGCTCTGGGCGTAGTCAGCGGTGATGGTCAGGCGGTCGATCAGGTTCGCCTTCAGGTGACCGCCGTACACGTTCAGGCGGTTCACGTTGCCGAACGGGGCGACCGCAGTGGTGCCCAGCTTCGCGGTGATGACTTCACCGCTCAGGCTCACCTTCTCACCCAGGTTCACGTCCACGGTTGCACCTGCGCTACTATCGAACGCGCCGATGCCCGCCACCGTCGCCACCGCGGGGTGAGCAGCAGCGATGTTCGGAGTCGCGCCGATGCCACCATTGAGCGACATGAAGTTCGTGCCGTTGTTGGTGTTCACGTTGCTGTTGCGTGCGGCGAACAGCCCGATTTGCACCGAGCCGAAGCCCACCGCCGCCTTCACACCGTCCATGCTGTAGTAGCCGTTGTCGTAGCGATCGATGGTGGTGTAGACGTCCACATCAGGTCGCCACAGGGTCAACGGGTTGACGCGGTTCTCGAAGCGACCGATGGTCAGGTTCACCTCGGTGCCGAACACACTAATCGGCGCGTTAACCGCGGCTTTCCACAGCACGATGTCGGTGTTGGTCGCTGCCGGGCGAGCACCAAACTGCGATGCCGAGCCCAGGTAAGGCAACCAGTTGCCGACCACCAGGCTCACATCGGCAGAAGCGGTGTCGCTGAGCTTGCTGCTGATGTTCAGCCCCAGCTCATGCAGCACATCAATGTTGCCCAGCAAGCCACCGGGGGCGGTCGGCTGCGCATTGAGGTCGATCGCGGTGCGGTTGTCGATGCTGTTGGTGCCGCGTACCACGAAGGTCACGTCACCGCTGAGGCGGAACCGCTTCATCTCTTCCTCGATCGCCTCGACGCGCTTGCGCAGGTTGGCGAGGTCGCGCTTGGCGGATTCCACATCCACGCCCAGCGAAGCCATCTCATCCTGGAACTCTGTGGCGAGGCGGTTGATTCGCGCCATCGCCTCTTCCAGCCTCTGCAGCCGTTCGGCGGTGTCCGCAGGAATCTTGGCGAGCTTGTCTTTCTCCTCGCGGGTGTAGGTTTCACCTTCGCGAGGGGGCTGCGCGGGTTGCGTGGGGCCAGTGGCAGGTCCCCTCGGGATCTGCGCGCGGACCTCATCGATCTGCTGCCGAACCGCGGCGAGCGCATCGCGGATAGCGATGGCGAACTCGTACCGCGTCACCGGCGCCTTGCCCTTAAACGTCCCATCCGGGTAGCCCTTCAGCACACCGAGGTCAAACAGCTCCTCGATGGCGTCATAAGCCCAGTGCCCGGGCGGAACATCGGGGGGCACCTGTGCCCAGGCGTTGCCAGCGAAGGTGATCGCGATGGCGACACCCAAGCCGATCCACAGACGTTTCATCGTACCCTCCTCCTTGTTCCTTGATGGAAGTGTACCGTACCGTTCGGAGCACTCACTTCCCGGAACAGAGAGGGCTTGCCTTTCGGCTGGGGAAGTTCGTTTCGCGGAGCCTCCAGGGTTACCTCCGGCGCACGCCTCCCTTCCACCTCAGGCGCTCTCCTGTTCCTCTCAGGGAGTGCCCCGATATATGCATTCACCGCTTTCGCGGTGGAAATGCCATACCGAGTTCAGTACTACTATACCACGACCTTGCGCAAACGTCAAGAAGCTTACCCGTGATTTTGCTGAAAAAGTTGTTTTTCTGCACTTTCTCCGTCGTGATTTTCCATTTTTACGGACGGAGCGAGAGCGATTTCGGTTATCATGATGTTGGTCGTTTTCGCCGAATATCTTAGCGGAGGAGAGTTCTCACGCCTATGCGACGGGTGATAGAATGCGTGCCCAATTTCAGCGAGGGACGCAACAACGAGACCATCCACGCGCTGGCACAAGCCGTGCGCGAGGTAGCTGGCGTTCGTCTGGTAAACGTTTCGGCAGACCCCGACCATCACCGCACGGTGCTAACCTTTCTGGGAGAACCTGCGCCGGTGGCAGAAGCTGCCTTCCGCTGTGCACAGATAGCGGTAGAGCGGATAGACCTGCGTCGCCACCAGGGAGTGCATCCGCGTATCGGCGCGGTGGATGTGATGCCTTTTATCCCGCTCAGACACGTGTCAATGTCCGAGTGCGCGCAGATTGCCCGCGCAGTGGGCTACCGCATCGCACGCGAGCTGGAGGTTCCGGTGTACTTCTACGAGCACGCCGCGCTACCCGGTAGACCATCAGACCTGCCGACCATCCGTCGGGGAGGCTTTGAGAAGTGGGTGGGGCGACCGCTGACGGGTGACCGTGCGCCGGATGCTGGTCCTGCGTTTCTCCATCCCATAGCAGGCGCGGCGATAGTGGGCGCACGAACATCCCTCATCGCTTTCAACATCAATCTGGATACCGACCGCGTGGAGGTCGCACAGCACATCGCCCGCACCATTCGACGGGAACGAGAACATGTCCCGCAGTTGGCGGGAGTACGTTCGTTGGGGCTGTTCCTTGCCTCGCGGGGCATCGCACAGGTGTCTTTGAACCTGACACAACCCGACCGGAGTCCGCTCTGGTGGGTGACGGAGTATGTGCGTCGGCTCGCGGCGGAACAGGGCGTGCGCGTACTGGAAACGGAGCTGGTAGGGGTCGTGCCGGCTTCTGTCATCGCCGAAGTCGCTGCGCATTCTCTGCAAAACCCTGCTTTGAGCGAGGAGCATATTCTGGATCTGTGGCTGGACCCTGAATGGAATCCCTGAGCATCTCACAACTGGCACTGAGGCTCGTGCTGGCGCTGGCGGTGGTTGTCTGGGGGTGGTATACCCCGCCGCTGCAGCAACTCATCACGGGCATCGCGGGAGGGGTATTGCTTCTGGCGGCAATGAAGCAGAAGAGCCGATTGGCAGCCTGTGCAGATGTGCTGGCAGTATCCGCTCTGCAGGCATATTCCCCGCTGTGGCTACCGCTCAGTGCGTGGGTTGTTGCTGTTCATCGTAGGTATGCACGCTGGTTATCCCTGTTGCTGATACCGGCTCCTTTCATCTATGGATGGCGGGCAGACAGCAACTTCCTGGTGTGGGCGGCACTCTATGGAGCACTGTGGCTGTATCTGGGTTTCTCGCTGGCGGAACAACCAGAAGGTGAAGAAGAGGAATACTTCCTTTTACCTCTGCCCGAAGACCTGCGTGAGCAGTGGGAACAGGAGCGCGAGGCGCACCGACAACTACGTTATCAGTATCAGCAACTGGTAGCTGCCCATCGCGAACGGATGGCACAACAACAGGCGGAACGCGCTCGCATCCATATCCTGCGGGCAGCCCTTCTGGCAGATGAGGTGAGCGAGGTAGCGCGACGCATCGTCTCAGTGCTGTGCGAGTATACCGGCGCAGGCGAGGCTGCAGTATGGGTTTTTGAGCGATACCGTTCTGCCCTGCGGCTGGAGCATCCCCGCAGCGCCGACCTGCCTGCTCATATTCCTCTCTCCGTGCCTTCCCACTCGCAGGACAGGGATATGTCTCTCCGCACGGCGATCCAGCAGTTCAGGGCTGCTCTCCAACCGTCGCTGGGCGAGGGTGTGCAGGCGTTCCTGCTTTCCGATGAACAGGGAATCGTGGGGGGAGTAGCGCTGTATGGCTGGGGGCAAGCGGAAGAGGAGACGGGCATCCGCGAGCGGTTTCAGCAGACGCAGGACGCGGTCGCTCTGGCTCTGCGTCAGGCGGTGCAGTGGAATACACTGCAGCAGGAAAACCGCACCTTGCGCGCGCTTTATGAGATTGGGCGACTGTTTCTCGTGTCTTCTTCCGTAGAAGATTCCGCCCGAAAGTTTATCTCTGTGGTGTCGGAACTGCTTTCTGCTCCGTTTGTCACGCTGTATCTTCGCCAGCAGGATACAGGCGCGTTTCAGATTGCCGCCTCAGTCGGTGACCCCATCCGGTTGATGGAGCAAGAGGGAGAAGCAGAAGGAGGCATTGCTGCCTGGATAGCGCAACAGGCTCGTCCGCTTTACGTTCCTCGTACCTCCGCAGAACCCAGGCTGATTCGCCACACTTCCAAACGGATATTTGCCAGCCTGATCGGAGCGCCTCTGTCGGTGCGTAGGCGCGTGGAGGGCGTGCTGCTTGTCGCGCATCCCACACCCGGCTATTTCGGCGAGCATCACGTCGAGCAGGCAGTGTCTGCTGCCAATCAGTTCGCGCAGGTGATGGAGGTCTCGCACCTGACTCGCTCGGTGGGATTGCTGGCACTGACCGACGGCTTAACCGGTATGTTCAACCGACGGTACCTGGAGGTCCGGCTGGACGAAGAGATACACCGCAGCCAGCGATATGGAAAGCGGTTCAGCCTGATTCTGGTGGATGTAGACCACTTCAAGCAGATTAACGACACCTGGGGTCATGCCACAGGGGATATGGTGCTGCAAGAGGTGAGCCGCAGGCTGGCGGAGAACCTGCGAGAAACGGAAATGGTCTTCCGGTATGGTGGTGAAGAGTTCTGTATCCTTCTCCCAGAGACCACTCTCCAGCGTGCGGTGGTGGTGGCGCAGCGATTACGCGAGGCGGTGGACAGTCGTCCCTTTACCACCGCTGATGGCACTACAGCCTTCCGGGTGACCCTGAGCGCAGGAGTGGCAGAATATCCCACTCATGGTTCCGAGAAGAAGGCTCTGCTCGCTGCTGCCGACCATGCCCTTTACCTGGCAAAACAGCGCGGGCGCAACCGGGTAGAGCAGTTGCCTCCTGCCGCCTGAGCACCATCAAGGCGCAATCTCTTCCAGGGCAACCAGCTTCGCGCCTTTGCTCTGCATCTCTGCCAGAGCCTTTTCGCTATCGCCCGGCTGTACATCGACGCCTCGTACCGCGTCCTTCAGTACCAGCACTTCGAACCCGCGCTCCAGCGCGCCCAGCACCGATGCCCGCACGCAATAGTCGGTTGCTAGCCCGCCCACCACCAGCCGCTGGACGCCTTTTGCCCGCAGCAGATCCTCTAGGGGCGTGCCCTCCTCCGTTCGGGCGTCGAACGCGGAATAGGCGTCCTCATTTTCGCCCATCCCTTTAGACACGATGATGGCGTCATCAGGCAGGCGTAAATCGGGATGAAAAGCCGCGCCTTCTGTGTTTTGCACGCAATGTACAGGCCACTGCCCACCGTACGCTGCGAAGTGCGTACTCTTTTCAGGATGCCAGTCCCGCGAGGCAATGATAGGGGTACCCGCCTGCCGGAGCCTTTCGATGGCGCGGTTGAGCACAGGCACGACCTGGTCACCCTCCGGTACGGGCAACGCACCGCCCGGGCAGAAGTCGTTTTGCACATCCACAATCAGCAAAGCGGTATCCGCCATGTTCTCACCTCCCGGATATGTATTGTGTCACACTCTCCTTGAGCGATGCAACTCTGGCACATTGACATCTGTACGGCAAAGCTGCTATGCTAGCAGCAACCGCAGGGCAAGCGCAAGGAGGCTTGAGACTTGGAAAACGCACGACCATTAGGCTACTTTGCCTTTGTACTTCACTCACACATCCCGTATGTGCTGGCGCACGGGCGCAGTCCGCACGGGATGGACTGGCTGTCGGAAAGCGCAGCGGAGACCTATATCCCGCTGTTGAACACCTGTTACCGCCTGATCAAGGAGGGTATCTCACCGCAGTTTACTATTGGCATTACGCCCGTACTGGCAGAGCAGCTGGTACAACCTGCTTTCGCTGCCGAGTTTGAAGCGTGGCTGAAGGATAAAATCGCTGCCGCAGAGATGAACCGCAAAGAGTTTCTGAGTGAGAAAAAGCTGGGCATGGCGGCACTTGCGGAGTACTGGTATCAGTTTTTTACCAGAACTTTAACCGATTTCCGCGAGCGATACCGTTCGGATATCATTGGGGCGTTCCGCGACCTGCAGGATTCCGGGCACGTTGAAATCCTCACCAGTGCAGCCACGCATGGCTACCTTCCCCTGCTGGGCACCGACGAGGCGGTGCAGGCGCAGGTCAAACAGGGAGTGCAGACCTACAAACGACTATTCGGCAGAGCACCACGAGGGTTCTGGCTGCCGGAATGCGCCTACCGCCCCCGCTATCGCTGGAACTATCCGGTGGATTTCGAAGGCAAGCCTTCCGAACCCTGGCTGCGCAAAGGCGTGGAGGAAATCCTGGCGGAAAACGGCATCGAATACTTCTTTATCGACTCACACCTGCTGCGGGGTGGTGAAGCGATAGGGGTGTACGCCGAGCGATTCAAGCCCCTGCGCGAGCTGTGGGAGCAGTTCAGCGTGCAGTACCGCCCAGAAGAGACCGAAAAGACGCCTTACAGCGTGTACCTGGTGAACTCCTCCGGAGAACCCAAGCCGCCCGTTGCCGTCTTCACACGCGACCCGCGCACCGGTGTGCAGGTGTGGAGCGCGGACTCCGGCTACCCGGGCGATGAGTACTACCTGGAGTTCCACAAGAAGCTGCCGCCGGGGGGGTTGCGCTACTGGCGCATCTCCAGACCCAAGAACGATCTGGGCAAGAAGCAGCCCTACGAACTGGCGAAGGCGTTTGAACGTATTCAGGAACATGCCAAACACTTCGTAGACCTTGCGCATCAAGTGCTGAGCGAACATGTGCAGTCCACTGGTCAAAGCGGTATCATCACTGCCATGTACGACACCGAACTGTACGGGCACTGGTGGTTTGAAGGTCCGGAGTGGCTGTACTGGGTACGCCGGGGAATGGAGGCGCATCCCGAAATCCACCCTATTACCTGCAGCAGATACCTGCATCTCCACCCACCGCAAACGGTGGTGCAACTCCCCGAAGGTTCGTGGGGTGAGGGCGGCTATCACTGGGTGTGGCTGAACGAGTGGACAGAATGGACCTGGAAGCGCATTTACCCTGCAGAGCGCGAGATGGTGCGCCTGGCAAGGCAGTACGGTGACAACCCCAGGGTGCAGACTATCCTGAAGCAAATCGCCCGCGAACTGCTCTTGCTGCAGTCCTCCGACTGGCAGTTTCTCATCAGCACATGGTCCGCACGAGACTACGCCGAGCTGAGAGCACAATGGCACGCCGACCGCTTCCAGATGCTGGTGCACCTGCTGGAACGGGTCGCGCGAGGCGAGGAACCCGCCCCCGAAGAGTGGGGCGCGCTGGGCGAGGCGGAGGAACGCGACAACATCTTTCCCGATATCGAGCCCAAATGGTGGGCGCAACTAGAGTTTCCTCCCAACGAGTAGAACGGGATTCACAGGCAACTGAGAGCTATGGGAGCGCCGTACGCAGAAGATAAGCAACCCGGTTTGCGCCAGATTCCCGCTGTATCGCGCCTGCTGCAGCACAAGCAGCTACAAGAGGCGATAGCCACACACGGGCGCGAACTGGTTGTGGAATGTGCTCGTGAGGTGCTGGCTCGGCTGCGCGAGCGCCTGCAGCAAGGCGCAGTCATCCCGACCGACATGCCATCGGTAGTGCGTGAAATCTTGCAGGCAGTGGAGCGTTGGCGCACACCCACCCTGCGCCGCGTCATCAATGCCACAGGAGTGGTGCTGCACACCGGACTGGGGAGGGCTGTGCTGGCGGAAGCGGCTCGCAGGGCGGTAGCAGAGGTGGCACAGGGGCATTCGATGCTAGAGATTGACCGCGAAACCGGCGAGCGGGGCGACCGCATCGAGCATGTGCGCGAACTGCTTTGCCGACTGACCGGCGCAGAGGATGCCACCGTGGTCAACAACAACGCGGGAGCGGTGTTGCTGGCGGTCACTGTGCTGGCGCAGGGCAAACAGGTCCTCATCTCGCGGGGGCAGCTGGTGGAAATCGGAGGGGCGTTTCGGATGCCCGATATCATTGCCCAGAGCGGTGCAAGGCTGGTAGAGGTCGGAACGACCAACCGCACGCGCCTGTCGGACTACGAGCAAGCGATTACCCCCGATACCGCCCTTTTGCTGCGATGCCACCCGAGCAACTTCCGCATGGTGGGCTTTACCGAAGAGGTATCCGCTGCCGAACTGGCTGATCTGGCGCATCGGCATGGGCTGGCAGTGCTGGACGACGTGGGCAGTGGGTGTCTGGTGGACACCGCGCAGTTTGGACTGGAGCACGAACCTACCCTGCAGGAAAGCGTGCAGGCAGGGTGCGATGTGGTCACCTGCAGCGGTGACAAACTGCTGGGCGGACCGCAGGCAGGCATCATCCTGGGGCGCAAGCATCTCGTGCAGCGTATTCGCAAGCATCCACTGCATCGCGCTTTGCGCGTGGACAAGCTGACGCTAGCCGCGCTGGAAGCCACTCTGCGTCTCTACCTGAACTCCGAGCAGGCGCTCTGCGAGATTCCCACCCTGCGCGCGCTGGCAATATCTGCGGATGAAATTCGGCGCAGGGCCAGGCGGTTGAGACGGAGATTGCAGGCGGTGTTGCCCACAGAGAGGGTGACGGTGCGCTTGCGGGAGGGAATGTCCGCTGTTGGTGGGGGAAGCCTGCCCGGCCAGCAGCTGCCCACTACTCTGGTCTGCCTGCAACCTTTACAGGGTAGCGCACAGCAGCTGGCACGTGCTTTGCGCTGGCAGGAACCCGCCGTCTTCGCGCGTATCGAGCAGGATGAGGTGGTGATCGACCCACGCACTCTACTGGAAGACGAGCTGGACGTTCTGGTAAAGGTTGTCACGCAAGCAGTGAATCCATGTGTGGAGGGTAAAGCGAACGATGCATGATGCAGTCAATCGGGCTGTGAACGATACGGTAAAAGCTCTCGTGCGCGTCGCGGCAATGCGTGAGAAAGGAGCAGACCGGCATAGCGCACGGGTAGCAGTTCTGGCGGTAGCCACTGGAGAAAAGATGGGCATGAGCGAGGAGCAGCTGCTGGTGCTTCGCCGCGCGGCGGAACTGCATGACATCGGCAAGGTGGCGATTTCAGAGAGTATCCTGTGTAAATTGGGGCGTCTTACAGAAGAGGAACTGAAGATTATGCGCGAGCACGCTACACTCGCTCTGGAGATACTGGGTGCTATCCCCTCCCTTCAGTCCACTCTTCCCTTGATTAAACATCACCATGAGCGCTGGGACGGTACCGGCTACCCGGATGGACTGGCTGGCGAGGAGATACCGCTGGGTGCGCGCATTATCGCCGTTGCCGAAGCCTACGACATCCTGACGCAGGGCGCACCCTGGAAAGAGCCTCTCAGTATTGAGGAGGCAAAAGCGGAAATCCAGCGCTGTGCAGGCTCGCAGTTTGACCCCCGGGTGGTGGATGCGTTCTTGCAGGTATGTGACCTGATGTGCGATTGAAAGGTAGCCTCCCCGCATTGCGCGAGTGCAGACGGAAGGGCTATAATATCGAGCGAGGGTCCATCCGACCATGAAGATGCACGATTCGGCGAAAAAGTGGCGCGTGCTCCAGGTGGTGTCCAGCTCGGCAACATCCGGTGCCGAGCGGCATTTGGTACTCCTTTCCAGAACCCTTCAACAGCAGGGACATTATGTGGTCACCGTTTGCCCCCCGCATAACTGGCTTCCTCAAGAGCTGCAACGCGCAGGAGTGAACACCTTTCCCTTACCGATGCGCGGTGCAGGTTCGGCAATGACTCTGTGGCGTCTGGCGCGCGTGGTGCGGGAACACCGGATAGATATCATCCACACCCACCTCACTCGCGCTGCGTACTACGGTCTGCTGCTGGGATTGCTGACGCGCAAGCCAGTGGTCTCCACGGTGCATGTGTTCACCTCCGACCCCGCCTACCGCTGGCTCTCGCGTCTGGGCAACCCTCTGATCGCCGTTTCGGAAGCGGTCAGGCGGTGGCTTATTGAGTATGGCGTACCTGCCAGCGAGGTGCAGACCGTCTACAACGCCACGGACTTTGTCTCCCTGAATGGCGCCAATGCGAACGCACCGCTGGAGGTACGGAGCGAGTTTGGTCTGCCTTCCACCAGCAAAATCATCGGCGTTTTTGCCAAAGTGACCCCCATCAAAGGGCAGGACCTGTTGCTGGAGGCTTTGCCACAGGTATTGCACTCCCATCCTGACGTGTATGTGCTGTTCGTCGGTAGTATACGCCCGGCGTACCCAGCAGAGGGCGAAAGAGTTGGGAATATATCGTCACGTTGTCTTCACCGGGCTGCGCGCGGACGTTGCTCGCTTGATGCAGGCAGTCGATGTGGTCACGCTTCCCTCACGTTCGGAAACCTTCGGTCTGGCAGTACTGGAGGCCATGGCGCTGGGCAAGCCCGTCGTAGCGACACGGGTGGGGGGATTGCCTGAGCTGGTGCGCGATGGAGAAACAGGGATGCTGGTGGATTTCACCGCTACCTCGCTGGCGCATGCGCTCAACGAACTGTTGGCCAGCGCAGACCTGCGCTACCGCCTGGGACAGACAGCCCGGGCGATCGCCTGCCAGCACTACACGCCGGAGCGCATGGTGCGCCACATCGAGGCAGTGTACGCTCGCGCGTTGACCGCCTGAAAATGGTACCCATCCTGATGTACCATAACGTCGGCGAGAGAGAGCGCCATCTGAACGTTTCTCCCCAGTCTCTGGCGAGGCAGTGTCGACTGCTGCGGATGCTGGGTTTCCATGCCATTACCCTTCGCGAACTGGCGGAGCATCTGCAAGCACGTCGCCTTCCCCAACGCACGGTGGTCTTCACTTTCGACGATGCCCTGCTCGGCGTGTACGAACACGCGTTGCCTGTGTTGCAGCACTATGGATGGTGCGCAACTGTGTTTGCGGTGAGCCATCGGTTGGGAAAGGAAGCCGACTGGGCGCCGCGTCATCGGCACCGCGTGATGAACCGAGAACACCTGCTGGAACTCCACCAGCACGGCTGGGAAGTAGGTGCACACACCCTGACCCATCCCTACCTGACCCGCCTCTCCTCGGAAGATGCCAGACGGCAGATCGAGCAGTGCCGACAGGAACTGGAGGAACTTACTGGAGCGTCGGTCACCAGCTTTTGCTACCCGTACGGCGACGTGAACGAGACCATCGTGCAGATGGTACGGGAAGCAGGCTACCGAATGGCTTGCACGGTGCGCAAGGGACTGGTACGCCCTCAGGACGACCCGTTCACGCTTCCTCGTGTGCCGGTTGCCTACAGCGACGGCGCAACAGGTTTGCTGTACCGCCTGTGGCGGGCATGGAGACGCAGCGTGAGGCGGTAACAAAACGCGTTTTCACCCCAAAACCGCAAAACGATGAGCCAAATCCATTGACAAACTCTGCAGCCTGTGATACAATGAAAATGAACCTTAACGTTAAACGTTGAAAGTTCAAGTAACCACCATGCTCACCAAGAGGGCAACGATTAAAGATATAGCGGCGCGAGTAGGCGTCTCGGCGACGGTGGTGTCGCAGGTGCTGCGCGGGGTACAGGGGTCCATGGTCTCGTCAGCCACGCGCCAGCGCATCCTGGATACCGCCCGCGAACTCGGTTATCGCCCGAACCGGCAAGCGCAGGCGCTGGTCGGCGGCAAGACGCAAACTGTGGCTATCTGGAAGCATGGTTTATCCTCGCCCTTCCATGCATGGGTAATGCACCAGTGCGCCCTGTGCGCGTATGAGGACGGCTACGAGGTCATCATCCGCGACTTCGCCTCCGTGCGCGAGGAGGCGGTATGGGTGCATCTCAGCGACGTAGACGGTGTGTTAGCCCACGAGTGTCCAGAGCACCTCAGGATGTTGTTACAGCAATACCCCCAGAGGCGTTTACCGGTAGTAAGTATGGGCGTGTTCTACGTGACAGAATGCGACCATGTAGGCATCGACCTGTATCCGGCTGCACGGGAAGCGGTACAGCATCTCGTGGACAACGGTTGTCGGCGTATCGCGTACGTGGCGTACGACCCCGATCAATCCTTCGGGGAGCCGCGCTACGAGGCATACCGGTCGGTGCTGCAGGAGGCGGGCATCTCGCCGGAGTACATCGCCCTGCATGACGCCCCTCGCGCCGAGGTGCGTCGCCTGCTGAGGGAATACTTTCAACAGCACGGAACGCCCGACGGTATCTTCTGCCATAACGACGATACGGCGATAACCTGCCTGCGCGCACTGTATGATGTAGGGGCACGTGTGCCAGAGGATGTTGCGCTGGTGGGCTGCGACGGCATTCAGGAAACGCAATATACGTACCCGGAAATCAGCACTATTGTGCAGCCGATAGAGCAGATGTGCCAGCTGGCGTGGAGGCTGTTCAGACAGCGGCTGGAGCAGCCGGATAAAGAGATTGAAGGAGTGGTATTGCCCGCCCGGTTCGTGGCTCGTGGTTCTTCACTGTGCTGCTGATGGGGCTGTCAAAGGCGGTGTATGGCACTGCCTTTTGATGAAGCGCATAAATAAACGACAGGAGGTATGTCCGATGAAACGCAACGCTTTTACGCTCATTGAGCTGCTCGTCGTCATCGCGATTATCGCGATACTGGCGGCGATTCTGTTCCCGGTGTTCGCCCAGGCGCGGGAGAAGGCGCGCAGCATCACCTGCCTGAGTAATACCAAGCAGGTTGGGCTTGCAGCAGCCATGTACTTGCAGGACTACGACGAAACCACGTCGCCTGCCAAGGCATGTGGAGGAGACGGCACTTGCGCAACATCACCTTCGCCGGGGCGACTTTCCTGCGCTAATGATTCGATGAGCCCGCCGTACTACATCGAATGCGTTGGGCCCTTTGCTTCTTTCCAGGACCTGGTGCAACCATACATGAAGAACTATGGGTTGCTGGTCTGCACCTCCAATCCTCAAAGAGGCGTTTGGCCCACCGACCCTACTTGCGATGGTACCGCCGGCAATCGACTGTACACTTACAAAGTGAACCACTACGCTGTGTCGCCGGTCGTGTACCTGAATAACTATGATCCCAACATGCAGAATCCGTACGTCGGATGGACGGCGATCGGGGCACCTCTTGCTCGATTTACCACTCCCGCGTCGCTGATACTGCTTGCCGAGTTCTACGGCACCTGCCCCGACGTGCGCAACTCCATCCACGACATGGACTGCGGCATCCACAACGGCGGTTCCAACTACGTCTTTGTGGACGGTCACGCCAAGTGGTACCGGTTCATGCAGACGGTCACTCCGGACAGAACATGCATGTGGGCAGGCGAAGAGGACCCGAACGCACAACTGGTGATTTGTACTGCCTACAAGAACAAAGTCATCGCCAGGGCGCCGGGTAGACCGTTCTTGCAGAAATGTCTGCAGTGAGGAGGCAGGCGAATGAACAAAGAGGTACACTGGGGTTGGGTCGTTGCTGCCATTGTGGTGGCGATACTGATACTCGTGGGTGGGCTCTGGTGGCAAGACAAGAAGCGCACCGCCGAGTACATCAAGTATCGCCAAGAGGTGGTGGCAAGCGAGCAGCGGCCAGGAGCTCCCATGGGACCCGCTTCACGTGAGGAGCGGTAGCTTGGCTCTCATCTCACGCGATAACGCAAGCAACTCGATTCACTAGCCAATCTGCTTCTACCGGTATGCCCGCGCAGGGCATACCGGGCTTTTTGTGCACAGGTCCAGCACGAGCTGGCAGGTTTCGGCGAGGTGATGGGCATGCAGAATCTTCCCGCAGGAGCAGGCTTTCGACCTGTTTTCGCAGAAACTCACTGTGGCAGAGCAAACACGAGCGGTTTGCGCTATCCCAAAAAGACTCGGGGAGGTGCGACAATGAGTACCCTCAACCCTGAAGAGGCGCGGGAGATATACGCCCTTGCCCGTAAAGTGGTACACCAGCACGGTACGTGGGTTCCCCGCTCAGACCTCAGCATGTACTGCGGTTCACGCCTGTACATCGAACTCAAGGAAGACAGCGGTAAGCTTACCGTGCTCGCCTTTGACGAAAGCGGGCAACCTGCAGAAGAGCCCGTCTTCATCGGGTATGCGGACGGCAGGATAGATACTTTCCAGCGGGGCGATTGGCAGACCCAGCTGCAGCTCCTGGCGCAGGGGAGCATCGTCTAGAAGCAGGGGTTAGACGACAACCCGCGAATAAAACTCACAAAATCACCCAAGAGCGGAGGATGTTGGCAGATACACGCAATCATACCCAAGGGGGGAGGAACGATGCATCAACTGTCACGAAGACGTTTCTTGCAAGATTCGCTGGCTCTGCTGGCGGTGACCGCACTGCCAGCTCCCGTTCTCGCTTCAGTTAAGGTGGCTCGCAGGCAAGCCAGCCCCAACGAGCGCATCGGCGCGGCGGTCATCGGCTTCAATGGACAGGGCAAAAGCCATATCCGCCAGTTGCTAGCCCAGCCTGACGTAGACCTGGTGGCACTGTGCGACGTGGACGAAGCGGTATGGCCCGTCGGACTCAAAATCGTGGAAGACGCGGGCAGACCCAAGCCAAAGACCTACCAGGACATTCGCAAGCTGCTGGAAGACAAGGACGTGGACGTGGTGACCATCGCCACACCCAACCACTGGCACGCGCTCGCCGCTATCTGGGCGATGCTGGCGGGCAAGGATGTGTACGTGGAAAAGCCCTCCAGCCACAACGTGTGGGAAGGGCGACGCACGGTGCAAATCGCCCGCCAGCTGGGGCGCATCTGCCAGGTGGGCACCCAGATTCGCTCCGCGGAGGGCATCCGCCAGGCGATCCAGTACCTGCATGAAGGCAAGCTGGGCAAAGTGTATCTGGCGCGCGGATTGTGCTACAAACGGCGCGACTCCATTGGCAAAGTGCCCGGTCCGCAGGAACCACCCGCTACAGTAGACTACGACATCTGGCTGGGACCCGCGCCCAAAAAGCCCGTGATGCGCCAGCGGTTCCATTACGATTGGCACTGGTTCTGGGACTACGGCAACGGCGACCTGGGCAATCAGGGCGTACACCAGATGGATATCGCTCGCTGGGGGCTGAACAAACATACCCTGCCGCATAAGGTGCTGGGCTTGGGTGGACGCTTCGGCTATGTGGACGACGGCGAGACCCCCAACACCGAGCTGGTTTTCTGTGACTACGGCGATAGCCAGCTCATCTTCGAAGTGCGTGGATTGGAGACCCCCGACCTCAAAGGGGTGAAAGTGGGCAACATCTTCTATGGCGAGAAGGGCATCATGGTCATCCCCAGCTACAGTCAGGCGATCGTGTTCGACAACGACGGCAACAAGGTAACTGAGTTCAACGCGGGCGGCGACCATATGCGCAATTTCCTCGACGCCGTACGCAGCCGGAAACACACCGACCTGCACGCCGACATCGAGGAGGGACATCTTTCCAGCGCGCTGTGCCACCTGGGCAACGTTTCTTATCTACTGGGCGAGCTGGTGCCGTTTGACGCCGAGAAGAAAGCCTTTGGGGATAACAAAGAGGCTTACGAGACCTTCGCCCGCTTCGAGGAGCACCTGGCGGCGAACAACATCGTGTTGCGGGAGACTAAGTACCGTCTGGGGCGCGAGCTGCACATCGACGTGGAGCACGAAACCTGCGGGCGTGATTCGCGGGCGAACCGCTTGCTCACCCGCGAGTACCGGAAGCCCTACATCGTGCCCGAGAAGGTGTAACCCTCACCCCCAGTCCCCTCTCCCAGGCGTCGGGAGAGGGGGTATTGTGTTTACCGGGCGGGGTCTACTGGCTGCCAATCCTCAAGCACGTGTTATAATGAAATTGCGTCAGGAGGTGACGGAGTTGACCACGACCAGCTTGCACGAAGCGCAAAAGCATCTTTCCCGACTGATAGAACGGGTGGCGCAAGGAGAACAGATTATTATTACCCGCAGGGGGATCCCCGTTGCGGTTCTTTCACCCGCAGGCAGGTCCTCAATGCCTTCTTCAGATACCCGACAGGCTATCGAGGAGCTACGAGCACTACGCAAAGGAGTGCGATTAGCAGGGCTATCCATACGCGAGATGATTGAGGAAGGTCGCTTGTGATGAAAGATGCCTTTGTCCTGGATGCTTCGATAACCCTCTCGTGGGCAACGCCCTGTTGGTAGCTCAACGACGAGGCAGGGTAGACGATTTACAAATCGAACGTTTTCTCACGCTGTTACAGCAGCTGCCCATCACTGTGAGTGTGGTATCTGCGACCACTGTGTTTGACGAGGTACTGCGAGTGGCGCGACAGCACCAGCTATCCACCTACGATGCCTCTTATCTTCAGCTGGCGATACAGATGAGGTTACCGCTCGCCACTCAAGACACCCCCCTGCGCCAAGCAATGCAGCAGTGCGGCGTACCGATTTTTCTGAGCGAAGCCACCCTTGGGAAAGAATAGCCCACTGCTCACCCGCGAGTACCGGAAGCCCTACGTCGTGCCCGAGAAGGTGTAACCCCCATTCCCAGCCCCCTCTCGCAGCGTTGGGAGAGGGGGTTCTTGCGTTTAGCGGGTGGTCTGCCCGCCTCCTGCTGGGGGGGCACCTCCACCGCCTGGCGGTCCCATACGTTGTGACTTGGGAAGCATCGGTCCCTCATAGTAGCCGGGGGGCGGGGGCTCTTCCTTCTGTACCTGGTAGCGCAGTAGCATCGCTATGCCTACCAGTACAACGCCTACAAGCAACAGAATGACCACGTTCCTCTTCGCGCCAGTTCCACCCATTGCAATTTCCTCCTAACGGAGTCAGCAGCCCCCGCCTGATTGGCGGGGGCTTCGGCTAATTAGTCGTCCCTTGAGCGGGTGTCCCCGTTCTCTGGCTCTTGGGGAGCATCGGTCCCTCGTAATAGCCCTCTGCCTTTGGATCTTCTTTTTTTCCGCAGGCAGTAATGCTCAGTCCGATGACAACGAGCCACAACAGGCTCAACACGAGCACTACCGCTCTGGCGATGTCTCTTCGCATGAGATTACTCCATCGAGAAAGTGAAGTAGCGCTCGTAGTACACGGTCTGTCCGTTCTCGACGGTGGTCGCCAGATAGCGCTCCGGGTTGCGCTTGATGTTCTTGGCGTGACCATCCAGGAAGGTGAAGTTCGCACCGTCCTGGTGGATCTTCTGTGATTCGCAACCGATGGAGATGACCACGTAGGTGGGTCCTTTATCCAGGAAGGTAATGCCGTCGCCGATCAAGATGGTCTCCGCCGGTCGCTTGATTTCGGGCATGTAGCGGGTCAGTCCACCGCTTGCAGCGGGGTAACACAGGCTGCCCGGGAAGTGATAGTAGGGGTTCTCCGGAGTGCCCGCGCCACCACGCGACGCCATCTGGAACACGATGCCATAGTGCGCGAAGACTTGAGTGGGCGGCCAGTAAGCGTCCATTTCGCCCGGGTAGCAGTCAGGCATGTTCACGCCTTCCATGTACCTCTCCGCGCTCCACGAGGGACATCGGTGCAAGCCAGCAGGCTGTCCGCCGACGGTGTAAGTGCGTCCCGCATCGGGCGGCACCAGAGTACTTTTCACGTACGGATGAAGCAGACCGAACCAGAACCGCTCGTTCAGGGGCTGCCCCGCATACTCACGCATCTTGAACCACGGCACGATGGCTTCATCGTAGTCCTGAGCGTACATCAGTATCGCCGTGCCGAATTGCTTGGAGTTGGACAGACACGACGACTTACGAGCTGCCTCTCGCGCCTGCGAGAAGACAGGGAACAGGATTGCTGCCAGTATCGCGATAATCGCTATCACGACCAGCAGCTCAATGAGCGTAAAAGCACGTCGTTTCATTGAACCTTTCACCCTCCTGACCTTGGATGTGATGAGTATGTCAAACGCCCGAAAGGCGTGAGACATCCGGCATACGTATTCGGGAAAGACTATACCCGTACCGCTCCCTTTCCCTGCAATTGCTGTAGCACAGCTTTTGAAACAATATAACCACCTATTACTTTACGACCTGCTTCCAATTTTGTCAATAGTTCACGAGGCTGTTCGAAAAATCGGTGAGTATCGGGTATAAAACATACTATGAAACACACACACTTCAGACAAACTACCCTCGCCACCATACGGGTACGCACCATTTACAGCCTTGTCCTGCGCTTTTGCCAACTCCACCCTCTCCCCAAACGACGCGGACGACCCTGCAAATACTCCGAAGCCCTCATCCTCACCCTCTGGCTGCTTGCCGTGCGCGAAAACGCCTCCTACCGACGCCTGCTTTTTGCGCTTGCCCCCGAAATCCTGCCCGACCACCCCCTGCCTGCCTTAGGCACGCTCGCCTACCGCTTGCAGCATCTTGCAGACAAACGCCTGCAACAACTGCTCCATTGGCTTGCCCAGCAGGGCATGGCGTCAGAGACACTGACCTGTGAAACGCCGTGTGTGTTTGTGGATGGCACGGGCGTGGGATATGCCTCGCCGTTTTTCGCGCAGTATTTGCGAGGGGCACAGATACGTCAGCAGCGTTCGCATGTGAAGGTGGTGGCGTTGGTGTATTGGCAGGGGGGTCGGGCGTGGGTGATAGGGTTATCGTGTGGGGCGGCGTATGCGGATGAGGGGCGGCTGTTGGGGGAGTGGGTGGAGCGGTATGGTCGTGGTGGGTTGGGGTCTGGCACTTTGTTGGTGGGAGACAGGTTGTATGGGTATCGGGCGCGATTGTTGAAGCAGTTGGAGGAGGCGGGTTGGTTGCCTGTGGCGCGTGTGGAGGCAGGGTTGCATCAGCAGGTGCGTGCGGATGCGCGGTTGCGTGCGCGTTTGCGTGCGGAGGTGTATGGTTGGGCGTTGGGGGAGCGTTATCGGATAGAGCAGGTGTTTGGGAGCGTGAAGAGTGCGTATGGGAGCGTGTGGCGAGCGCGTTCGTGGGAAGGTGCACGGGTATGGGTGTGGGGGATGTTTGTGCTATGGAACATGGTGGGTTTGGTGCGTGTGCTTGGAGATGGTTCTGATGGTTTTATTGTATGTTGTGTGTGGGTGAGGGGGGTCTGGGTGATTTTTCGAACAGCCTCATAGTTCACAGGGGATTTTCAGCGATTTTCCCGTATTTTTTCGGAGATAAAAGAGGACAACCGGGCACGGGGCTGAGTACTATGCGCTTCTCTATCGGGGACGCGCCTTGCCCGCAAAACCGGTAAACCTTCGTCCGAGACGTTCCCTGTGTCATTGCGAGAGGGCTTCCGCCCCCGAAGCAACCTCCCCTGTGCGCAGGGGATTGCTTCGCCGCTTCGCGGCTCGCAATGACACTACGATGTTCCTCGATGCTGGGAGAACCTCTATCACCGAGAGAGAACAGCTACTCGTCGCCAATCGCGCCGAAGTTGCGCACCAGGATGCCGAAGTCGAACAGGGTCACCTCTTCGTCTCCGTCTAGGTCGGCATCGGGGTTCCAGTTTGCATCACCAGGGATACTGCCAAAGGCTGCCACCAGCGCGCCGAAATCAAACAGGCTCACCTCGTTGTCGCCATCGATGTCGCCGTTGGTCAGCGCCACGTCCACGCCTGCAACGTCTGTGGTGGAAACGGTAACCGGTACCACCACGCGCAGCCAGTGGCTGGCTTTGAAAGCGATTTCATACTCCCCGGGCTCGACGTCACTGAGAGTGTAACCTCCTTCGCTGTTCAGGCTCACGCTCTCCGAACGCACCACCATGCCTCCCTGGCGCAGTTCGACGTCCACGGGCACCTGCGTGATGTCACCGCCAAAATCACTCAGCGTGACGGTACCGCTCACCGAGAATCCTGGCGGTAAAATATGGTGGAGCACGCCGATGTACACAATGTCCGCGTCGAATCGGGATAATGGATAGGGCTGGCTGGGAGTATCGGAGGTCGGTCCCTGCACGGGAACATAGCCGCTCCCGCCGCCAAGGATGACGTTGCCCTGCCCGCTGCTGTCGTCCACGCGGTCAGCATCTATCAGGTTGGCAATCAGGATGGCGTCGATACTCTCGTTCTCGCCCACACCGAAATCATCTAGATTGAACGCCGTCGCAAACACCAGATAGTTCGCCGTAAAGGTGTTGGCGAACTCATAGCGCCACTGGCTGAACTCCGTAGAGCCCTTCTTGCGCACCGCCACCATGAAGCCTTCAGGTGCACCCGGCGAACCGACCTCGTACACCACGAAGTCTTCCCCCGGGCGGTTGGGCAAGCGCATGCCATCCCAGTCCACCAGCATGATCTTTCGCGCAACGGCGTTGCCCAGCTCCACAAAGCGAGGGTTGCCTGCAGGGCTGGTGCCGCTCATGATCCAGCCGAGTGTCTTCGTGCGGTCGAAGTCGGTGTCTTTCAGAAACTCGGAATCGTAGAAACTGAAGCCGCTGACCTCCGCAGGGTCTACGGGCAATACGCGCTTCACTCCATCGGTGATGTCCCACGCATACCCGCCAACGCTGTAGGTCTGGGCGTTCGCCAGAAGAGCCGCCAGTACCAGACAGGCTGTGATCGCCACAGACAGAACCTTGACTCGCAGAGAATGCATACCAGATAACCTCCTTTCCGTTTTTCTGAACACATTGGAATCTGTCCATTATACTGAATATGCATAAATCGTGCCAAAACCCTGCGTTTTGCGGAAATCCGCACGAAAATCGGTAGGAGTAAGGTGTTTTAAAGAGGAAATACTTTGGCTTGCTATATACTCTTCGCCCGCCCGCTCTGAAGCAACCGTTTGCAGATGGCGTCCAGCAAATAGCGTGCCACCTCGCGCTTGCTCATGAGAGGAAGAGCCTCTTGGGTGCCGTCCGCCCACAGCAAGGTCACCCGATTGGTGTCGGTGCGAAAGCCGGAGCCTTGCTGCGAGACATCGTTCGCCACAATCAGGTCCAGATGCTTCTCTCGCAGCTTCGCCTGCGCATTCTCCAGCAGATCCTGCGTCTCCGCTGCAAAGCCCACCAGGATGTGCTTGTCCTTACGCTTGCCCAGGGTACGCAGGATGTCCGGGTTGGGCACCAGACGAATCGTCCATTCCTGTTCGCCTTTCTTGCGCTTGCCCTGCCACACTTCGGCAGGGCGATAGTCACTGACGGCGGCGGTGGCGATGACGACATCCACCTCGTCATACACCTGCAGGCAGGCATCCAGCATTTGCTGTGCGGTACGCACACGCACCACATTTGCGCCCGCAGGAGGTTCCAGCAGGGTGGGTCCCGTTACCAGAGTCACCTCTGCCCCCTGCCGAACCGCCTCCTCGGCAATCGCATAGCCCATTTTGCCCGAAGAGGGATTGGAGATATGGCGCACTGCATCTATCGGCTCTTCCGTTGGTCCCGCAGTGACCAGAATGTGCACGCCGCGCAGGGGAGGGTTCAGTACCGCCTCCACCGTCGCGAGAATGGTGGGCGTATCCGCTAATTTGCCTGCTCCCACGTCTCCACAGGCGAGCATCCCTTCGGCAGGGTACACAAAGGTGACACCCCGCTCTTCCAGTACCTTCACGTTGCGCTGGGTGGCTGGGTGCTGCCACATGACGGTGTTCATCGCGGGGGCAATCACTATTTTCGCCTGTGTCGCCAGCGCCAGGGTGCTCAGCAAATCGTCGGCGATGCCCACTGCCAGCTTCGCCAGGATGTTGGCGGTAGCAGGAGCTATCAGCAGCACATCCGCCCGCTTTGCCAGATGAATGTGCGCGATTTGTCGCTCCTCAGGCTCATCAAACAGGTCAGTCAACACCGGGCGGCGGGTAACGGCGCGAAAGGTGACCTCGGTGATGAAGCGACGGGCGTGCTCTGTGAGCACCACATCTACTTCTGCTCCCGCCTGCGTGAGCTTGGAAGCGATATCCGCCGCCTTGTACGCCGCGATACTGCCCGTGACGCCCAGCAGGATATGTTTGCCTTCAAAGACCGACATCTCTCACCTCTTCGGGATGCGCGCGCGCTCGGCGAGAAGAATACATCGCAACAGGTCTACCGCCTGCTCTAAGTCGTCGTTGGTAACCAGGTAATCATAATACGGCATTGCCTGCATCTCCTGCTCGGCAATGCGCAAGCGTTGCTCAATCTGTTCCGGCGTATCCGTGCCCCGCGCCATTAACCGCTGGCGCAACGCATCCATGCTGGGCGGTTGCACAAAGATAAGCACCGCTTCCGGGGCACGCTGGCGCACTTGTAAACCGCCCTGCACCTCAATCTTCAGGATTACGTCCAGCCCCTTCGCCAGCCACTCCTCCACCAGATAGCGCGGGGTACCATAATATGCCTGATGATAGCGAGCGTACTCCAGAAACCTGTTGTCGGCAATCCATCGCTCGAACTCCTCCGGGGAGAGGAAGAGATAGTCCACCCCGTGCTGTTCTCCTTCGCGTGGGGGGCGCGTGGTGGCGGTCAGACACTTGACGACGCCGGGCACACGCTGCAGCAAGAGGTGCAGGAGGGTATCCTTTCCTACCCCGCTGGGACCGGACAATACAAAGAGCTTAGCCATATTTTCAGTATAGCATAACTTTACGCCTGCCGCATCAACCCACCGCCTCCACGGCGAGACACCGCAGAGGAATGTTTCTCATAGCAGAGAAATGGTGTGGCGTGCATGAGCGCTCCAGGTAAACAGCGAAGAAGCTCCCTGAGCGTCTGCAGCTGAAGCCACGCCCTTTCAGGCGAAGCCAGCCTTCGCTGGCTAGGTAAGCCCTGCGCAGGCAGGGCTTGGTTTGAGAGGGAACGGCTTCAGCCGTGAAAGAGGTCAGCGGATCACTGCACTGGAGGCGGGGGAGATGGCTTCGCTCACGCTCGCAAGGACACGCACTGGGGAGGGCGAGGCTCCTGCCGAGCCGTTTCTCGTGTCATCGACCGCCACTCCTCGTGGCAAACGAAGGAGGTGCTTACCATGCGCTATTTGCTCATGTTACTTATTCTTCTCGGATGGAGTAGTTCTGCACTCGCGCAGGGCTACCGTGACCGCTGGGTGTGGATTTTCGGCTGGGGGCTGAACCGCGACGAGGATGTCACGCAAATCATCACTGTGCTGGAAGAGGCAGCGAAACACGGCTACAACGGTGCAGTGCTCTCAGCGAATCTGGATGCGCTCTGCAAACAACCGCCAGAGTACTTTCGCCGCTTGCAGCGGGTGAAGCAAACCTGCGAGCGACTGAAGCTGGAAATCATTCCCTCCATCTTCTCGGTGGGCTACGGAGGCGGTGTGCTGTGGCATGACCGCCACCTGGCGGAGGGGATGCCCGTCAGGGACGCGCTCTTCGTGGTGCAGGGCAACGAAGCGAGACATGTGCCCGACCCACCTGTTTCCATCGTGAACGGCGGTTTTGAGGAGTTCGAAGGCAACCGCATGAAGGCGTTCGGCTTCCACGACGAGCCGGGGGTAGTGTCCTTTCCCGACACACAGGTGGTACATAGCGGTAGAGCCTCCTTGCGTTTGGAGAACTTCCGCGCTCAGCCTGCTGGCAACGCTCGCGTGATGCAGGAGGTGCGGGTACATCCCTATCGCTGCTACCGCATGAGCGTGTGGGTGAAAACCGAGGGGCTGCGCCCGCGCTCGAACCTGCGCTTGCTGGTGCTGGCAGGCAACCGTGATCTGGCACCGCGCAGTTTCGACGTGCCTGAAACGTCCGATTGGCGCAAGCTCACCATCACCTTCAACAGCATGGCGAACGAGAAGGTGCTGGTGTATGTGGGCGTCTGGGGTGGGCAGTCCGGCAAGTTCTGGGTGGATGACTGGACGTTGGAAGAGGTCGGGCCGCTCAACGTATTGCGCCGTCCGGGCACGCCGGTCACCGTCAGGAGTGAAGACGGCTCCGTAACCTACGAAGAGGGCAGGGACTATGCGCCTCTGGTGGACCCCGATTTCTCCTTCTGGAACGTCGACCGCCCCGCTCCACCCTTAAAACTGTTACCCGGCAGTCGAATCCGCGATGGGCAGCGATTGCGTGTCAGCTGGTACCACCCGATGGTTATCTACGAGAGCCAGGTGACCGTATGCATGGCGGAACCCGCACTGTACGACATCTATGAGCACGAAGCGAAACTGCTGTGGGAGCACCTGAAGTTCCAGAAGGTGATCCTGAGCATGGATGAGGTGCGCATGGGTGGCACTTGCGCTGCTTGTGCGGGCAAAGATATGGCGAAACTGCTGGGCGAATGCGTGACGAAGCAGGCACAGATTCTGCGCAAGATAAACCCCAGGGTGCAGGTGTACGTATGGTCAGACATGTTTGACCCGAACCACAACGCCCACGGCAACTACTACCTTGTGCAGGGCGACTTCACCGGCTCCTGGAAGTATATCCCGAAAGACACGGTGATCGCCGTGTGGGGTGGTGCACCGCGGGCAGAGAGTTTGAACTTCTTTGCCAGAGAGGGCTTCCGCACCCTCATCGCCTGTTACTACGACGCCCCCAACCTGGACGAGGTGAAAGGCTGGCACGAGCTCGCCCAGAAGACAAAGGGGGTCACCGGTTTCATGTACACCACCTGGGAGCGCAAATATGAGCTGGTGGGAGCGTTTGGGAAGCTGCTTTGGGGAAAGTGAGTGACGCGGAATGTGGCGAAATCCAGATGGGGGGTGAACCTCATGAACCATGATTTCTCCCGTGCTGTGATGGTGAGCGCAGGGAGCGCGGCGCATCGGGCGGAACGGAAGGCGGCGCAGTTCCTGCGCGATGAGGTGAAGCGACGCACTGGTCTCTCGTGGCAGATAGTGGAGATGCCTCGCGAGGGCGTGCCGACGGTAGTGATAGCGCATCCTCAGCGTGTGCCTGCCGGACTATCTCTGCCCCGACAGGCGGAACCACCTGCCGACTCCGCTGAGGGCTACACGCTCTATTTAGAGCTGCTCTCCCCGCGCGCACCGCGTCTGTGGCTGGTGGGCAACTGCGGGCGTGCTGCGCTGTTCGCGGTGGGGCAGTTGCTGCGCTGGCTGCATACCGAACGAGCACGCGCCTGGCTCCCCGACCACCAGCCGGGCAGGTTGATTTCCACCTCCGCCCGCTTCCCCATCCGAGGACACCAGTTAGGCTATCGCAGCACGCCGAACACTTACGATGCGTGGAACGTGGCGCAGTACGAGCAGTACATCCGCGACTTGCTGGTTTTCGGAGCGAACAGCATCGAGCTCATCCCGGCTTTGAGACCGGACGAGCCGCGTACCGCCATCATGCCCCTGTCGCCGTGGGAGATGAACGTTCGGCTATCCTCTCTGCTGGATGAGTATGACCTGGACGTGTGGATTTGGCTACCCAATACCGATGCGCCGTCGGGTCAACCCGCGGACATCCCGAAAATGGTGGCAGCCAGACGACGGCTGTTCGAATCTATGCCGCGCCTGGACCACGTGTTTGTGCCGGGAGGCGACCCGGGCGATATGCCCCCCGAGGAGCTGTTCCCGCTGTTAGAGAGGATGGCGGAGGAGCTGCGAAGGGTGCATCCCCGTGCCGGGCTATGGCTTTCTCCACAAGGCTTCAGCCGCGAGCGAATGGACGCCTTCTATCGCTTCCTGCGCGAGCAACAGCCGGACTGGCTGAGCGGCGTGGTATACGGTCCCTGGATACGTGACCGGATGGAACGGGTGCGCGAGATGGTTCCGGCTCGCTACAAACTGCGCCGTTATCCCGACATTACGCATTGCGTGCGCTGTCAATATCCCGTGCCGGAATGGGACATGGCGTACGCGCTGACCCTCAACCGTGAGCCGATCAACCCCCGCCCGATGGCGCAGGCGCACATCCATAATCTGTTCATGAACCTCGCCGACGGTTGTATCACCTACTCGGAAGGCGTGAACGATGATGTGAACAAGGCGATATGGTCGGCGCGACTGTGGGACCCGCGCTGTGCGGTACGCAACGTGCTCATAGAGTATGGACGTGTGTACATCTCCTCCGAGTTTGCGGAGGACATCGCGGAGGGGCTGCTGGCGCTGGAACGGAACTGGCAGGGCGCGCTTCTGGGCAATCCGCGTCCACGCCTGACACTGGGCTTGTGGAAACGTCTCTGGCAGGCGCTGGGCAAAGAGGGGCAGAGCAACTGGCGTTTGCAGATGGCGTATTTTCGTGCGCTCTTCGATGTGTTTGTGCAAGCGCGTCTGGAGGTAGAGAGCAAGCAGGAGCAGGATGCCCTGAGAGTTTTAGAGCAGGCGGAGCGTCTGGGAGCGCGCCGGGCGTGCGATGAGGCGAGAGCCATTTTGAGTAAGCCTGCTGTGACGCCCGCTATTGAAGCCATGCGTCAGGAGATACTGGCTCTGGGTGAGGCGCTGTGGAAGAGCATCGGGATGCAGATGAGCGTATCGCGCTATCATGCGGACGGAGCGGAGCGCGGCGCGGTGCTGGACACGATGGACGAGCCGTTGAACAATCGCCTGTGGCTGCTCGCGGAGATGGAGAAAGCCCTGCAGCTGCCCGCCGAACAACAGGCGCAGGCGCTGGTCAAAATCGCACGGTGGACGGAGCCTGGTCCGGGTGGTTTCTATGATGACTTGGGCAATCCCAACGCGGAGCCGCATCTGGTGCGTGGGGAAGGATGGGCGAAAGACCCCGGCTTTCTGCGCTCCGCACAGGACGAGTTCGGTGCGATGGCTCCGGGTTACCGCCTGTCGTGGGGTAGCCAGGCATCCACGCTGTACGGCACGCCGTTAGAGATGCTGTATACCGGCTTAGACCCGAACGCGCGCTATCGCCTGCGGGTGGTGTATAACGGGCGATTTCGCGCGGTGATGCGCCTGATAGCGAACGACTCGGTAGAGATTCACGGTGCACTGAGGGGCACACAACCGCCTTCGGTGATGGAGTTTGCCATCCCTCAGGAGGCGACGCGCAGCGGCGTGCTGCGCCTGAAGTGGGAGCTCGTCGAAGGGCGGGGTTGCCAGGTGGCGGAAGTGTGGCTGATTCGAGAAGGATAGTGGTACAAAATAAGAGTGTTGCTTTAGTGGTTTGTCAGGTCTGATTGTTCCGGTAACAGCAAGATAGTGGCAACAACCCTGTCATTCTGAGCGCAAGCGAAGAATCTCCGCCTAACGACACTTGGAGATGCTTCACTGTCGCTCAGCATGACAAAATTGGTTTACGACGTCGTATCTGAAGATGTCACTACAATCAGATTCTTCGCTTCTGTGAGTATAGATGTGGGAAGAGGAGGATGATATACTCTTCCTGCACACCGCCAAGGGGACCGGAACACCCTGAGCGCGCTCGAGGAAAGACCCCGCTTCTGAAGCAGAAAAAGGTCACCCGCCGTTTCAAGGGCAGGCTTTCGGGTAGCGTTGCTGGCTTCGGCTCAGGTGCGGGAGGGTTTCCGCCGCTGCAAGACAGATGCAGTGGATGCCGCCCGGTTGGCGGAGTGCGGAGGACGAGCGTTTGCAGGAGGGTTGTGCGATGGTGCGCAATGAGGCATGATATCTGGAAGGAGTTCCGCTTGCCCGTGTGCCGGCTGTGGAACAGGTTCCCCTTGCACGAGGTGATTTCCTCTATTTGACAACCCCTGAGGCGTATGCTATAATACAGAAGCGTGTGGGCGGTTGGCGCAGCGGGAGCGCGCCTCGTTGACAACGAGGAGGTCAGTGGTTCGAATCCACTACCGCCCA